>CADANT010000014.1 GCA_902789345.1 uncultured Ruminococcus sp.
TTTTAACGGATTCCGGAAAAATATGCTCTACTTTTTTTATTTTTTTATAATTTATTTTGTAGGCTCTTTTCCTTACCCCAACTTTTATTATAGAGCCAATATGTTTTACTTATCACCAAAATATCTCTTTAGCAAACCGTTGAAGCCTGCACCGTGGCGTGCTTCGTCCTTTGCCATTTCATGTACTGTGTCGTGAATAGCGTCAAGGTCGGCTGCCTTTGCTCTCTTAGCCAAGTCAAATTTACCCTCACAAGCACCTGTTTCAGCAGCTACTCTTAGCTCTAGGTTTTTCTTTGTGCTGTTTGTTACAACCTCACCAAGCAGCTCGGCAAACTTTGCAGCGTGCTCTGCCTCTTCAAAAGCATACTTTGTAAATGCAGCTGAAATTTCAGGGTAGCCCTCTCTGTCTGCAACTCTTGCCATAGCAAGATACATACCGACCTCACTGCACTCACCGTTAAAGTTAGCAACTAGATCGTCGTGAATGTCCTGTGAAACACCCTTTGCAACGCCTACTTCGTGTACAGTAGCAAAGCTTATGTCGCCTGAAGTAGCCTCAGTAAATTTTGAACCAGGCACGCCGCACTGTGGGCACTTTTCAGGTGGTGTATCTCCTTCGTGAACATATCCGCATACAGGGCAAATCCATTTTTTCATTGTAATTTCCTCCAAATCTAATAATGTAATGAATATAATAATACCGCTTGCTGTTTCTTACAGCAAAATTAAATAAATGATTTTTCGACGCACTTTCTACACTTGCCGTGGAAAAAAACAGAGTGGTTTTTAACACTATGGCCTGTGTTAAGCGCTACCGAATCATCAAGTTCTCTGTCATAAGGCAAATAGTCAAGGTCAATTACAGCCTCGCACTCGTCACATATAAAGTGCGCATGTAAAGATGTATCAGCGTCAAAGCGTTCTCTGCCGTTTACTGTGCCGATAGAAACTATTAGCCCCTGCTCTACAAACATAGCCATATTTCTGTACACTGTACCAAGACTAATGTTAGGGTATTTATCTTTTAACTGTTGATAAACCCATTCAGCAGAAGGGTGAGTTTTGGTATTTCTAATAAGGCTGTAAATAGCCTCTCTCTTTTCGCTAAAATTTTTCCTTGCCATATTTCCTCCAACTTGATAACGATAACGATAATGATTATCGTTTACATATATAATATCACAAATAAACTCACTTGTAAAGGGTTTTATTTTAATTAATCTGTAATTTTTTTAGTAATTATTTGTGAAATTTTCATAAAACCTAAAAAATCCCATATATATTTTATGAAGTGGGTGTATGCTATGTATTTGAATTTTAGGATATCTAAATATTCGGTTGTTGCCGCCGTTTTAATAATCACTACAATATGCTTTTCTGTAATGTATTCGGGTTTTTATCCAAGTAATTCTCAAAGTGTAGCAAGCATAAGCAGTGAATCGGACACAAAAGGTGTAGAACTTCCTATAGTTATGTATCACAGTATGCTAAAGGATACAAAGCTTCAGGGACAATTTGTAATAGACCCGGCTAAGTTTGAGGAGGATTTAAAATATTTAAAGGATAACGGCTACACAACAATTACGGTTTCTGACCTTGTAGATTATGTATATAATAATAAGAAACTGCCTAAAAAGCCTATTATGCTTACATTTGACGACGGCTATTATAACAATTATTTGTATGCATATCCACTGCTGGAAAAATACAAATGCAAGGCGGTTATTTCCCCTATTGGTTATTATAGTGATCTGTACTCCAAAAGCACAGATACTCCCTCACCGTCCTACTCACACTGCACTTGGGAGCAGTTAAAAGAAATGCAGAACAGCGGCTATGTTGAAATTCAAAATCACAGCTACAATATGCATTCTCAAAACGGAAGACTTGGTATAAAACAAAAGAAGGGCGAAAGCAGTGACAAATATAAAGAAGCAATTACGCAGGATATTTCCAAGGCACAAAACACATTTAAAGAAAAGCTTGAATATACCCCACAGGCTTTTGTATATCCCTTTGGAGCATTAAGCGACAGCTCGGAGGAGGTTATAAAAGCCCTATCGTTCAAAGCATCTTTTATTTGTGAGGAAAAAATAAATGTTATTACAAAGGATAAGGATTCACTGTATCTATTAGGCAGATTTATTCGCACAAACCAAATGACTACTAAAGAATTATTTAATAAATTTCAGTAAACAAAGGAGAAAACCACTATGCCATCAGTTTTTGTCAGTCCATCTTTACAGGAATACAATCCATATGTAGACGGAGGCAACGAGGAATACTATATGAATCTTATTGCCGACGAGCTAATACCCTATTTAATAGCAAGCGGTATTACAGTAGGCAGAAACAGTCCTGAGCAAACCCTTTCTCAGGCAATAGCACAGTCAAACCAAGGAAACTACGACCTGCACTTAGCCATTCATTCCAATGCCGCACCGCCAAACCTGGCAGGAAAGCTAAAGGGTGCAGATGTTTATTACCATACCCAAAGTGTTCGCGGAAAAAGAGCGGCTACCATTATAGCAGACAATTACAAAGCCCTTTATCCCGACCCGAATAATGTACAGCTTATTCCTACTACCTCTTTGGCAGAGCTTAACCGAACCATTGCACCGGCGGTGCTTATAGAGGTTGCATATCATGACAATCCACAAGACGCCCAGTGGATAAGAGATAACATAGGCAATATTGCCCGTAATTTGGCCCTTTCGGTAACTGAATACTTGGGTGTACCGTTTAAAGAACCGTAACCTAGGCACTTATACAGGCTTTTAATAATCTTATAAATACAATTTTATAGAAATGCCTCCCTAAACAGACCTAAAAATTCTGCTTAGGGAGGCATAGTTTATATATTTACTTGCCCTTTATTTTGTCCCAATAGGCTTTAAATGCCTGCTCGTTTTTATTGTCGCCGTATTTATAATACTCTCTGTCCTTTACTACATTAGGCAAATATTGCTGTTTAACATAGTGGTTAGGGTAGTCGTGAGGATATAAGTAAAATTGTCCTTTGTTTTGGTTGTCCTCACCGTCGTAGTGCATATTTTGCAGCTGTCTTGGAATGTCACCTACTAATCCCTTATTTATATCTGTTGTAGCGGCATTTATGGCATTGTAGGCAGAGTTGCTTTTAGGTGCATTGCATACCATTATTACAGCGTCGGCAAGGGGTATGCGTGCCTCCGGCATACCAACCTGCAGTGCTATGTCAACGCAGGACTTAACTATAGGAATAATTTGTGGATATGCCAGTCCTACATCTTCACAGGCGCATACAAGCAGTCGCCGGCAGGCAGACGGCAGGTCGCCGCCCTCTAACAGCCTTGCCAAATAATATACAGCTGCATTTGGGTCAGAGCCACGCATAGACTTTTGCAATGCGGACATTGCGTCGTAATGCTGATCTCCGTCTTTGTCGTATCTCATAGCACTGCGTTGTGTAAGCTGCATTGCTGTTTCAAGAGTAATATTTCTTACGCCGTCTGTAGGCATAGTTGCTATTGTACAAAGCTCTACTGCGTTTAATGCTTTTCGTACATCTCCTCCGCAGGCTGTTGAAATATATTTTACCGCATCGTCATGGGCATTTATTTTTATCTGTTCATCGTCAGCAATAAGCTCAAATCCACGCCGCACAGCTTTTTCAACCTCGGCGCTGTCAACGGTTTTAAATTCAAAAACAGTACAACGGCTTAGTATAGCGTTATATACATAAAAGTAAGGATTTTCTGTAGTAGAAGCTATAAGGGTTATACTTCCGTTTTCTAAGTATTCCAACAGTGTTTGCTGTTGTTTTTTGTTAAAATACTGAATTTCGTCCAGATACAGCAGTATTCCGTTCATTCCGCCAAAGGTGTCAAGCTCTGACACCAACTGTTTAATATCTGCTGTAGAGGCTGTAGTGCCGTTTAGCTTTTTTAACAGCTTATTTGTGCGTTTAGCTATGTACGACGCCACAGTGCTTTTGCCTACACCCGAGGGGCCGTAGAATATCATATTTGGCACATCTTCTGCATTTTCAATTATATTCCGCAGTGGCTTGCCTACTGCAAGCAGATGCTTTTGCCCTACAATTTCGTCAAGTGACTGTGGGCGTATTCTGTCAGCCAACGGCTTTTTCATAACTATTCTCCTTATATATTTAGTAAGAAAAGAGGTAAACACAGCTGTGCCTACCTCTAAGTTTTTTATTTAATAAATAAGACTTATTCGTACAAAGGATATTTTTTGCAAATCTCTGTAACGCCTGCACGAACAGCTTCAGCGTTTCCTTCAAAGTCGTTAATAACCATTGAAATATACTCTGCAACCTTGTCCAAATCCTCTTCAACAAGACCTCTTGTTGTAACTGCCGCTGTACCCATACGAATACCGCTTGTAACAAATGGGCTGCGTGGCTCGTTTGGAACAGTGTTTTTATTAACTGTTATGTAAACCTCGTCAAGCATATGCTCAAGCTCCTTACCGGTTAGCTCTGTGTCACGCAGGTCAAGCAGCATAACATGATTGTCTGTACCGCCGCTTACAAGCTTGTGGCCTCTCTTAAGTAGACCGTCAGCTAATGCCTTACAGTTTTTAACAATTTGCTGACCATAAGCCTTAAACTCCGGCTTTAGTGCTTCACCAAAGCAAACAGCCTTAGCAGCTATTGTGTGCATTAGAGGACCGCCCTGTGTGCCTGGGAATATAGCCTTGTCTATTTGCTTAGCGTATTCCTCGTTGCAAAGAATAAGTCCGCCTCTTGGACCTCTTAGTGTTTTGTGGGTAGTTGTTGTTACAAACTGTGCATACTCAACAGGATTAGGGTGAACACCTGCGGCAACCAAACCGGCTATGTGCGCCATATCTACCATTAGGTAAGCACCAACCTCGTCTGCAATTTCTCTGAATTTCTTAAAATCAATAATTCTAGGATAAGCGCTTGCGCCGCAAACAATCATCTTTGGCTTGCATTCCTTGGCAATTTCAAGAACCTTATCATAGTTAATAAGGTGTGTTTCAGGGTCAACTCCGTAAGGTACAAAGTTAAAGTAGCTGCCTGACATATTTACAGGTGAACCGTGTGTAAGATGGCCGCCCTCGTTAAGGTTCATACCCATTACAGTGTCACCCGGCTTTAGCATTGCAAAGTAAACAGCCATATTAGCCTGAGCACCTGAGTGAGGCTGTACATTTGCGTGTTCAGCACCAAAAAGCTCGCAAGCTCTTTTTCTTGCAATTTCTTCTACAACATCTACACACTGGCAGCCGCCGTAGTAACGCTTGCCCGGGTAGCCCTCGGCATATTTATTTGTAAGAACACTTCCCATTGCCGCCATAACAGCAGGTGAAACTATATTTTCAGAAGCAATCAGCTCCAGGTTTCTTCTTTGTCTTTTTAACTCATCGTTCATTGCGTCAGCAACGGCCTTGTCATATTCGCCTACAAAGCCTATTGTATCAAGCATATCCTTATACATAGTCAACTTCTCCTTAAAATAATCTTGAGCAAAAGCTCCACTTTAACCCTATTATATAGTAAAGTGCTAAATAATTCAAGTTTATTTTAGGCACTTATTTACTGTTGTTGAAAAAATATGGAGAATTTTTTGTAATAAACGCCGCCAATGCTGTACAAATTTTTAAGGAAACTCCACTTGCTGAAAAGTGTTGATAACAAAAGCAATTCCTTTTTTATACTCTGTATAACTTTTTATAATTTTTTGGTATTAACATATAAAAAACAGGCAACAGTAGATTACTGCCGCCTGTATATAGCTTAGGGTTAAATCGTAAAATTTACAGCTTACTTTGCTGAATTTACAACCTTCATAACATCATCTTTTCTTTTAGCATTAGTGCTGTCGTCCTCTTTGCCTGTTGTAGACTTAGGGTCAGGGTAAATTAAGAGATACTTGCCGTTGTCTGACATATAACAGTATGAAACTGTTCTGCCAAACAGGTCAAATGTACCGTTCTTCTTTACGCTGTCAATAACATTCTTTGCTGTGTCAGAGCTTGTGTCCTCATACTGGTAAACCTCAAGTGAAAAGCTGGAGCCGTTTACCTCTACTTTGTCAACTCTGTAACCCTCTTTTGCACCAATAAGCTCTGCATTTGTTTTTACACAGTTGTTTGCGTTATCTTCTGAAATGTATTTTTTGTTTAAAAGGTCTTTCAAAATTTTCTGTACGCCTGCGTCACTTTTAAACTCGCTTACTTTTACCTTGTTTTCGTTTGGAACTGTTGCTGTTTGCATACCGCAGCCTGCAAATGAAACTACTGCAACTACAGCCAAAGTAAGTGCTGTAAGCTTTTTAAGTAAGTTTTTCATATATAAAAACCTCGCTTCTTAAATTCTTTTCTTTACCATAAGTGCTATTATACCCTATTTATGTAATCAATTCAAGTAACTGCAAAGAATAATTCATAAAAACAAAAATCCCTCTGTTTTAGTATAACAGAGGGGAAAATTCTTATTCTGTGCAGTATTTTTTAGGCTCGGTTTCGTATATGTTGTTGCCTTTACAGTCTATAACAACTATGCACGGGAAATCCTCAACAGTATATCTTCTTATTGACTCGGTGCCTAGGTCGTCATAGCATATAAGCTCGTCTGACTTTATGCTTTTTGATATAAGTGCCGCTGCACCGCCTATAGCCGCAAAGTAAATACCATGGTTTCTGACTATTGCGTCTATAACCTCCTGGTTTCTTGCGCCCTTGCCTATCATGCCTTTCAATCCCATATCAAGCAGAGTAGGTGCATACTTGTCCATTCTGTAGCTGGAGGTAGGTCCTGCCGGTCCTACGGCGTGTCCCGGCTTTGCCGGTGCCGGCCCTACATAATATATTATCTCACCATTTATATCAACAGGAAAATCCTCGCCTTTTTGTGCAAGCTCATATAGTCTTTTGTGTGCGGCATCTCTGCCGGTTATCATAGTACCTGTCAGCAGTACACTGTCCCCTGCTTTAAGATTTTCTATATCCTCATCTGTAATGGGTAAATTTATTTTCTTCATAGCTTTCTCCTTTATATAGCGGCTGTTTTGTGCCTTGCAGCGTGACAGCAAATGTTTACTGCTACAGGCATACCGGCAATGTGTGTAGGGTATGTTTCTATATTTACTCCCAGTGCAGTAGTAGTTCCGCCCAGTCCGGCAGGGCCAAATCCCATTTTATTAATTCTATCCAACAGCTGTTGTTCCATTTCAGCGTATCTTGGGTCAGGGTTGCTGGTTTCTATTGACCTAAAAGTAGCTTTCTTAGCCAGTTGCGCCGCCTTTTCAAATGTACCGCCTATTCCTACACCAACTACCATTGGCGGACATGGGTTAGGTCCGGCCTTTCTTACGGTGTCCAGTACAAAATCTATAACGCCCTCGGCACCGTATGACGGTGTAAGCATTTTAATTGCAGACATATTTTCACTGCCAAAGCCTTTGCCGCCGGCTGTAATTACAATTTTCTCACCCGGTACTATTTCTGTATGAATAATTGCAGGTGTATTGTCCCTGGTGTTAATTCTGTCAAAAACCGGGTCGTTTACAACCGATTTTCTCAAATAGCCCTCTTTGTAGGCCTGCCTTACACCCTCTGTAACGGCATTCTTAAAGCTGCCGCCGTCTATAACCACTTTGTCGCCATACTGTACAAAAAGTACAACCATACCGGTGTCCTGACACAGCGGAACCTGTTCATCGTGCGCTATTTTATTATTTTCAATAAGCTGACACAGTACCTGTCTGCCTACCTCCGATTTCTCGGTTTCTTTTGCTTTTTCCAAGGCGTTTGTAATATCGCTACCTATATTATAGTTGCAGTCCATTAAAAGTTCTTTTACTGTCTCCGTAATTTTTTCTGCCTTAATTACTCTAAAGTCCATCCCTTTGCCCTCTTTATAAAAATATCTATTATAGGTAATTATAGTTTATAAACGGTTATATTTCAAGTAACGCAAGTGAATAATTGGAAACTTTATGTCAAATATATACAGTACAGGAATATTAATTCACATTTTCTAAAGAACATTAAAGCGGTCACAAAAATAAATAAATCAGCTGCTGTATTGCTTCGTTTTTGTGTTTCAATTATAGGAGTTTGAATGCAGCGTAAGACATATGACGAAAATGCAATTTTAAATATTATAATTAGTCTGATTGTTACAAAATAACCCTTAAATCTTTATATGAATATCTTTTAATACAGGTTTGTAACATTTGTAACCACTGTGTAATTAAGTTTTTGCACATTGCACAGTTTTTTAACCTTTGAACAAATGTTTTAGAGGCGAGAATTGGCTTTTTAAAGGGATTTTTTAATGAATTTCCCACATTTGCAAATATTTGTTTGGCGTTTTGCACAAAAAAATAATTTCAAATTATTTGACATATCTAAGAATGCTGTTATAATGCAGCCTAAGGAACCAAAATAGCAGACTTATACTTCTAAGCAGGTAAAATTTATTTTTATTATGTTACGCTTGGGGGTAAATTCAAAACAGATAAGGAGTTCTTTAATTTATGTTTATTACCGCTATAGGCAGCGAGAGTAAGTCTAAATCGGTTTTTAGAAGAGGCGTACTGCTTATTCTTATGAGCGTGATTTTCCTTACATCGGCATTTTCAGTAGCAGCGTTAAACAGAACAGCAGTCATTAATGTTGACGGAAAGACAGTTCGTGTAAGCGTTACAGGAACTGATAAATATGATATTTTGGCTGACGCCGGCGTAGAGCTTGGTCAGTACGATGTTGCAGAGGCTAACAACAAAAACGGTGTTATTACTATTGATGTTACCAGATACTTCCCGGTATATGTTAAAACAGACAACAAGTCTAAAGACAGATACATGGTAAGCGGCGGTACAGTTTCCGATTTGCTTAAGCAGGCAAATGTAAAGGTAACTGCCAACCACATTGTTACACCTCAGAAAGACACAAAGCTGACAGAGGGCTTAACTGTAGAGGTTAAAGAGTACAAAACAGTTAAGGTTAGTGTTGACGGCAAGGACAAAACAGTTAAGGTACCTGTGGGTACAGTAAAGGACGCACTTGCTTACCTTAATATTAAGCTGGGCAAGTACGACACAGTCAGCTGTGAGCTAACTGATGATGTTACTGAAAATATGGAAATTTCAATAACAAGAATTGAATACAAAAATGTGAAAACAGTTGAAAAAGTTCCTTATGAAACGGTTGAAACCTATTCTGACAAATTGGCAGAGGGCAAAACTAAGGTAACGAAAAAGGGTGTTGACGGTGAATATACCGTGGTAACAAAGCAAACCCTTGTAAACGGTGAGGTTACAGACGAAGAGATAGTAAGCAGTGAGCTTACTAAGGAGCCTGTAAATAAAGAAGTTACAGTCGGTACAAAGAAGTCAGCTGCTAAAAAGGCGGCCGCAGACAGTATCACAGCTTCAGCTTCTGAGTCCGGTGTACCTGTAAGCGAGGAAGACGGAGTTTTGTATGATTCAGAGGGCAACCAGGTTTCATATTCAAATGTTTTACACGGCTCAGGCACTGCATACTATGCCCCGGCAGGCTCACTTACAGCCTCAGGTCAAGAAGTTTATGTAGGCGGTGTTGCTGTAAACCCTGACATTATACCTTTGGGAACAAAGCTGTATATTGTAGCAGACGACGGTTTCGTTTACGGATATGCAACAGCTATAGACACAGGCGGAGCATTGTATGACGGCTCGGCTATAGTAGATGTGTTCTACTACACATATGAAGAATGTGCTGAGTTTGGCAGAAGAGATGTAAGCGTGTATGTTCTTGACTAAATAATAAAGATTAAAAATCTCCTGTACATTATAAGTAAATGTACAGGAGATTTATTTTTGCAAAATATAAAAAATACAGCAGACAGGCAGTAGCTATGCGGCTTTACTTGCTTGTCTGCCGTTTTTATATGGTTGTTTATAGCTCAATACTGTCCAGCTGTTGCTGCCACAGTGCCGCCGAAGCGTCGCTAGGCATACGGAAGTCACCCCTTGGTGAAAGTGTAACGGAACCTACCTTAGGGCCGTCAGGCAGACAGGAGCGTTTAAATTGCTGCATAAAGAAACGCCTAACAAATACCTTTAGCCACTTTAATATAGTTTGCGGTGTATATGCACCCTCAAATGTTTGCTGTGCCATATAGAATATTTTTACCGGTGTAAAACCAAAGCGAACAAAATAATAAAGGAAAAAGTCGTGCAGCTCATACGGGCCTACAAGATCCTCTGTTTTTTGTGATATTTCACCGTTAGTTGGCGGAAGCAATTCAGGGCTTACCGGTGTGTCTAAAACATCCTGCAAAACCGTTTTCAGCTCTCCGTCAGAGTTTTCTGCCTCATATGCAGTTAAATACCTTACCAATGTTTTTGGAACAGAGGCGTTTACAGCATACATACTCATATGGTCACCGTTATATGTTGCCCAACCTAGGGCAAGCTCGCTTAGGTCGCCTGTACCTATTACAAGACCGCCCTTTTGGTTTGCTATATCCATAAGCACCTGTGTGCGCTCACGAGCCTGAGAATTTTCGTAGGTTACATCAGTTACACTGCTGTTATGGTCAATGTCAGCAAAATGCTGATTTACTGCCTTGGTTATATTAACCTCTTTAAAGCTTACACCATATGCTTCGGCAAGCTTTTCGGCATTTGACTTTGTTCTTTTTGTAGTACCAAAGCAAGGCATAGTTACAGCCGTAATGCCCTTGCGGTCCAGTTTAAGACGGTCAAAGGCGTGTACCGTAACAATTAATGCAAGTGTAGAATCAAGCCCGCCCGACAAGCCAATTACTGCGCTTTTAATGCCTGTATGCTTTAGTCTGGTAGCTAAGCCTACAGACTGTATTGCAAGTATATCTTGGCAACGCTGTGAAATGTCGGTTTTACTGCTTGGAACAAAAGGTGTTTTTGGAAAGCTTCTGTTTAGCTTAAATTCCTTTGCTCCTACGGAAAAGCTGTATTTTTTGCAGTTTGTGTGCGGCATATAGGTGGTCATTCTTCTGCGCTCACCTGCAAGCTTTTCAACATCTATGTCACCGTAAATAACGCCTGTAGTGTAGCGTTGTGCCTGCTGTAGCGTTACGCCGTTTTCTGCTATTAGGTTATTTCCGGAGAAAACCATATCTGTAGTTGATTCTCCCAAGCCTGCGTCAGCAAAAACATAGCCGCAAATTAATGAGGCAGAGGTTATTTCTATAAGAGATTTACGGTATGCCGGCTTGCCTATTACTTCGTCGCTTGCCGACAAATTAGCTATAATGTTAGCGCCACCGGTTGCCAAATTAGCCGACGGTGAGCTGCTTACCCACAAATCCTCGCAAATCTCCACACCAAATGTAAAGTCAGAAAATTCTGTACTTTGGAAAACAACATCAGTAGCCAGGTCAACCTCGCCCAGCTCGCCAAAGCTTACCTTTTGGCACATATTGTTTTCTGCCGGTGTAAAATGGCGCATTTCGTAAAATTCGGAATAGTTCGGTATATTAATTTTCGGTACCAGGCATATAATTTTGCCCTTGCATATAACAGCGCCGCAGTTGTACAAGCTGCCTCCGGCTGCTACAGGCAGACCTACTACAGACACTATGTCTAAATCAGCGGTTGCTTTTACAATGTCTGTTACAGCCTGCTTTGCGCCCTCTACAAGTGTTCTTTGTAAAAACAAATCTCCGCAGGTGTAGCCGGTTATGCACAGCTCCGGAAATACAACCAGTGATGCACCGTTTCCGTTTGCTTCTTTTATTAGCTTTATAATTTCGTTTTTATTATGTTGACAGTCTGCTACACATATTTCTGGTGTAGCGGCGGCAACTCTTACAAAACCTAGATTCATTTCAACCTCTCCATAAATAATATGCTGTTATTATACCCTATACAGGTAATTTTTACAACTTTGTCAATTAACAAAAAGAAAGAATATTAACTTTTCGTTAAGAATAGAATCTTAAAGTGTTTTCAATATTTTTTCAAGGTTGGCGGAATATTATATAGCCATTCCAAAGGAACAACGAAAAAACCTAAAAGAAAAATTTGAAAAGATTTAAAAATTTCAATAAAACTTCAAGGAACATTAGTTATTATGTAACTATCCTAAAGAAAAAGAAAAATAACGGTTTTTAATATAATAAAATATATTAAAAATTAAAATGTTTTCAATGTTTCTTCAAGGAATATACAGTATTATGAAACCATAGAAACTAACAATAGCTTTGAAAGGATGAATGTTATGAACAACAATTTCAATGACAAGTATGGCAATCCATATGGCACAAACAACGGAAATAATAACTTTGAAAATAACAATACAAACTATAATACACAAAACCAGGCTGCATACGGTTCTCAGCAGTACACCAACCCATACACTGCCACAGCTAACCAGGAAAATACAACTGCACAGCCTCCAGAGGAATATAACAACAATGTTTATTCCCAAAGCACACCTGAGCAGAATATGAACAGCAGTTTTAACGACGGCTACAACACAAACACTTCTAAAAAGCCAAAGGAAAAGAAAAAAGGCGGCAAGTGGCTGGCAAAGGTTATTGCAGCTGCACTGTGTTTCGGAATTATTGCAGGCGGCACAATGTTTGGTGTAAACTACGCAGGCACACAGCTGCTTGGCGATTCATCAAACACATCAAGCCAAACCTCAAACAACAAGACAGCATCTACTGTTAAAAGTTCCGGCAATACAGTTAGTACTACCTACGATGTTTCTTCTGTAGTGTCAAATGTAATGCCGTCAATGGTGTCAATTAACACTATCAGCACACAGTCTGTTCAAAACCCATACAGCCAGTATTTTGGTTACGGCTATGGCTACGGCGACGAAACACAGCAGCAGGTACAGGGTAGCGGTTCAGGTATAATTATTTCTGAAACAAGCTCAGAGCTTATGATGGTTACTAACTACCATGTTATAGAAGATTCAGACAAAATCAGCGTAACATTCTCTGACGGTTCTTCCTGCGAGGCTACCATAAAGGGAACAGACTCCGACCACGACTTGGCTGTTATTACAGTTAAAAAGTCAGATGTTTCGGCTGACACCCTAAAGGCTATTAAGGTAGCTACACTTGGAGATTCTACAGACCTACAGCTTGGTCAGCCTGTAGTTGCTATAGGTAACGCACTCGGCTATGGTCAGTCTGTAACAGCAGGCTACATCAGTGCACTTGAGCGTGAGGTTCAGATGACAGACAAAACTATGACACTTATTCAAACAGACGCAGCTATTAACCCTGGCAACAGCGGCGGCGCTTTGTTGGATATGAACGGCAATGTTATAGGTATTAACTCTGCTAAGTACAGCGACACCAATGTTGAGGGTATGGGCTACGCTATTCCAATATCTACCGCAAGCCCTATTATAGACAGCCTAATAAACAACACAACTGTATCAGAAGACCAGCAGGCTTACTTGGGTATTTCAGGTAAAAATATTACCGCAAGCTACTCACAGTCACTTGGTTTACCTACAGGCGTATATGTTGCTCAGGTAAATACAAGCTCACCGGCTGCTAAGGCAGGCATACAGGCAGGCGATATTATTACAGGCTTTGACGGTATAGATGTAAGTACTATGGAAGGCTTGCAGTCAAGAATTGAGAGCAAGAAAGCCGGCGACAAGGTAAAAATTACCCTAAAGCGTCAGCAGGCAGATGGCGACTTTAAAGAAGAGTCTGTTACTGTAACCCTTGGCGCAAGGTCAGACTACCAAACCTCTGATTCTTCAAGTAAGTCAGACAGCCAGAACAACTCAAGCCAAAACCAGCAGAACAAAACCTATGACAACGGCAACAATTCCGGCTCAGGCAGTGGCTCTATATACGACCAAATATTTGGCTGATAATTATTAATTGCTAATAACTTATTAAATATACCTTCTGTTATCCGTATGGATAATAATATGTGGCTGCGGCGTATCTCTCTCCTTTTTGTTACAACCCAGGCTGCAGCCACATCTCCCAAATTTCAGCGTACAACTCTTTCATCATAATTTACCCAATTATAAGGCTGTGGATTCTCTCCCCCCTCTTTAGTCTGCAGCCAAACGAAAATAACTTTTTTACATATACTTCTAATTTATTTATATCTTTAAAGATATAATTCCCCCTTTTTGCTGCGGTGGTCTTCTCTTTGTTATTACCTCTTCTTATGCATAAAGCCACCGCAGCCCCAATCACGAAAACAACTAATCTTAACATAAATTTTTTTCTCTTCTCTCTTTTAAAACAAAGGGCAAGTACATTTAAACGGTGTATTTGCCTTTTGGAGTTTTATTACGGCAGTGCTACATCAGGTATTGCACCTAAGGTTTATAAAATATTTTTTATATTTTTTGCAAAAACATTTGAAATTGTATTTATTATATGATATTATATACAAGGCTTGTAAATAAGCTGATATAGCTCAGTAGGCAGAGCGCAGTCTTGGTAAGGCTGAGGTCACGGGTTCGACTCCCGTTATCAGCTCCACAAAACCCGCATTGGAAAGCTGTTTTTCCAATGCGGGTTTTATTTTTTGCCATTTTTGTTAAATATGTTTAGCATTAATTATGGCTGGTGAGAAAATATTTTATTGTTTAGTTAAGCCTTAACCTTTTAACACTGTTTTAGTAAAGCAGTGTTAAGCACACATTGCTAACTGTTTATAGATGTGAGTTTAAAGTATATAGTATTTAATGTTATTAAAGTTATTAAATATAATATAATCCCTGTTGACATATAGGTTAAATTGTGATAACATACTGTTGCTCATCGGAGGGCAGATGGTCATAACTATCATTGCCGGATAAGATGCCAAGTGTGCTTGGTTTTCTTGTCCGGTTTTTTGTTGTAAAAATAAATATTTAACATTGTTGGAATAAGGAGGACTTATGGAAAAAATTCATAATTTTACAGAGGGTAAAATACTTGGGCCTTTGCTAAAATTTGCCTCGCCTATTTTTCTTGCTTTGTTTTTGCAGGCTATGTACGGTGCGGCGGATTTGCTTATTGTAGGCCAGTTTGCACAAACGGCAGATGTGTCTGCCGTATCAACAGGCAGTCTTATTATGCAGAGCCTTACTGTCACCTTTGCAAGCCTGTCTATGGGTGTAACTATACTGTTGGGGCAGAAAATAGGAGAGAAAAAGGTAGAAGAGGCAGGCAAGGCCATAGGCAGTGCCATTGTGTTGTTCTCAATAATTGCTGTGGTGTTTACAGCTGTATTTGTAGCCGGAGCAAGGCCTATTTCGCAAATTATGAAAGCCCCGGCGGACGCAATGGAGCAAACAGTGTCTTATTTGGCTATTTGCTCCGGCGGTATTATATTTATAGTAGCCTTTAACACCCTTAGCGCCGTGTTTAAGGGGCTGGGCGACTCAAAGGTTCCCCTTATTACCGTGGCTATAGCCTGTGTTGTAAACATATTTCTAGACCTGCTGTTGGTTGCAAAGCTGGGTATGGGCGCCGCAGGTGCGGCATATGCTACCGTTACGGCCCAGGCGGTAAGCGTTATAGTTTCACTTGTAATCATTATAGTGCGAAAGGTGGACATTCCCTTTACCGTTAAGAACATACGGTGGAACAAGCTTTATATTTCAAGAATATTAAAATTCGGCGTGCCTGTGGCACTGCAGGACCTGCTTGTAAGTATTTCGTTTTTGGTTATTACCGCTATTATAAACAGTATAGGCCTTGAGCAATCGGCAGGCGTAGGCGTAGCAGAAAAGGTCTGTGTATTTTTAATGCTTATTCCGTCGGCTTATATGCAGTCGTTGTCAGCTTTTGTAGCGCAAAATATAGGTGCAAATAAAATAAAAAGAGCCAGAAAAGCTCTGCTTTATGCAGTATGCACCTCGTTGCCGGTGGTTATAATTATGGCCTATCTTGCTATTTTTCACGGCTCACTTCTTGCAAGTGTGTTTGACAACGACGCAACTGTTGTGCAAATGGCGGCGGATTACCTAAAGGCATACGGTATAGACTGTCTGCTTACAGCGGAGCTGTTCTGCCTAAACGGCTACTACAGCGGTATGGGCAAAACAAAATTTGTTATGATACAGGGTATTATAGGTGCTTTCTGCGTAAGAATACCTGTGTCGTACTTTGTAAGCAAAATACCGGGTGCAACGCTTTTCCACATTGGTTTGGCTACGCCGGCGTCTACGGTTTTGCAGCTAATAATATGCGGAGTTTTCTTTGTGTATCTGCTGAAAAAGGAAAAGAAAAACAGTATGCTGCCGGCTTCGCTTTAAACTTATAGGCAACAGCATAAAATTAAACGGGCATATTGCAATAACAGTTAAACAACACCGCCCCGGCTTTATTTTAAAAACAAAGCTGGGGTGGCTTTTATATACAGCAAAGGCTTTGCAGGTGTTTAGCTCTGCAAAGCCTTTGTTATTTTTAATATTTAATTATTCGCCTTTTTCAGGGTCATACTTACCCTCAAAGTAAATTTCATACCATACAAGGAAAATATAAATTGTCCATACCTTACGGCTGTTGTCCTCCTTGCCGCTGAAATGCTCGTCCAAAAATCCGGTAATAATTTCAGGGTTAAAGAACTTCTTAGCTGTTTCAGAGTTAAACATATCCCTTACAACATTGTAGTAACGCTCATCTCTCAGCCATACTCTTGTAGGCACAGGAAAACCAAGCTTTTTCTTTTCGGCCGTTTCAGGCGGTAAATGACGAAGTGCCGCCTTACGCATAGCGTACTTTGTGTTGTGCTTGTTTACTCGCAGGTTTGTAGGTATCTTAGAAGCTACCTTAAATACCTCTTTATCAAGGAAAGGTACTCTAAGCTCCAGTGAGTTAGCCATACTCATTCTGTCAGCCTTTAGCAGAATGTCGCCAACCATCCACATATTAATGTCAAGGTACTGCATCTTTGTAACATCGTCATAATCAGGTACACGGCTGTAGTAAGGCTTGCACTTGTCCTGCGGACGGGTTGCGATAGATGGGTCTTTTAAAATCTTTTTCTTTTCCTCAAGGTCATACATAAAGGCGTTGCCTATGAACCTGTCCTCCAACGGGTGTGTTGCTCTTATTAAATAGTCACGGCCCTTAATGTCAGGCAGCTTTTTCATTAGGCTGCATATTCCCTTACGCAGGCCGTAAGGCACAAGCTTTTGATAAACCTTGAATACTCTCGGGTCGTTGTAGCAGGTGTAGCCGCCAAACAGCTCGTCTGCACCCTCGCCCGAAAGCACAACCTTTACATGCTCGCTTGCAATTTTAGAAACAAAGTAAAGTGCTATACAGGACGGGTCAGCCAAAGGCTGGTCCATATGGTACTGTACCTTTTTTATACTGCCCCAAAATTCCTCTGATTTTATCAGCTTGTAGTGGTGGTCAACACCTATTTTTTTTGACAGACGCTGTGCCCAACTGATTTCGTTATACTTTTCGCCAAAGTCAAAGCCTACCGTAAAGGTTTTTTGGTCTGCAAAATATGTTGATACATAGCTTGAGTCAACGCCGCTTGACAAGAAACAGCCAACCTCAACATCACTTATTTTGTGTGCGTTTACAGAGTTCTCAAAAACCTTTTCAATCTCGTCTATTGCCTGCTCCTCTGTAAGGCTTTCGTCAGGCTCAAACCTTGCTTCCCAATATCTGGTGGTAGTTACCTTGCCGTCTTTGTACCATAGGTAATGTCCCGGCATTAAGCAGTACACACCCTCAAAGAATGTTTCAGGCGGTACGGCATACTGGAAAGAAAGATAGTTGTCTAATGTTCTGTAGTTAAACTTCTTTTCAAAGCCCGGAAACTCAAGAATACTCTTAATTTCAGAGCCGTAAACAAAATTATTGCCAACCTGTGCATAGTGCATCGGCTTTATTCCGAAAAAGTCACGGGCAATAAACAGTGAATTATCCTTTAGGTTGTATATAGCAAAGCCAAACATACCTCTTAGTCTGTCCAAAAGCTTCTCCTGCCACTGCTCAAAGCCGTGTATAAGCACCTCTGAGTCAGACTCTGTGTAAAAAGTATGTCCCAACTCTATAAGTTCCTTACGCAGGTCACGGTAGTTATAAATCTCACCGTTAAAGGTAAGCACCATAGACTTGTCCTCGTTATATATAGGCTGATGACCGGCGTCTAGGTCAATAATACTCAGTCTTCTGAAGCCCATTGTTATTTTACTGTCAGGTTCTTTGTAGAAGCCACTGCTGTCAGGTCCACGGTGAGTAATAACCTTGGTCATTCTCTCTATGGTGTCGTCACGGCTTATAACCTCTCCTGTAAAACCACAAATACCACACATATTGGCAATCTCCTTTACATTTTCGTATACAAATAATAACTATATAATACCTCTGTAAAAGGTGTAATATATCTAAACACAATTTACTGATAATTTTAACATAAAAGCATATTTCTTTCAAGTAAATGCACCGACCCAAATATTAAAATAATGCTATGGCGCAATAATGATTTTTAGTTATTATTTTTTAAAAATTCAAAAATTCTGGTTTATGTCCGAAAAAATGGTCATAAATATTAGAGTATAGTATATTGTTTTACGGCTTTACATACATTTCACTTTTCTTTACGAAAGGTTTACTGAAATAAATATTTAGATTTCACAATATGGTTTTATACTCCTAAATGTACCCGAGAGAGAAAGAAAAAATATTACGGGGGTTTAACCTATTTTAAAAGGAGATTATTAAAATGAAAACAAAGAAGATTTTAGCAACAGCAGCAGCCGGTTTAATTGTAATGGCTTCACTTGCAGGATGCGGCAGCACAGGCAGCAGCTCAAGTTCCGACAATTCAAGCGCAAGCGGCTTTGACACAAAATCTAACATTTCAGTAATAACAAGAGAAGACGGTTCAGGTACCCGTTCAGCTTTTATTGAGCTAACAGGCGTACAGGAGGAAAAGAACGGAACAAAAACCGACAACACACTGTCATCAGCTATTGTACAAAGCAGCACACAGGCTGTTCTGACAGGCGTTGCAGGCGACCCAACAGCTATAGGCTACATTTCACTTGGTTCACTTAACGATACGGTAAAGGCAGCAAAAATTGACGGTGTTGAACCAACATCAGAAACAGTAAAGGACGGTTCTTACAAAATTTCAAGACCGTTTAACATTGCCACAAAGGATAATCTAAGCGAGGCCGCTCAAAACTTTATTGATTATATTCTAAGTAAAGAAGGTCAGGAAATTGTCAATAAGGACTATGTAGAGGCTGTAGACAACGCAAAGCCTTTTGCAGGAGCTAAGGGCAAGGGTAAGGTAAAGGTTGGCGGTTCGTCTTCCGTATCACCTGTAATGGAAAAGCTGGCAGAGGCTTATCAGAAAGTAAACAAGGATGTTACAGTTGAAGTAAATACAAGCGACTCCTCAACAGGTATGTCACAGGCAGCTGAGGGAACAGTTGATATCGGTATGGCTTCAAGAGAGCTAAAAGACAGTGAAACAGCAAAGGGCATTAAGGGTACTGTTATAGCAAAGGACGGTATTGCAGTAATTGTTAATAAGTCAAATACAGTTGAAGACATTAAGCTTGACCAGCTAAAGGGTATATACACAGGCAGCATAACAACTTGGGAGCTTGGCTAAAAACAGGCCTTAACAAAATAAATCAGCAGGGCAGCCGGTGCTGCCCTGTATTTGCAAGAAAGGGAAAAACTAATGCGTAAATATAAAGAAAAGATAATGCAAGTGGTTTTCTTGTGTGCGGCTCTTGTTTCAATAGCAGCAGTTTTGTTAATATGCTTGTTCCTGTTTGTAAACGGTATTCCGGCAATGGCAAAAATAGGAGTATTTGACTTTTTGTTAGGTACCAAGTGGGCGCCAAACAACGAGCCTGCCAGCTACGGAATATGGCCTATGATTTTAGGCAGCATATATATAACGGTAGGTGCAGTGGTACTGGGTGTTCCTATAGGTATTATGACGGCTATATGCCTTTCAAGATTTTGCCCGAGAAGGCTGTACAAAATAATTAAGCCGGCAATTGACTTACTTGCAGGCATACCGTCTGTTGTATACGGATTTTTTGGTATGGTAGTGCTTGTACCGTTTATACGCAATACCTTTGGCGGCAGCGGCTACGGAATTTTAACAGCCTCTGTTTTGCTTGCCATAATGATACTTCCAACAATAGTAAGTGTGTCCGAAAGTGCAATTAACGCCGTGTCGGATTCCTACTACGAGGGTGCTTTGGCACTTGGTTCAACAAAAGAACGCAGCGTGTTCCGCACAGTAGTGCCGGCAGCAAAGTCCGGTATTTTGGCAGGTGTTGTACTTGGCATAGGCAGAGCCATAGGCGAAACAATGGCAGTTATACTTGTTGCAGGCAACAGTACGGTAATACCAAACAGTATATTGTCAGGTGTGCGCACACTTACAACAAATATAGTGCTTGAAATGGGCTATGCAACCGATTTGCACCGTGAGGCGCTTATAGCTACAGGCGTTGTACTGTTTGTACTGATTCTTATAATCAATCTGCTGTTTGCGGTAATAAAAAATAAGGGGGCAAAATCATAATGGCTGTCAAAGAAAAAACTGCTGTAAATGCAGAGAACATACAGGCTATTAATACTGTAACCTTTAAGCAAAAAATGCTTCAGTACAAGAACCACCCATCGTCACTTGTACTGTTAATATTGGTAATACTTTGCGCAGTAATTACAGTAGGCGCACTCTTATTTTTAATAGCGTACATTTTAGTTCAAGGTATTCCAAACCTTACACCGGAGTTGTTTTCACTTGAGTATAACTCCGAAAATGCTTCATTAATGCCGGCACTTTTAAATACAGTGCTTATAACAGCTATATCACTTGTTATTGCCGTACCTTTGGGAATTTTTGCAGCTATATATTTGGTAGAGTATGCAAAAAGGGGCAACAAGCTTGTGTCTATGGTAAGAATGACGGCAGAAACCCTTTCAGGTATACCGTCTATTGTCTACGGCTTGTTTGGTATGCTGTTTTTTGTAACTACACTGGGTTGGGGCAACTCGCTTATTGCAGGCTCCTGTACGCTGGCTATTATGATACTGCCGCTTATAATGCGTACTACAGAAGAGGCTCTTAACACAGTGCCGGATTCTTTCAGAGAGGGCAGCTTCGGTCTAGGCGCCGGTAAGCTTAGAACAGTGTTTAGGGTAATTCTTCCTACGGCTGTTCCGGGTATTCTCTCTGGCGTAATTCTTGCAATAGGAAGAATAGTCGGCGAGTCGGCTGCGCTTATTTATACAGCAGGTACAATAGCACAGTACCCAAAGGATATTTTTTCATCAACAAGAACGCTGTCAGTGCATATGTACCTGTGTACTAACGAGGGTTTGCACACAAGCCAGGCCTACGGCACAGCGGTTGTTTTGCTTGTACTGGTGGTAATTATAAATGCCCTGTCATCCTTTGCGGCTAAAAAGCTGACAAAGAAAATGGGTTAAGACGGAGGAAAAATTAATGGAGAAATTTGAAATTTCCAATATGGAGCTTTACTACGGCAGCTTTAAAGCTCTGAAAAATATAAATTTAAAGCTTAGCGAAAAGGAAATTACTGCCTTTATAGGTCCTTCAGGCTGCGGTAAATCTACATTGCTAAAGTCCCTTAACAGAATGAACGACCTTGTAGAGGGCTGCAAAATAACAGGTAAAATTCTTCTTGACGGTAAGGATATATACGGTAACATAGACATTAATCAGCTAAGAAAAAGAGTAGGTATGGTTTTCCAAAAGCCAAACCCGTTTCCTATGAGTATTTATGACAACATTGCATACGGCCCCCGTACACACGGCATACGCAAAAAAAGCCAGCTTGACGAAATTGTAGAAAAGGCCCTGCGTGACGCCGCAATTTGGGACGAGGTAAAGGACAGACTAAAGAAAAACGCACTTGGTATGTCCGGCGGTCAGCAGCAAAGGCTTTGCATAGCCAGGGCGCTGGCAGTAGAGCCGGAGGTTTTGCTTATGGATGAGCCTACTTCTGCACTTGACCCTATTTCTACATCAAAAATTGAAGACTTGGCGTTGGAGCTAAAGAATAAATATACCATCATTATGGTTACACATAATATGCAGCAGGCAGCAAGAATTTCTGACAAAACAGCGTTTTTCCTGCTTGGCGAGGTAGTAGAGTTTAACCAAACAGCAAAAATATTTAATATGCCTCAGGACAAAAGAACAGAGGAGTATATTTCGGGGAGGTTCGGTTAATAATGAGAAATTTATATATGGCGCAGCTTGACGGTATAAATAATAATGTTATTGATATGGGGCTGGTATTGGGCAATGCCATTGAAAATTCTATTTTGTGCCTAAAGGACAACGACGAAAAGCTTGTAAAGGCAGCAAAGGAAATTGAGCTTGACATTGATAAAATGGAAAAGAACATTGAAAGCCAGTGCTTAAATGTTATTTTACAGCAGCAGCCTGTAGCAAGCGACTTTCACTTTGTTTCGGCAGCACTGAAAATGATTACCGATATGGAGCGTATTGGCGACATTACCGACGATATTGCGTCGCTGTCTGTTATGATTAAGGTATGCCGTGGAAGCAAAGCCCTTGAGGATATTATCAGAATGGGTAAAATTACAGTTGAAATGCTTAAAGGCAGCATAGACGCATATGTAAATCGTGATGTTAAGGCGGCACTGAATGTTTGCAAAACAGACGACCGTGTAGACGATTACTTCAATAAGGTTAAAGACCAGCTTATTAATATGATTAAAACCGATGCTGAAGGAGCAGAGGAAGCACCCGACGCACTTATGGTTGCAAAATATTTTGAGCGCCTAGGCGACCATTGCGTAAACCTTGCAGAATGGGTTATATATGCCTTTACAGGCAAGCACAAAGACCACCTTGACAGCTTGGAGGATATTGACGAGGCTATAAAGGATATTCTATAGCACGATTTTACGAATATTTTACACAACAAGTACACTTTTTTACACCGACTATGGTATAATCACCATAGTCGGTTTTATAATGTGAAAATATACTCAAAGTAATAATATACATACTGTATAAAATAAGAGGTGTTTAATGTGATTTACATTGTTGAGGATGATATAGATATTCGTGAACTGGAGGGGTACGCTCTAAAAAACAGCGGCTACGAGGTTATGTCCTTTGGCGAAAGTCAGGCATTTTTTAACGCCTGTAACGAAACCGTGCCAAGTCTTGTACTGCTTGACATAATGCTGCCAAACGAGGATGGACTGTCTATACTTACAAAAATAAGAGCAGACGAAAGAATGCAAAAGGTGCCGGTAATTATGGTTACTGCAAAAACCTCTGAAATTGATAAGGTAAAAGGTCTTGATATGGGCGCCGACGATTATATTTCTAAGCCTTTTGGCGTAATGGAGCTTGTATCAAGGGTAAGGGCACTGTTAAGACGCTGTGAACAAAAGCAGGAGCTTACGGTTTTGGAATACCATGGTATAACTGTAGACGATTTTAAGCACAAGGTTACGGCTAACGGCGAGCCTTGCGTGCTGACCTACAAGGAGTATGAGCTTTTGAAGTATTTGCTTGCCAACAAGGACATAGTTTTAACCAGAGAAAAGCTTTTGGAAAAGGTATGGGGCTATGATTTTGGAGGCGAAAGCCGTACAGTAGACGCCCACATAAAAACATTAAGACAAAAGCTGGGCGACTGCGGCAGTGTTATAAAAACTGTACGCCATGTAGGCTATAAGGTAGGAGAATAAGAATTGAAGCTGCGAACTACATTAACTAAAAGATTTGTTGTTGCTGCCGGTGTTGCCACATTGCTTACAGCTGTTTGCTGTTGTGTTGCCACTTGGTTTGCCTTTTCGGAGCAGGCGTATAATGACCTTGCAAATTACGGCAGCTTTGTTGAAGAAGTGCTGGACGAAAACAACCAACAATATCCAAATTCAAATATAAAACTTATGGACGACTACCGCATTACGGTAGTGGACAAAGACGGAAAGGTGCTGTATGAAAGTAACCGGGAACTGGAAAAAGATGAAATGGGCAACCACAACGCCCGTCCCGAAATCCAGCAGGCCCTTGCCGAGGGCAAGGGTGAAAGCTCAAGGTATTCCAACTCAGTCAACAAGGTTACATACTACTACGCCATAAAAATGGACAACGGCAATGTACTGCGTATAGGAAAAACCGTACAGAGTATTTTCAGCCTGTACGGTTGGATATTATTTATTGTGCTTTCCCTGGGAATATATGTTGTTCTCTTTAGTTTACTTTTGGCAGGCAGATTGTCCAAAAAGATTGTAGAGCCTTTTAGTAATATGAAATTTGACAATAAAGATGTTGTCTATGAGGAGCTTAAGCCTTTTGCAGATACCATTGCAAAACAGCAAAGGAAAATCAAAAAACAATTTGACGACCTACAGGAGCAGCGTGACAGAATAACCACCCTAATTGCAAATATGCGAGAGGGCTTTATTATGCTTGATGTTGACAAGGTTATTTTGGTCGAAAACGGCAGCGCAAAGAAGCTTTTAAAAACCAAGCACCACAATAATGAAGGCAAAAATATTTTGGAGGTTTACCAAAACGACACCCTGCTGGACAGTGTAAACAAGGCGTCTAAGGGTGAAAGTACGGTAAACGAGGTTAAGCTTAACAAAAAGACAGTAAAGCTGTATGTTAGTCCAGTATATACAAACGGAGAGGTTGTAGGTGTAATATGCCTGCTGTTGGATATTACGGCACAGAAAAAAACAGAGAAGCTGCGCCGTGAATTTACAGCCAATGTTACTCACGAGCTGAAAACCCCTCTTACCTCAATTTCAGGCTATGCGGAAATGATAGAAAACGGTATGGTAACAGAGCCTGAGGATATGCAAAAGTTTGCAGGAAGAATCCACAAGGAAGCAGGCAGACTTATATCCCTTATAGGCGATATTATGCGTCTTTCAAAAATGGACGACAAGGCATATCAAATAGAGGGTGTCAAAAAGGTAAATCTAAAGGATACTGTTGAGGAAGCAGTAGAAACTTTGGAAATGTCCACAAGAAAAAACAACATTACCATAGAAACCGATTTGCAGGATGTTACCGTAACCGGCAACGAAACACAGCTTTTTGAACTTGTGTACAACCTGTGTGACAACGCTATACGGTACAACAAGCCTAACGGAAAGGTGTGTATAACACTTAAAACAGAAAACGAATCGCCTGTTCTTGTGGTAAAGGATACCGGTATAGGCATAGAAAAAAAGCATAAGGACAGAATATTCGAGCGTTTTTACCGTGTTGATAAAAGCCGTTCCAAAGAAACGGGCGGTACGGGCCTTGGCTTGGCTATTGTAAAGCATATAGCGGAAATTCATAATGCAAAAATAAAGGTAGACAGTACTGTTGGTGAAGAAACAGAGATAACAGTTACCTTTTACCCAAAAGAAAATTAAACCCCAAAAAGCAGAGCCTTGTTTTGAATTTGCAGGTTCTGCTTTTTTAAATAAAAAATGTGTTGAATTGTTCTTAATTATGTTATATAATAACAGCAATAATATTAGTAAAGTTGAGGGTTGATATTTTTGGACGATGCGGTTGAGGCGTTAATAATAATATTAATAATTATATTAGTACTTGCAGCTATTGGGCTGGGCATATACTTTAAGGTGAAAAACTTTACAAAGAATGTTGCCCGCAATATGTTTGGCACAGACAGTCTTGTACAGGGCATAAAACAGCAGCAGGACATTATGGCAGAAACGCCGAAATCTCTTTCTGCTATGACGCCGGTGTATTTGCCTATGATAAATAAAGACTTTCCGGACTTTAACTATGATGAATTTAAGCGCAAGGCAGAAAGTCTTTTGCTTGAGTATTTTAGTGCTATCGAAACTCTTACCCCTATTACCAATATGAATATTACAAACAATGTTCGTTTGCAGGTAAACAGCATAATAAACAAGCTTCGTAATAACAATCAAAAAGAGTTTTATAAAAATGTAGTGCTGCATTCTACAGAAATAAGCCGTTATGTAAAAAGCCCGGGAATCTGTAAAATAATTCTGCAGACAGCATTGGAGGATTTTAACTACATAGTTGACGGCACCGGAAGGATTATATTCGGAAGCAGCACGCAAAAGGAGCAGACTATATACGAAACAGAGCTTGTGTATGTACAGGACATAAAACTGGCAAAAGACGGTGGACTTACAAGGGAAAGTGTTCTTAACTGCCCAAACTGCGGTGCACCTATAACAAACCCAAGTGCAAAATACTGCGAGTTTTGCGGAACAGGAATTGTTCAGAAAAACTTGCTTGTATGGAGTTTTAACAGTATTAAAGAGGTATCAGGATTAGTTACCCACTAAAATACTAACAAAGAATATATAAGGAGAGAATTATAATGGGAATTATTAAAGTTTTGGCTGATTCTGTAAAGGGAGGATTGGCGGATCAGTGGCTTGAGTCAATAGAGCCGCCGGCGTCTATGGGAAACACTGTTGCATTTGCACCGGGCGTAAAGGTAAGACGAAACGACAGCAGAAACAGCAATGTAAAAGGCTCTGACAATACAGTAAACGACGGCTCGCTTATTCATGTTTACCCTAATACTATGATGATTTTGGTAGACGGCGGTAAGATTATAGCCGCATCCTGTGAAGAGGGCTACTATCAGGTAAGCAATACCACAATGCCTTCCATTTTTACAGGAAATTTAGGTGGTTCGGTAAAGGAAACCTTTAACAGAATTAAGTTCGGCGGTACTACCCCTCGTACACAGCATGTTTACTACATAAATTTGCAGGAAATGCGTGGCATTACTTACGGTACCGATAACCCTCTAAACTATTTTGACTCTATGTACGGCGCAGAGCTGTTTATTCGTGCCCACGGTACATATTCAATGAAGATTGTTGACCCGCTTAAGTTCTTCTCGGAATTTGTTGCTAAGGGCGATATGGTTGCCAATAATTCTATTGATATGTCAAAGATAGAGAATAAAAGGCAGCTCAACGGCGAATTTTTAACAGCTCTTGGTGATTCATTGGGAAAAATGTCTGTTGACGGCTATCCTATTTATCAAATCCAGGGTAAAACAGCAGACCTTACAAGATATTTGTCAGACGCATTGGACGATACATGGAACGGCCGCAGAGGCTTGGTTATTCTTGAAACAACCATCAGCGTTTCTTATGACGAGGATTCTAAGAAACTTGTTATGTCACGCTCAGAAGGTATGATGTTTGGCAACCAACAGGTGCAGTCGGGATATATGGCTAAGAATGTTGCCGAGGGTATCAAGGCAGCAGGCAGCAACCCTAACGGTGCTATGAACTCATTTATCGGTATGGGTATGGGTATGAATATGAGCGGAAATATTATGCAGGGATACCAACAGCAGGCAAACCAGCAGCCACAGGGTGGCTATCAGCCTCAGCAGGGCGGTTACCAGCCTCAGCAGGGTGGTTACGCTCCGGGAGCAGCAGGCGTGGCAGGTGTGGCAGGTGCTGCACAGCAGCCAAAGGCTGACAGTTGGAAGTGTGAGTGCGGTGCTGAAAATTCCGGTAAGTTCTGTAACCAGTGCGGCAAACCGAAGCCGGCACCGGCTGCCGAGACGAAAGCACAGGGCTGGACCTGTGAATGTGGCACCGTAAATACCGGAAAGTTCTGTCAGGAGTGCGGCAAACCAAAGCCGGCGAAGCTAAAGTGTCCAAACTGCGGATTTGAACCGGATGACGGTGACAAGCCGAAGTTCTGTCCTGAATGTGGAACAAAAATGTAATTAAAACTTAAATAATAAGCTTGCAACGGGGCAGCTGTACCAAAATGTACGGTTGCCCCGTTTTGAACTTTTAGTCCCGTTTAATTACGATTTCTTAATTCTGATTTATAATTTATGATTTATAATTTATGATTTATAATTTATGATTTAAAAGATATGTTTGTTTAATCACGGCTCCAAAGTCCTGCTTGCTATAAAACTTTCCACAAAATCCACTGTATTTTTTAGGGGAAGGTGCTTTACCTTAATGGTAATTTTTTTCTTGTCGCATACATATAATATTAAGTGGCATTTTTTAAATATTTGCTGCCAAGGGTTTTGGCGTATTTCAGCTTTTGTTACCGAGCTTTTGTATATTACGGCAGACATAAGGTTTAGCCTGCTGTAGTAGTTTACCCTTATGGACTTATTACCGTAGGCTATGCCGCAGTGCTTGTGGGCTAAAAGCCTAAACCACAGCCAAAGCACCCCAAAGGGAATAAGAACCACCGCAGTAAACCTTGAAATAAAGCTGGTGCTAAAGCTCTCGCTAAGTCTAAGGAACACTACAGCTGTTATTAACAAAAAAATCAGCGGTGCATACAGGTAGCTTTTTACGGCTTCTTTCCGTGGGCGTATTACATTGCAAGGTTCTTCAACAGGTACTATTGTTCTTACATAGCGGTTAAGTCTGTTTCCAAAGGTAAGGGGAATGTACACTCCGCTGTTTTTATCCTCTTTAATACCTGTATACAATACCGAAAGAGTGTACAGCCCGGCAATGCACATAAGAAGCGATTGCTTAATAAGTACGCCGTTTACAAGTGCCCTGTTTACGCATAATATACTTTTCTTTAAAACACCTTTATAAACATATAAGTGTTTTTTGCTGTAAAGGCAGGTGAAATTGGCATTTGAAATAATTTGGTTTATAAGCCCAAACAAAAAGCCTGCAAATATAATTCCGGCTACATATGCCAAGGTTGGCGGTACAATGCCGGCTAACAGGTTTTGAAAAAAGCTTAAGCTGTCAGCCACCAGGTTTGACGCTCTTTCCCCCAGCAGTATACTAAGCCTGTTTAATATAACAGAAAGGGCAAGCGTGCCTGTTAAGGTGTTTGACTGGGTAAGGGACATAAAAAATGGGGCCAAAAGCCTGCTTTTGTAAACCGGCTTTTTTTGAACAAGTCCTGTAGTGTAGTTAATAATTTTGCGTGCCGCTGTGTTGCCTGTAAAAAGCTCTGCACGGCGTACCCTAAAGCAGGTGCTGCTGCTTACATACACCCTGTTGCAGTGTACCAGCCAAAGAATTATACTACTTGTAACGCTTATAACAGTTATTTCCCTTATTGGAAGAAAAATTTCGTTATGGTGAAAGAAGCCTTTTTTGCAGACAATATGGTCTGTGTGCTGAATATATGAAATTTGTTTGTATTCCAGGCATATTACAATCCCGACAAACACAATAAGCAGTGTGTTGAGTATGGTGTAGGTTATCCTTTGCCATATGCTCTCCGGGTTAAGAAATATTTGCTGTAAAAACGGGAAGACCAAAAGGAAAAATACCTTTGAAAATATGTGGTAAAAGGTAAATATGTGGGGGTTTACGGTAAGGTGCTTTTTACTCATAAATAAAAACCTCTAATGGCGGCGGTATTTTACTTATGTTGGCCACAACAAGCTGACCGCTTTTTGTATAAAGATAAAGCGAAAAAATTCCGAATACCTTTTGAAAAGGAGTTGTTACGGTACTTGCATAGTTTATGTCGCTGATTTCAGCAAAATATTTACGATAAAACACAACTCCCTTGGTTATACAAAGGCTGTTGCCGTTTATTTTTATACTGTACCTTTTGTATAGCATAAAAGGGTACACAAAAAATATTATAATCAGTACAGTAAATGACACGGCGGTTACTGCTGCAGATATTAAAAATGAAAATGCCATAATTACGCCGCAGGCAAACGCCGTAATTACCGCCACTGCCGCAATACGCAGTCTGTACAGCAAAACGGCACGGTTAGCCATTTTGTATTCTTTATATTCCATACACAGCCGCCTTTCAATAATTATGTAGTTATGGGAAAGGTTGTTTTGCACAGCTTGACAAATACTTGACAAAAGTATAAAATTTAAGTTATATTGACCTATTTTGTACATATTGGGTTTGGCTAAAATGCCGGTGATGTATTGTGAAATTGGTAAAAATGCTAATAAATAATTATACGATTAGGTATTTTAAACACAGCGTTAAGCGAAAGGATTGTTTTTAGTATGGAGTTAAAGGGATCAGAAATAATTGCAGAATGTTTGCTCGAACAGGGAGTTGATACTGTTTTCGGTTATCCGGGAGGAGCAGTTCTTGAAATTTACGACGCACTGTACAAGTACAGCGACAAAATAAAACATATTATGACAGCACACGAGCAGGGTGCTTCTCACGCAGCCGACGGCTATGCAAGAGCCACAGGTAAAACAGGCGTTGTTATTGCTACATCGGGTCCCGGTGCAACCAACCTTGTAACAGGTATTGCTACCGCTTATATGGACAGTATTCCTATGGTTGCAATTACAGGAAATGTAGGCAGAGCTTTGCTGGGCAAGTCCAGCTTCCAAGAGGTTGACATTGCAGAAATTGTAAAGCCTGTTACCAAAAAAAGCTTTCAGGTTGCCACAATGGAGGAGCTTGCTCCAACTATCCGTAAGGCATTTCAAATTGCCGGCAGCGGCAGAAAAGGCCCTGTTTTAATTGATGTACCAAAGGACATTACAGCAATGAAAACAGAATACACAAAGCAGCAGCCTTTGCCGTATGAGCCAATAGCCGAGCCAAAGGCAGAGGATATTGACGAAGTTGTTAAGCTGTTGGAAAACTGCCAAAAGCCTGTTATATATGCAGGCGGCGGTGTTATATCCGGCAACGCTTCCAAGGAGCTGACAGAGTTCGCTGAAATTTTGGACGCACCTGTATGTTGTTCTCTAATGGGTATGGGCGACATATCAGGCGACCACCCGTTGTTTGCAGGTAACCTTGGTATGCACGGCGCAGTAGAAACAGGTATGGCTATAAAAAATGCCGACCTTATTGTTGCGGCAGGCGCAAGATTTTCTGACAGAGTTGCAGGTGACACAGAAAAGTTTGGCGCAAACGCAAAGATTATTCACCTTGATATAGATTTAAAGGAAATTAACAAAAATGTTAAGGTAGACAGCTGGCTGCTTGGAGACATAAAAGAGCTGCTGTCAGAGCTTAAGGCTAAGCTTACACAGCAAAACCACGAGCAGTGGAAAAAGGAGCTTAGCAAGTACACAACCGTTACCGAGGTTAAAGACGGAAAATATATAACCCCGCAGGAAATACTCCGTGCAGTAGAGGAGCTTAGAGGGGATAATGATATAGTAGTAACAGATGTAGGTCAGCACCAAATGTGGGCTGCACAGGAGTGCCGCTTTAGAGCACCACGCACATTCCTAACCTCAGGCGGACTTGGCACAATGGGCTACGGTATGGGCGCAGCCATAGGCGCATATATGGGCTGTCCTGACAGAAAGGTATTTTTAGCCACAGGCGACGGCAGCTTCCATATGAATATGAACGAAATGGTTACACTAAAAAGCTACGACATACCTGTAATAATAATGGTGTTTAACAACACAGTTTTGGGTATGGTAAGACAGTGGCAAAAGCTGTTTTACGGCAGAAGATTTTCACAAACAGACCCTCACAGAGCAACCGACTTTGTTGCAGCTGCCAAGGCATTTGGTATAGAGGGCTTTTCGGTATCAGAAGAAAAGGACATTATGCCTACGCTGAAAAAGGCTGTAGAGCTTAACGCACCTGTTCTTATAGACTTCCACATTTCACCGGACGCAAATGTATTACCTATGATACCGCCGGGAAAAGATGTTGACGATATGATACTTGAGTTAGATTAATATAGTGCTGTTTAATACTGGCAGCTGTACATACTAACCACTACAGTTACTATTATTGGCAGTACACCAAAAAATATCCTAAAAAACAAGGAGAGTGGTAATATGCAAAGCTATTTTATGCTTCACGACGGTGACTACGAATTTAGTTCTGTTACACCTGAAATTTATAGGCTTAGCAAAAAATGTCTGAAAAATAATATGATAGACCCTGAATTTTACAATAAGTACGATGTAAAAAGAGGCTTGCGTGATGTAAACGGTAAGGGCGTATTAACAGGCTTAACAGAAATTTCGGAGGTATTTTCATTTATTGAAAAACCCGACGGCACCAGAATAGCACAAGACGGAAAGCTGTTTTACCGTGGCTACGATGTAGAAGATATAGTAAAGGGCTTTACAAGTGAAAACCGCTTTGGCTTTGAAGAGGTAGCGTACCTGCTGTTATTTGGCGAGCTACCTGACAAGGCAAATCTTGACGATTTTTACAAAATGCTTGACTATTACCGCACACTGCCTACAGGATTTGTAAGAGATATTATTATGAAAGCGCCAAGCCGTGACATTATGAACGCTATGTCAAGAAGTGTGCTTACAATGTACTCCTACGACAGCAACGCTGACGACACATCTATTCCAAATGTACTTCGTCAGTGCATACAGCTTATTGCGCTGTTCCCTATTTTCTCTGTTTACGGTTTCCAGGCTTTCCAGTATTACCATGACAACCAAAGCCTTATTATACATACACCAAAGTCAGAGCTTTCTACAGCTGAAAATATTTTGTATATGCTGCGCCCTGACAGTAAATATACTCCTCTTGAGGCCAAGCTGCTTGATATGGCGCTGGTGCTTCACGCTGAACATGGCGGCGGTAACAACTCTACATTTACTACTCATGTTGTAACCTCCTCCGGTACCGACACATATTCGGCTATTGCGGCGGCTTTAGGTTCATTAAAGGGCCCTAAGCACGGCGGTGCCAATATTAAGGTAGTTAATATGTTTGAACATATCAAAAGCCATGTAAAGGATTTTGATGACGAAGAGGAAATTGCGGCGTATCTTGAAAAGATTCTCAACAAAGAGGCATTTGACCACAGCGGTTTAATTTACGGTATGGGCCATGCAATATACTCTATAAGCGACCCTCGTGCAAGGGTGTTTAAGGGATATGTTGAAAGACTTTCAAACGAAAAGGGAAAACAACGTGAGTTCCGCCTGTACAGCAATGTAGAGAAAATTGCCGCAAGACTTATTTCGCAAAAAAGAAAAATCCATAAGGGCGTTAGCGCCAATGTGGACTTCTACAGCGGATTTGTTTACAGTATGCTGGAGCTGCCAAAGGAATTGTTTACACCTTTGTTTGCAGTAGCCAGAATTGCAGGTTGGAGCGCCCACAGAATAGAGGAGCTTTCAAACTCCAGCAGAATTATTCGTCCTGCATACGAAAATGTAATGCCAAGACGCCCATATGTTAAAATGGACAGCAGGCAGTCTGACGACTCATACGACGAAATACAGGATTAATATTTACTTACAGTGTAGTTTCTACCGAGTTGTAATTAGATAAAGTTTAAAAATCCTACCAAAGCAAGATTCTTGCCTTGGTAGGATTTTTGTTTTGCGTGGTTAAAATATATGTATTCAAAAGTAAAAAATAAAAGGCTCTCCAAACTGGAGAGCCTTTTGGTGACCCGGACGGGAATCGAACCCGTGTTACCGCCGTGAAAGGGCGGTGTCTTAACCGCTTGACCACCGGGCCATTTGGTAGCGGAAATAGGACTTGAACCTACGACACTTCGGGTATGAACCGAATGCTCTAGCCAGCTGAGCTATTCCGCCACAATACCGACCTCAAAATCAGTCAGCTTGTATATTATATTACGTATTAATTTATTTGTCAACACTTTTTTTAAAATTATTTACTTTTGTTGCCTTTTTTAGGCATACAGGAGGTATCCTTTTGTTAGTATCGTGGTGTTTTTTACATTCGTAACAGTTGCCGTGCCTGGCACAGCTTGTTCGATTACAGGGACAGTCCTTATTTACATATGACTTTTCCGGCATAAGGGTGTATTCCTTTCTTTTATTATTTGTTAATGCTTAAAAATTATAACAATAATAAATAGGGAAAATCAAACTGTAAATATTGTAAATAAATTTAAAATTAATAGCTATTTTACCTTAACAATGTTGGTCATAATACCCTGCGGGGTAATGTCAAGCAGACCGTAGGTAGCACCGTAGCCGTGCGCACTGCCGGGGTTCATAATGTAAAGCCCGTGGTCGTAGGTTGCCACAGCGTTATGGGTATGACCAAACAATAAAACATCGCATTTGTTTTCCCTTGCGTGGTATATAGCCTCGCTGTATGTGAACTTAACATTGTATGCGTGACCGTGTGTTGCCATTATTTTTTTGCCCTCAATAGAGAAAAACTGTTCAATAGGTGCGTCGCTGTTCCAGTCGCAGTTGCCTCGTACCGTTATAAACATTTTTTCAGGATAATTCAGCCTACAGCGCTCAATGTCGTTTAGGCCGTCGCCCAAAAAGAAAACTACCTCAGCCTTTGGCTGTGACTGCAATATTTTATTTACATTATAAAAGTCGCCGTGTGAATCTGACATAACCAAAACCTTCATACAAACCCCCGTTAAAATTAATGTCATAATTATACACCCTTTTTCATAATAATGCTATAGAAAAAGGTGGTGTTTATATGACAGAAAAAGATAAGCAGATAGAAAATATTTTAAATTCTTTGGCACAAAAGCTAGGAGAAAATCCAAATGAAATAAAAAAGAATGCCCAAAACGGCGAAGTAGGTAACTTACTTAATAAAATGGACAGTAAACAGGCAAGCAAGGTTCAGGAAATTTTAAATGACAGAGAAAAAACTGAACGACTGCTAAATACGCCCCAGGCGCAGGCTTTGCTAAAAAAATTGATGGGAGATAAATAAATGGATGATCTGACAGGTAAGATAAATCAGCTGTTAAGCGACCCACAGGCTATGGACCAAATAATGAGCCTAAAGGATTTAATTTTTGAACAAAAGGACGATAAGCCTCAAAAGCCTGCTAAAGAGGAAGAAAAGTCAATGCTGCCGGTGTTTTCTGACGATACTGCAAAAACAATAATGAAGCTTGTACCCGTTCTTTCAAACATAAAGCAGGACGACGACACAACCAGGCTTTTGCACGCATTGCGCCCATTTTTAAGCGAGGAAAGACAGCAAAAGCTTGACGAGGCAACAAAAATGCTACAGCTGGTAAAAATTCTGCCTGTTATAAAACAACTTAACTTTTAAGGAGAGTTGTATATGAGAAAGTACGGCGAAGACATAGATAAAATGCAGCAGGACGCTGTTCGCAGAATGCAGGAAATGCAAAGCCGTGGCAAAACAGGCGGAATGACCGTACAGCACAGCAGGCAGACAAATAATCAACCGGAGGCTAACAATGAAGATTACCGGGAGCCTCAGCCGGTAAAGCGAGAAAACAGAATAAGGGAAGCGCCCCCTCACAAACAGGGTAATTTCCTTGACATGCTTTTAAATGACAAGGAGCGCAGTCTTATTGTGCTGCTGCTTGTTTTGTTAAGTGCCGAAAAAACCGATACGGGTTTAATGCTTGCATTAATTTATCTGCTTTTGTAGAGTTAGCGCTAAATGCCTATGTAGACTGACAATAAATCAGCCGATTAATTTTATTTAAACATTTAGCACCAAACAAAATACATATTGCATGATTCTGTGAACAACTCTGTACACTTATATCCTCATAATAGAACCCACCAAACACGGCGACTTTTACGGCTTGCTGTGCTTGGTGGGTTTATTATTTTATAATTTAAAAGGTATTGTACTATAAGCACTTATGCTGTTGGGAGTTACTTTACAGCCCAGCACTAAAATTTCCACGCCTTTTTTGTACGCTTCTCTTAGTGCGGTGCCAAATACAGGGTGGGTAATGTCGTTTGGCACAAAAATCTTGGCGTTGTCCATTTGAACTATAAATACAGCTATGGCTCGGTAGCCGCTGTGCTTTGCCTTTATAAGCTCATTAATGTGCTTTACGCCACGCTCTGTAGGTGCGTCGGGAAAGCTAACTGTATCGTTGTTTTCCAGTGTTACGCCCTTTACCTCTGCAAAGATTTTTTCCCTTTCTGTTTCAATATAAAAATCCAATCGGGATTTTCCAAAACTCACTTCTCCCCTAAGCTGTGTAATATTTTTAAAATATCCGGCGGTTTCTGCCCATTCTCTAAAAATTTTGTTGGGTGCCTGTGAGTCTATATTTATTATTCTGTTTCCTTTGCGAACCGACACAAGGTCATACATAGTTTTACGGTTTGGGTTGTTGCTTTTTTCGAGATAAACCTCCGCCATAGGTACAAGCAGTTCTTTGCACCTGCCTGTATTTTTTATATGACACTCACACTCTGTGCCGTTAATTATAACATTGCCTATAAAGCGGTTGGGCCTTTTTATAAATTCACCTTTTACTATATTTTTATACTCCATATTATCCCCTACCATATATATCTTGCAGTGTAGTTATGTTGACACTAATTATAAACAGTATGTTAAAATTAGTAAAGCACTTTACTGAAAAAACAAACGGTGATATAATTAACAAAACATCTTATTGCTAATGGAGTGAATAATGTGAATAATAACCGAGAAAGCAAAGCTTCAAAGAAAAATATAATTATTATAGCCGTTATAGCCGCAGTTGTAGTTATTGGTGCAGTTGTAGGTATAGTTGTTGCCGTTAATAATTCAGGCGGTGGCGGTAATTCAAGTCAGTCTGAAATTGCTACGGAGATAACCACAGATGAAAACGGAAAAACCGTTGTAATTCAGAAGAACAAGGGCAACAGTTCTGACAATTCTTCCGGTTCTGGCTCACAGTCCGGCGACGGCAGTTCGTCAACTTCAAACGGAAATAATTCCTCAAATCCGGGAGCAAGCTCATCAAGCAGCAGCGCCTCAAATTCTGACGGAAGTTCAAATACAAGCAGCTCCGGTTCTAACCAAAACGCAAACGATAATAACAATAGTTCTTCAAGCAGCAGCAAACCGAAGTCCGACAACAGCTCATCAAGCAGCAGTTCCGGCAGCGACGACAATGGAACAGGTAAAGACCAGGGCGACACGATTGTGGTAAGTGAAGACAAGTTTAAAGCCGGAGACACTGTTACAGTTTCATATTACTTAACCTGCCCTACAAAGTTTACGGCAATAGACGCTTACATAGCCTACGATTCATCGGTTATGACGCCTGTAAAAGACAGCGTATCTACACCTAATATACAGGGCGGTATGTGCAATGCGGACGCAAAGGACAAGGTTTCGTTTTTATCGGCGTCAGCTACAGCTGTAAACGATTTTTCAAGTGAAAAGCTTTTGATTAGCTGTAATTTTAAAATAAACAAATCAACTTCAGAAAGCAAAATCAGCCTAAATATTAATGAAATGCTTGACAATGATATTCTAAATATTCCTGACAGTACATATACCGTCACAGCTAAAATAGAAAAAGCGTAATTTTGCAAATTTAGGACTTTATTAAAGCACATAAAAACACTCTGCAAAGACAAACATTTGCAGAGTGTTTTTTAATGTATAAATTTTGAATATTTGTATAAAAAACGACCGGCAAAACCGGTCGCTAATAATTATGTTGGCGTTTTCCTATCTTCCCGGGCCGTCACCAGCCAAGTATTTTCGGCACCGCTGAGCTTAACTTCTGTGTTCGGGATGGGAACAGGTGTACCCTCAGTGTCATCAACACCAACTATAACTTAGTTGTATTTTCAACTGCTAAACTATATTATCACTTTTATAAATAAAAGTCAATAGGAAAAGTTTATTTTTTCGAAAAATTTTTTAGAATGAATTTGTAAAGTGTAATCCGTATAATTTATATAGTTAAAATTATACATTATTACTAATTTTTCCGGTTGAATAATTACAAAACAGAGAAAAAATAAAAAACAAATTGTAAATATTGTTTTACTAATAAAAATAAGTTATAATATACAATGTCTAATCAAATAAGAATGGAGGTAATAAACAAATGAGTAGACGATTTTTAAGCATCGCATTAAGTATGATACTTGCTACAAGTTCATTCTTTACCGGTGCGGCCAGCGCTTCTGCGGCTGATGAATCAAATGGTAGTGCAGAAAAAGATAGTGCTGTTGCAAGTCAGTCAAGCAAAGATGACCCTGTTACATTAAATATATATAGTTATCGTTTGTCTGACGAGGGTTATTATGACAGACCTGTTGGCAGTAAGATTTTTTCAGAAACTAAGACTGATTATCATCAGGTTAAAGTTAACAGAGGCGACACCATCAAGGTCAAAGTAAGGTTATTTGCCGAAACCGAGTCAATAGTGACATCAATGAGAGTCCGTTATGATTTACATAAGGACAATTTAAAGTGGACTACTCAGTACGACGGTAAGGGCGATGAAATGACTGGTAGCCTGGAAGACTTTATGGGTTGGTATAAAGATACCAAGAGTACCCTAAGGTATATTCCAAGACAAGAAGGATCCCTGATTTCAACAATTTCGGATGATGTTTTTGAAGCAGTACAGTGGAATTCTAATTGGCAGCCTTTACTTGATACGCTTTACTATGACGAGTTTCAAAATCCTGTATTGGATATGGGCGTATGTGATTTGTCAACCAGCGACGCCGCTCTTTGGGATGGTTTGGGAGTTAACTGGGCAGGACGCAGTATCCTTCCACAGGATTTCTCATCTGATTTAGAGGAAGTTTTCTCAAAAACAACCTTTACACAGGAATCAGGCGACGATCTCTGTACAATTAACTTTAAGGTTTCTGATGACGCTTCACTTGGCAACGAGCAGAGTATACTTATATATCAGCCAATGATTACTGAAGTACCTGCAACTCAATATGCCAAAATTAAGGATGTGAAGCTTGAAGTTACAGGTTCTACCTATGTAGAGCCAACAGAGCCGCCAACAGAGGAACCAACAGAAGCTCCTACAGAAGAACCTACAGAGGCTCCTACAGAGGCACCTACACAAGCACCTACAGAAGCTCCAACAGAGGAGCCAACAGCTGCTCCTACAGATGCACCTACAGAGCCAACAGAACCTACAGAGGCAACTGCTATCATCCACTTTGCTGATGATAATGAGAGAGAGCCGCTTGTGCTGAAGGTAGGCGATACTTTCGAGTACAGCCCTTACATTAAGCTTGACGAAGGCAAGGTTCTTTTCTTCGGCATTAACACATGGTTTAACCAGCCTGTGGGTACAAAAGCTTCTAAGGTAACTGATGAAGTTAAATACCCAAGAGGTAATTCTTCCAGCGACTATCCAACGATATTAACGCCTGTTAGAAAAAATGGTTACACACCATACTTTGAGCCGGTTGAAACAGTGGCAGGTTTCCAGATTGATGACACAATAACCAATGCAACAATTATTGCACCTGGTAATATGACCAAGGATGACGATGGAAACGTAACACTTGATTATATGATCACACATAATGGTCCATTTGACCAGCCGGGTGGTTGTAAGCTTTATACGCTGAAATTCAAGGTAAAGGCCGCAGGTGAATGTGAGATCTTTACAGCTGCAATTGATGCCAGATACAGAGGAGATCCAAGCACACCGGCAGCTGACGGTGATATAGCTACAACTTTAGCTATTTACAACGAGCAAATTGAGGAACCAACAGAAGCTCCAACAGAAGCTCCAACAGAGGCTCCAACAGAAGCTCCAACACATACTTATACAGTAATCGGTACACCAAACCTGTGCGGTTCAAACTGGGACCCTACAGATACATCAAATGATATGCAACTACAGTCAGACGGTAGGACATACAAGATTGTATATACAGGTGTAAATCCGCCAAGCGATGGACAGGATACTATGTACCGGATAGCTGTGGATCATAGTATGAATGAAGTACACGGTGATGTTAACAACAGTAGTTGTCGCCCTAATGTTACTGTTCCAAACTCAACAGTAGAGATATACTGTATTCCAAAATGGGGTTATGCGATGTGGTGCAAAGTAATTGACGGCCCAACAGAGCCACCTACAGAGGCTCCAACGGAGGCTCCTACAGAAGCTCCAACAGAGGCTCCTACAGAAGCTCCAACAGAGGCACCTACGGAAGCTCCAACAGAGGCACCTACGGAAGCTCCAACAGAAGCACCTACAGAAGAGCCAACACATACTTACACAGTAATTGGTTCAACAGCTCTTTGCGGTACTAACTGGGATGTAGCAAATGTCAACAATGACATGCAGCTACAGGCTGACGGTACATACAAGATGGTATATACCGGTGTAAGCCCAAGAAGCGATGGACAGGATATTTCATTCAGAATAGCTCAGGATCATAGCTGGAATGTTACATACGGTGACGTTAATAACAGCGACTGTTATGTTGATGTTACTATTCCAAATTCAACAGTAGAGATATTCTTCGACCCTGCAACAGGTGTTGCGACTTGGAACGTAATTGACGGTCCTACAGAGGCTCCAACAGAAGCTCCAACGGAAGCACCTACAGAGGCTCCAACAGAAGCTCCAACGGAAGCACCTACAGAGGCTCCAACAGAAGCACCTACAGAAGCCCCAACAGAGGCTCCTACAGAGGCTCCAACAGAGGCTCCAACAGAAGCACCTACAGAAGCACCAACAGAGGCTCCAACAGAAGCTCCTACAGAGGCTCCAACAGAAGCACCTACAGAAGCTCCAACAGAGGCTCCAACAGAAGCTCCAACAGAAGCTCCAACAGAAGAGAGGCTCCAACAGAAGAGCCAACACATACTTATACAGTAGCCGGTACAGCAAACCTGTGTGGTTCAAACTGGGACCCTGCAGATACAGCAAATGATATGCAGCTACAAGCTGACGGCACATATAAGATTGTATTTACAGGCGTAAATCCAATGGAAGCTCAGAATACAGAGTTTAAGGTAGTAGAAGATCATTCTTGGAACCATAGCTTTGGTCCGGATGGCGATGCTCCAGGTTCAGCTAACTGTGTTCTTGATGCATTTGAAGCAAACTCAACAGTAGAAGTATTCTTCAACCCTGTAACAGGTGTTGTAACATGGAATGTAATTGCAGGTCCAACAGAGCCAACAGCTCCAACGGATGTACCTACAGATACTCCAACAGAGCCAACAACTCCAACGGATGTACCTACAGATACTCCAACAGAGCCAACAGCTCCAACGGATGTACCTACAGATACTCCAACAGAGCCAACAGCTCCAACGGATATACCTACAGGTACTCCAACAGAGCCAACAGCTCCAACGGATGTACCTACAGAGGCTCCAACAGAAGCACCTACAGAAGCTCCAACAGAGCCAACAGCTCCAACGGATGTACCTACAGATACTCCAACAGAGCCAACAACTCCAACGGACGTACCTACAGATACTCCAACAGAGCCAACAACTCCAACGGATGTACCTACAAATCCAACTGTAGCACCTACAGATGTACCTACAAGCGCACCTACAAATGCTACAAACCCTACAAACTCTACAAGTGCACCTACAAATGCAACAAATCCTACAAGTGCCGGTAACAACAACGGTTCAGGTAACACTGACAGTACAACCGGTAAAGTAGTTACAGGTGACAGCACATCTGTCTCAGTTCTGCTTTCAGTATTGATGATGGCTGCAGGCGTAGTTGTTATAACAAGAAGAAAGTTTTCTTCTAAGTAAATTTAACTGAGCTTGTTTTTGAGCTTAGTTTCGGTCGACCACCCATTTGGGTGGTCGATTTTTTCATAATATTTTAAAATTTTAATCAGTCGTCTAAAAGGGTACTATCTAAAAAGATTAGTTGTAAATTTTAAGCAAGGCATTTTATACTAAAATCCAATAGAGCACTTTAACAATACCAACTGCTGTAGTTATCCAAAACCTCTTTCAAAAGAACCATTACAAGTATCACCGCAGAGAAGTGTCGTATTGAAGTGTTTAATTACTAATTAGTATTAATTACAAATTTATCGCAGGGTATGGGGTTGATTGTAAAATAGTGTT
>CADANT010000015.1 GCA_902789345.1 uncultured Ruminococcus sp.
TTTAACGGATTCCGGAAAAATATGCTCTACTTTTTTTATTTTTTTATAATTTATTTTGTAGGCTCTTTTCCTTACCCCAACTTTTATTATAGAGCCACAATTTATACATTAACAACAAAAGCGGTAGCGAGAATTTTCTCGTTACCGCTTTTGCATAACCTATTAATCTAAATTAATTATCTAACTTAAACTAGTCATGGTATTTTTTCTTTTTACGAAATGTCATACCGAATATTCCTGCGCCTGATACAAACAGCACCGCAAACCACAAGAATATATTGCTGTTGTCGCCTGTCTTTGTAGGCGTGGTTGTGTTTGTGTTCGTATCTTGATTTTGTACATCCTGCTTGCCGTTATTTGGGTTTGTAGGTGTTTTACCGTTTGAATTTGTCGGCGCTGTCGAGGTATTATCTCCCGGTTTTGTAGGATTTGTAGGCTCTGTAGGTGTGTTATCTCCCGGCTTTGTAGGGGGTGTAGGCTCTGTAGGAGTGTTATCTCCCGGCTTTGTAGGCTCTGTAGGATCTGTTGTTCCTGTAGGAGGAATTTCCTTTCCTTTTACCGTATAGCCGCAAATTGTACAGATTTTATCGCCTGTATATCCTGATTCGGTTTTTGTAGCTTCCTTTGCATTTTCCACTTTCATATTGTGGTCAGCCTTGTCACTTACAGCTCCGCAGCTGCATTCATGCCAATGGCTGTTTGCGTCCGACTTCCATTCACTGCCGTAGATGTGCTCATGTGTATCGTCCACAGTAACAGTAATGTTCAGTCTTTCGCTGTAATCCATACCGTCCTTATATGCCGCAATACGGAATTTTGTATTTTGGGTAATGGTAATTGGTTCGGTATAGGTTTTTCTGCTTGCACTGTTTTGGCAAGGGCAGGTATCATCTGTAGTATAGTAGATAGTTACTCCGTCTTCAGCCGAAATTACAAGCTGTTCACCGTTTTTAACGGTAATATAATTTTCCTTAGGGGATTCTGCCGTAAACTGGGTTGTGCCAATTTGTGCTGTTGGCCTCTGCGGACGGTTTTCGTCCATAGTTATATGCAGGTCTACAGTTTTTGTAAGGCTTGTTCCCGCTACGGTAAATGTGATGTCTGTATAACCCGGCAGTTTTGTATCCATATTGAAAACTGCCCTTCCGTTTTCATCTTTTACCGCTGTATTTTCTGCAAGTCGGGCAAAATCTGCATTTCCTACGGCAGCCTCAAGGGTAACATTTGGCATATAATTGCCGTCGGCGTCCTTAACTCGAACAGAAAGCTGGCGTGTTGTAGCTACTTTCATAGAGATAACGCTTTCGTAATTCAAAATTATTTCTGCCAGACGGGCAGTAACGGTTAATTCGCCGCTGTTGTACGACGGCAGTGCCTTTCCTGCATAGTTCTGCGCACCGTCAAGAGTAAAGGAAACCGTGCTGCCTTTTTTGAATCCGCCTGTTTTTGTAATATGCAGTATCTTAGAATAGCCGCTGTCTATAGATTTCCATGTGCCAACCATACCTGCCGGCAATGAAATTTCTTTTGAGGTATCCATATACTGGCTAAACAGCACCTCTATATAATCAGGATATGCCTTTGCAGACACAACCTTTGGAAGCTCTTTAGATACCATAGCATTTTTTAGTCCCAGTCTTGGAGGAGGTACCTGCATCCATTGAGTTTGTGTGGATTCATAGCCCTCTTTTTCAAAGCGCACCTGCCACCAGCCTGCTGTAACATCCCATGCATATGAGCCGTTTTTGTCGGTTATTTGAGGGTTAATCTGATCATAATTTTCAGCGTCCCACATTTTTGCGTTGGTTCCGTTTTCATCCTTGGCATACCAAACCGATGCGGTTACGCCCTCAAGGGTGTTGGACTCTACAGCCTCATAAACAATACCTGATGGATCCATAAGAGCATTTTTGCGAACTACCTTACGGGTACGGCGCATAATGTCTTCCATGTCGGTTTTCTCACACTTTTGCTTTCTTATTCTTGTCTGCTTATCCAGCTGTTCAAGAAGCGACTGAATTTCTGCCGCACGCCTTGCACCTACTGTATTGGTTGCTTTATCCCAAACATTTCCGACTATTTCCGTTGATCCTGTCCTGTCAAAAATTCCACCCACAATAAAGGCAGAACCTGCGATTGAATTTGCACCGTAACGGAATGCTTCGTTATCAAGCAAAAGATGAAGACTTTGTGCAATATGGCGTTCTCTCATAATATCATTTGCACAAAGAGGCATATCTGAATAGCGGTTTTCAAAAAGCTCAAGCTCCTCAATATATCCCTCCATCTCTGCTGCTTTAACGGTAAAGTCTACCATAGCTTCAGCGTCTTGTCTTACACCATCAATAGCTATAAGTGTATTTACACCCTGCAGTCCGCCGCTTACACCGTTAAGTATGCCTGCCTCAAGGGTTCCGCAAGCCGGGTTTTTAATGGCAACTTGGGCAAAATCGTCGTAACATTCGGTAAGATCTGAAATACAATCGTTTCTTATGGACTGTTTAATATTGTCAAGGGCACCTGCCTGGAAGTCAACCTGGTTGCCGCTTTCATCAATAAAGGTAAAGCCGCCTGTTACACCGCCAACTCCGCCTGCACTTCTTGCCATTGCTCTTGACTTTCTTGCCGGTGTGGCTCTTTCTTCGGTATCATCCTTGTATGCAGTAAAGCCGTCAGCTGTTTCGCATATAGTAAAGCCGGCTGCCTGCAGCTCTTCTGTTGTGCGTGTGTTTTTGCTTTGAGTAATTCCTATTTCACTATATACCTCTTCCCAATTTTTATATTGGGTTAAATCCTTTTTCAGTCCAAGATTTTTTGAAAGCTGGCTGATGTTTCTGTCTATAGCCTTTTCAAGATTGTAGGCTGCCGTCTGTTCGGTATCCGAAAGACCTCTAAACCATTCTGTTTCAGACATACGGTATTTTCCGCCGAAAATATACTTAGATGCGTCGTCTACATCCGGTACAATACCCTTTAGTTTGTCAACATATGATTCTCTTGCAGTCTCAATTTGTTCCTTGCGAGTTGATTGGATTTCATCGCACTTACTATTTACAGCTTCTACTGTTTCGGTGTCGTAAGTAAAATACTCCCCGTCTTCATCCCAGTCAAGGGCAAAGTCAGAAGCCGTAAGCACTCCATTCATCGAACCTGCAAATGTATAGCGTTTATAGTGGGTTTGATATGCACCGAAAGAAAGTGCTTCACTGCTTATAAGAGTCATTGGCACATATTCCACATTGCCGTCAGCCATTATTGCATAGGTTATAACATTTGTTGGAGCACTTTCACCTATGAAAGTAGCAACAAAATTAACATCGCCATTGTCGTTATTTACAGTATATGAAGGATATACATCGTCAGGAGAAACTGAACTATACAAATACTGCTTATAGGTCGAACCGTTATAAAAATACCATGTTTCAAGTCCTGCATTCTTTAGCTTGCTTGAGAATGAAACCGTGGTTTCATCGCTAAACTTTCCGCACACCGCTTTCAGTTTAAACTCCTGCCCTGCAAGAACATTCTCTGGAAGGTCATAGGTAAGCACCGCATTTCCGTTTCCGTTTGTAGTTCCCCAAGCGACAACATCATTGTCAAGCAACAAATCCACCTTAGAATTCGGCGCTGAGGTTACAGTTGCTTTATTATTTTTACTCGCAGTAAGTATCTGGGATTCCGGCACCAGGTACATACCCGCAACGGTAACAGTTGCACTGCCTATAGGGGCTGAAACATTTCCCACAGTTCCAAATGCTGTAATGCTTTGCTCTCCTACACCGGAGAAAACATTTGTAATGTAGAACATTCCCTCGGAATCCTTTACATTTACAGTAACGGTGTTGCCTTTAGTTACATAATCAACGCCTTTTTGCAGAACCTCTTTTTGTGTATACAGCATCTGCACCGAAGCACCTTTAGGCAGAGTTACCGTAACCGTACCGTTTTTTCCGCCGGCAAAACTGTAAAATACTCTGGTGCGGCAGGCGCGTCCTGCCACTGTCCTGTTTTGTTCAGCAACCAAACGGCAGTTGTTTTTGTTTAGTATATTTGATGTAACGGTTTTTAGCAAAGGAACATTCAGGGTAAGCTCTGCAGTTTTTCCGTCGGTAACTTTTACAGTTTCTTCTGCATAGTCAGTACCTTTTTTCAGTCCCATAGCTTCAAGTGTGCTAACTGTGGATATTGCAGAAAAGCTGTCGTTTGCATTAAAGGCAATAACCTTGTATGTTCCTGCTTTTAGGGAGTCGGTAATCAAAAGTCCGTTTTTATTAACAACTCCCTGGGCAACAGCGTTTTCGTTTGCATCGAAAACAAGGATGTTGTTGTCACCTGCAAAGTCACCGGTTGTGGTAACATTAATCTTTCCCCAAGGAGTTAAGGTTACCTTAAACACTCCGCTTTCACGCAGTGCCGTAACAGTTTTTGCAGAATATAATAATTCGTCTGCGTTTACAGAAAGGGTAAGCCTTTGTGCTGTAACAGAATTATTTAGAACTATATAAGGGTACTGAACGGTATAGTCCTTTCCTTGCTTTAAGATTTCGTCGCCACCCTTAAGGGTAAATGTCAGCTTGTCGCCTTCGCTTACTGCAATATCGCCAAAATCAATAAGCATCAGGTTATTTGCCGGAACTTCGTCGGACGCTTCAAATGCTATCTCACCAAGCTCCCAGTCTTCGGTAATGTCGGTTTTAATAAAATTCTTGTCATAATAGCCATTAGCCGTTACTTTTACTGTAACTGTAGAGCCCTCGTCTGCAAGTACAGAGAATTTACCGTTGCTGATTTCTACAGGAACACTTTGACCGTTTATACAAATTTCCACCTTAGCTTTGCTTTGTACGCTGCCGGAAACCTTAACGGTTCTATCAGAAATGGCAATGAATTTATATATATCATCCGGGTCTTTATCAGGGTCGTTTACTAAAGCGTCATATAGAAGCTTCATCATAGAGGTTTCGCCACTTGAATCTTTCTCGTATGCTTTGATGATAATATTTGTACTTTCATAACTGCTCTCAAACGGTGAGTAATACTCCTTATCGCCAACGGTCAACTGTCCGCCATATGGAGCCTCCTGCAGCTTTATGTTGCGGTTTCTGAATTCTACTGTAAGAGGCTTAGTGACACCGTAAAAGGCATCACGACCAACTAAAGCTACAGACTCAGGAACAACTATTGTACTTCCCTCAAGCTCCACACATTCATCGAAAGCACGCTCTCCAATAGTTTCTACACCGTTAGCAATGTTCAATCCGGTAATTTTTGTTCCGACAAAGGCTTCGTATTTTATTTCTCTTACGGTTTCGGGAATATTCAGCGTACCGGTAATCGGGCAGCCGGCAAATGCCGACTCACCAATAGTTTCTACTCCCGTCATTATTGTTAATTCTTTTAATTTATTTTCATATTCGTAATTGTCAGTGCTAAAGGCACGGTCACCGATTTCTCTGATATTTGATGGAATGGTAACGCTTTCAAAGCTGCAGTTCATAAACGCAGCATCACCGATTGCACTTACATTCGGCAGTGAAACGCCCTCGTTATATACCGATACAGGAAGGGCGGTACATCCACTAAATCCGGTAAGCGTAGTCAGTTTACTGTCATTTGGCCAGTTTACGCTTGTAAGTTTGCTGCAGTCATTAAATGCACATCTGCCTATTGTTTCAAGGCTTGCCGGGAAAGAAAGAGATTTAACCGATATTTGGTTAAAAGCAAGCTCCCCTATTTCAGAAAGTGATGTACAAAATGATAAGTCAAGGCTGCTAAGTGCCGTACAGGCGCTAAATGCTTCTTTTCCGATACTAACCAGTGCTTTAGACAGCTTTAGGGCAGAAAGTGATGAATCACCGTAGAATGCCTTTTCTTCAATTTTCGTCAGATTTAAGCATGAGGATAAATCTATGCCGGAAAGTGAAGTACAAGATGCAAATGCTTCATTGTTAATTACTGTTACAGAGGTTGGCAGCTTCACCGAAGATAATGCTTTACACTCTCTGAACATACTGTCCTCTATTACTGTCAGTCCTGTGCAGGCAGATAAATCTGCATCTTTCAGTTGAAAGCACTGTTGAAATACACCCCATCCAAGGGAAGAAACCGACGATGGCAGTGTTACAGAGGTAAGTCCGGTCCAGCAAAAAGCACTTTCGCCAATAGTTTTAAGTGATGTGCAAGCAGTAAAATTAACATCTGCAAGCTTTTCACATCCCCAAAACGCACTTGCGCTAATGGTTTCAACATTAGGCGGCAGCTTTACAGCAACAAGCTCCTTATTGCAATTAAAAGCGCTTTCACCAAGGGATAGCAGCTGTGTACAGCCGGAAAGGTCAACATTGGTAAGTCCGCAGTTGTTAAAGGCGTAGCTGCCAATATAACGAAGGCTTGCCGGGAATTTCACAGATGTAAGAGCTGAATTACCTGAAAATGCCTCATCACCTATTGTTTTAAGTTCTGTACACGCCGTAAGGTCTACATTTGAAAGGTTTGTGCAATTATAAAATGCACTTTTACCAATGTTGGTAAGTGTTGACGGTAACTTTACCGACGTAAGCGAATCGTGTGGATTATTAAGTTCGTTGTTGTAAAATGCTTGCTCGGCAATTTTGGTTACCGGTAGATTTTCCAAAGAATTTGGTATTTCAATGGCTGTAACCGTAGTATCACAGCCGGTTATAGTGACTGTTTGGCTGGCGTCATCAATTTCATAATAAGCCATACCGCCTGTAGCTTCAAAGGATCCTGTGGTATCTGCCGCCAGCGCACTGACAGGCATAATACCCATAATCAAGCTAAAAACCAAAAACACAGCCACGAGTTTTTGTTTTTTTAACATTTGGTTAAACCTCCTTTGCTTTATTGTTTTTTCGGCTTTCTGTATTTGTTGTAAGCTACACCTCCTGCTACTCCGCCGCAGAATACAAACATTACGGCAAACCATAGAGTTATATCGCCCTCATATCCTGTCTTTGGAGAGGTTATAGGATTATTGCCTGAACTAATCGGATTGGTCGGATTAGTTGGGCCGGTTGGGTTTACCGGAGTTGTTGGCGTGGTTGGAGTTGTTGGCTTTGTAGGCTCTGTTGGAGTTGTTGGTGTGGTTGGAGTTGTTGGCTTTGTAGGCTCTGTTGGAACTGTTGGCTCTGTTGGAACTACCGGTTCTGTTGGCTCTGTTGGAACTACCGGCTCCGTTGGAGTTGTCGGGATAGTTGGCTCTGTTGGGATTTCTACTGACTTTGGAGTCATAGTCAAATCAGTTTCGAGCCACATGCTTTGCATATTGTCGTCATCGCCTACACGCTTATAATTCACATATTCACCGTTGATTTTCAACTTGGCATCAGGTGAGAAATTGCCGTAATATGCAGTCACATACACCCCGTAATGATAGGTCTTTCCGGCTTCAAAAGCAGTGATTTTGTTTTTATAAATTTCGCTTCCCCATTCCGGCTCAGTAGAAACCAGACCGGTATTGTCGTCCAGACTCCACCACTCACACCGGAATGCGTAGTCTTCATTATCGGGTACTTTGCCAGTAAAGACAGGCTTATCGCCATCTTTAAAAGTTATGGTTGCATTAATGATTTCCACAACTTCAATGTCCTTTTGCTGAACAGGCTCAGTCGGAGTAATTGTTTTAACTGCTGTAATTAACAAGCCGTCTTGAGTTTTTATTACATTGGTCGGAGCCACCATAGTGTTGTTAACCATTACCGGACAATTATCCACGAAAGCATATCCGTCCTTTGCTTTCAGCTCAATGGAATACATATATTTTTTTCCTTCTTCAAACTGGTTAATTCTTTCCATAGAAGAAGTGTATTTGCTTGCATCGGAATACCAGAAAGCAACCGGATTTCCATTCTCCATTTCTTCCCAGCATTCATAGGCGATCTCATATTTATCAGAATCTCCCGGCAGGAATATTTTAGCTGATTCCTGTGGGGCATCCCCCGGCTCATAGTCAAATTTAACATCCGCAATTACTGCCTCGTTAATTGGGGTGTCAACTGCCTTGGCACTGAACATTACCGGCGTGTCGCTGCTCTTTTGAATGTGTGAATCATCAGCACCGGTTTCTACAATATCTTCACCAAGGATAACATTCTCTATCCTTATGGCAGTGTTTCCGGCACAGCCGGTGTTTAATATAGTTGTTCCACCATTAAAAGCAGCGGTGGAAACATCCTGATACATTTTGACCAAAGGCGTAGGGGATTCTTCATACTCATCCGTAGGGAACACGATAGGTGTGTACTCACCCCAATCCCATGCTACATCAAGCACACCGCCGTTAACGGTGAGGTTTTTACACGAAATGGCAGGTTCTGCATACAGCTTGTCATTATATTTCTGCACCGGCTCACGCACAGTCAAGCTGCCGCTGTACAGATTAAGGTCATCTGTTGAAATTCGTTGGCTTTCTACCGTACCGTTTGATACATTGAATTTATTGACACCGTAAATTGAAGCTAATTTAACTGTACCACCGGTCACGGTGAAGTTGCCCTGATTGTCGGTTGATTGATACTGACTTATATATGCACGGCCGTTTGCAGCATCAAATGTGCCGCCGCTTATCTCAACATTGCCCACGGCAGCGCCGTCGTTCATACCGGCAAAACTATCTCTCTCTACGTCAATGCTATACCCAAAATATTTTTCTCTGCTTGTAGTTACAGCAGTAATCTCACCGCCGGTCTGTTTCAGGTTGCCGTTGCTTATTCTAATAGCCCTTGTAGCAGCAGCCGAAACTTGGGCATTGTCCGAAACAGTTAAATCTCCTGATAAAATATTAAAACCGTAAGCCAGTCCTTCGCCATCCATAATTGGATCACACTTAACTTCCAGCTTACCTGTACCGGAAACAGAAACATTTCCTTTATAAGAATCAATACCTTGAGAGAAAGATTTGCTCTCCTCTTCACCGCCTGTATCTATGGATTCTCCGCCAATGGCAGTCAGCTTGCCTCCTGTAACAAAAAGACTGCTTTCTTTACTCAACTCAATACCATCAGAAAACGCACAGTCTGCAGAAGTTGTCTTGCCGCCGGTTAAGGTTGTAGTGCCGCCCTCAACATTAATATTACCCTTTGCGGAAAGAGCCACAGAGTAAGTCCATGCATCGCCGTTGTTTGTATGAGTGCCTGCGGTTACAAAAAGCGTACCCGTACCGTTGGCCTCGCCCTTTACTGTTAAAGTGCCCTCGGCATAAATACCGTAAACACAGATTTTTGTTCTATAACTACCGTCGGTCGTTACCTCTGCGTCTCCGCCTGTGATTTTATTTTCCGTGCCGTCTGCAAGAACAACAGCAGCACCGTCAGGAGCTTTAATGCAGTTGTTGCCGCGGTGGTAAAATCAATTCCTTTTAAAACCAGGGTTTTGGAACCGTTATCCCAAGTGGAATCCTCGGTTCCGGTTTTTGCCTTGTTGAGCAGTGCCAGTGCCGCTGCTCCGCCGTCGGCGGCGGTAAAGTCCGCTGTTTCTGTTGCCTCTGCCGTTGCAAATGCCGACATTGGCACAAGTGACACTACCATACAAAGTGTAAGCACCACTGTTAATATTTTTCCCATAAACAATTTAGTTTTCATAAAATCTAACCTCCTTTTTTGGGGTAAGGCCATCACCGGCCTATGTAATACTATTTATCCATCTGATTTTTTATTATAATTTTTGTCCGCAGTCCGCACAAAAAGCGCTTCCATCAATAATATCTGCACCACAGTTAGGGCATTTATTGTTAATTTTTGTTCCGCAATGGTTGCAGAATTTTGAACCGTTTGGAATTTGTGTATGGCAGTTAGGGCACAACATCATTCCCGGCGTCATAGCCGTTCCGGCACCGTTAACAACAACAGGCTGACCACCTGTCATAATACAGTTTTCAATTACCTGGAATATCTCCGCCGGCAGCTTTTTCTGTTTAAAAGCACCCATACCTGCCGTTATAGCCAATGGCCAGGCAATAAACAGTCCGATAGCACCGGCACCTATTTTATCCGACCACTGTCCCTCACCGACTGTTACATTTAAGTGATTTTCCATAACCGTCATTTGTACAGTAACAGCCAGTCTCATTCCCGTTAGGGTTTTCCAGCCGTCCTTTGGTTGGCTTGCCTGCATAACATACCCGTCCGTAGTTTGCGAGCTTTGCACTTCCATTCCTTTCTCTGAACGGAAAAAGTTTTCCAACCTTGTGGCAACAGCCTGCACTCCAATTCCGTTTAATGCAAAAACTCTTGATTCTGACATCTTTCAATACCTCCGTTTTTCATAGATACTTTCACAAAAATAATATGTAATAAAAATTATTCTGATTTTACAATCATTCTCCGGCTTAAAAACAAGGAGCTGACTGCGGTTATAATTCTACATAAACATTATAGCATACGCACAGCTTGTTTTAAGCTAAATTTCCAAAAAGTCAAATGCCAATTTGGAAATTTTTATATAAAATGTAAATCTATTGTAAATTAGCTGTAAAAGCCCCATAACAGGCGTTTTTCAGAGCTAGCTTTTTTTACAGGTAAGTTGCAGTTATACTATTGTCAACAAAGCAAAATAAAACCGGATTTTACTCAGGTATTTTGGCAAAACAAAGATACAGGCACACCTGTTTGGGGTGCAGGAGCTGTTAAAATTTATTTACTATTCTGTGTTGACAAAGGCAAAAAGTTTATTTATAATAGCCCTAAAGGCTGTGAGCAAATGAAGTAGTAGCAGATAATGCAGCAAAGAGAGGCTGTGGTTGGTGAAAACAGCGGTGCACCTGCTATGAAGTTACCTTTGTGAGCTGTATTGCCGAACCCTCTGTGCGGTTTTACTCTGCACTTTTTAAGTAGGCAATGTCGGGTAAGCCCGTTACAGCAGTGAGTTTTTTACTCTCTAAGGCTGCGTTGGCAGTAAATAGAGGTGGTACCACGGATTAGTCAATTCGTCCTCTGTGTGTTATGCACAGAGGACTTTTTATTTTTTATAACAGGAGGACTTTATAATGGGAGTTTATGAGGAGCTTGTTGCAAGAGGATTAATTGCACAGGTAACTGACGAAAAAGAAATAAGAGAACTTGTAAATAACGGTAAGGCTACATTTTATATTGGCTTTGACCCAACAGCAGACAGCCTGCATGTTGGTCACTTTATGGCGCTTTGCCTTATGAAAAGGCTGCAAATGGCAGGCAACAAGCCTATTGCGCTTATTGGCGGCGGTACTGCTATGGTAGGCGACCCGTCCGGCAGAACAGATATGCGCCAAATGATGACACCTGAAACCATTCAGCACAATGTTGACTGCTTTAAAAAGCAAATGAGCCGTTTCATCGACTTTTCAGAGGGCAAGGCTCTTATGGTAAACAACGCTGACTGGCTGATGGACCTTAATTATGTTGAGGTACTGCGTGAAATCGGCGCTCATTTCAGCGTAAACCGTATGCTTACAGCTGAATGCTACAAGCAAAGAATGGAAAAAGGTTTGAGCTTCTTGGAGTTTAACTATATGATAATGCAGTCCTACGACTTTTACGCACTGTACAAAAAATACGGCTGTAATATGCAGTTTGGCGGTGACGACCAGTGGAGCAATATGCTGGGCGGCACAGAGCTGATAAGAAGAAAGCTGGGCAAAAACGCCTACGCTATGACAATAAACCTACTGCTTAATTCAGAGGGTAAAAAAATGGGCAAAACACAGTCCGGTGCAGTGTGGCTGTCTGCCGAAAAAACATCTCCGTACGATTTCTACCAATACTGGAGAAATGTTGACGACAGCGATGTTATTAAGTGCCTAAAAATGCTTACATTCTTACCTTTGGAGGAAATTGACGAGCTTGCAAAGCTTGAGGGCAGTGAGCTTAACAAAGCTAAAGAAGTGCTTGCCTACGAGGTAACAAAGCTTATACACGGTGAAGAAGAAGCAACAAAGGCACAGGAAACAGCCAAAGCACTGTTTGGCAACAAAGCTAACCTTGACAATATGCCTACTACCGTACTAAGCGACAGCGACTTTACAGACAACAGCATAGGCGTGCTTGCTCTTTTGTGTAAGCTTGGTCTTACAGCCTCTAACGGTGAAGCAAGAAGACTTGTAACCCAGGGCGGTATTTCCGTAAACGATGTAAAGGTTACAGACCCTAAGGCGGTAATTTCAAAGGACGAGATTGCACAGGGTGCTATTGTTAAAAAGGGCAAAAAGGTATTCCACAAGGCTACTCTTTAATGTCTTAGCAAAAACATAAACGTAAGCGCATATTTACCGAAGGAGGATGTATCTCTTGAAAAAGTTTTTGAACGAATTTAAAGAATTTATTATGCGTGGCAATGTCCTTGATCTAGCTGTTGCCGTACTGGTTGGTGCGGCTTTTCAGTCCATTGTTACCTCGCTTACAGACAATATTATTTCGCCTGTAATAGGACTTTTTACAAGAATGAATTTTGACCAGCTGTCTGTACAAATACCATATACTGATGTTATAATCAAGTATGGGGCTTTTATAACCTCGGTAATCAACTTCTTGATTATGGCGTTGATTATATTCCTGATAGTAAAGGTTATTAACAAAATAATGACCTTTGGAAGAAAAAAGGAAGAACAGACACAGGAAGAAACAACAAAGGAATGTCCGTACTGCAAAAGTGAAATTTCCATTGAGGCTACCAGATGTCCGCACTGCACCTCAAAACTGGAGGGTTATAACGGACAGGACTGAGTAGTAAATTGTCGGGGAGATGATGTTATTGTCCAAAAAACGCTTTATAAAAAATAAACAGCCTATATATATTGCGGTTGCGTTTTTCATTTATATAACCGCAGCTGTATTTATATTTGTTTTTGCCGCCAACACAGGCCCGGTAATGGCACACAACAGCTCTGTTTTAAAATCGCTGCCTAATATTACAACGCCGGATATAAAAAAGGATTTTACCGTTACAGAGGTTGACAACAGCAAGCTGTATACAGGCCCTTTGGTACTGGTAAATAACCATTATTCCTGTAGGTTTGACGGTGAAAACCTGGTGTCGGTGCTAAGCAACGCAGACAAAAGCTACACTGCTTCCGACTATGATGTTAAGGTGAACAAAATTGCTATGAATGCTCTTAACAGTATGATGAAGGACTTTTACAGCAACACCCAAAATAAAAATGTTATGGTAAGCAGTGCCTACCGCAGCAAGGAGCTGCAGCAGGAGCTTTACGATGAGGACAAAAGCAACGCCAATGCCGACAGCAAAAAAGTCGGAGAGGAATTTGTAGCTATACCGGGCTACAGCGAACACCAAACAGGCTATGCCGTTGACCTGTCAGTCTTAAATGACGGTATAATATCTGTGTTTGACAACAAGGGCGACTACAGCTGGGTTTTGGAAAACTGCTCTAATTACGGCTTCGTATTAAGATACCCGGAGGATAAAACCGCCATAACAGAAATAGGTCACGAAACCTGGCACTATAGATATGTAGGCACACCACATGCAGCCTATATGGCACAAAACAACCTGTGCCTTGAGGAATACATAGAACAGGTAAAGAGCTACTCAATTAACAACCCTCTTTACATAACAGACAATTCCTTAAACAGCTGGATGGTATACTTTGTAAAAGCGGAAAACGGCTCTAAAACCTCAGTTACCGTTCCAAGGGACTGTGAATACCAAATAAACGGCAACAATAACGACGGCTTTGTTATTTCGGTACAGTTAAACTAAGCTGTTAAAAATAAAAATTCAATATAAAATATATTCGTTTAATATACAAAAGACACAAGGCAAGCTGCAACAGCCTGCCTTGTGTCTTTTTATATAATTTTGTTTACAGCTTTTCTAAAACCACTGCATTTTTACCCATTTGGGCATATCTTGTGTCAAAAATACTCCGTTCGTATTCTACCGTAGACTCGCTTAGCGGGTCGTTTAAATAATAATATTCATCGTCATAGCCTACAAGCACCATACAGTGCTCATTTGCAAGCCACTTGCAGGTATCGCCGTCTTTATAGGAGGAATAGCTTTTTGCGCCCTTTACCTTCCATTCGTATGTAACCGCCGGCTCCTGCATCCACATAGTTGCCCATATTAATACAGGTTGGTTGTTGACTATATATCGGTTAAGCAAAAGCTCTGTTGATGAACCACTCACATCTACAGCCCTGTAGCCTTTTCCCTTTAAATATGAGTTCATTGCGGTACATATTGCCGGTGAAAAGCACCCCAGTGCGTCTTCGGAATACGGACTTCCTATAAACACGGATTCTGTATCAGGGCCTGTCATTCCTGTTGTTGATTCTAAGTCAAAATAGCCCTTAGGTAGGTAGTCGTCAATAAAATCATCCACTGTTATTTTATACCCATAATATCTAAGCAGCATTACGGAGCTTACAGACTCGCAGCCTGACGGATACTCTGTGCCCTGCTGCAGCAAAGGTACATCCTTAATGGTGTGGCTCTTTGTTGACTTAACTGTTACCGGCACTACAGCATAAACTCCTGTGTCTGTTACTGCGGTTATACTGGTTGTTCCTGTAGACACACCTTTAATTTTCCCTTTTTTATCAACCGTTACTATGTTTATATTGTTTGAAGAATATGTAATATATGGGCTTGTTTTAACCTTGCCGTATTTAGGCGGCGTATAAACACACCCAACTGTTGCCGTTTTTCCTATGGTAAGTGTGTATTTACTCCTATCAAATTGCAGGCTTTCTCCTGTAACAGGCGAAGCTTGTACAGTGGCAATTTCCTCCGAATCGGCCGCCTGTGCGTCACTGCCCTGCTCCCCAAGCAGACAAAACGCCAACACTGACGAAGCCGCAACAACAATTACGGCGGCAAGCACACCTTTAAAATATTTACCCTTTAATACATTTTTTATTACACTTATTGGGGTGTTTTTTAATTCAATTTCATTTGGTTTATTATTTTCATTATTCTCAATATTACTGTGGGCATCATTTATGTCGTTAGCTTCTTCAACATACGCTTTTTCTTTGTCTAATACTTCCTTAGCCATTGTTACTCCTTGTTGCTACGCCTAGGCTGTCGGCTTAACCGACAACAGACCTTTTAGATTTGTAATGCGGTTTTAACCACACCAAAGCGCATTTACCCTGCTTATAAATTAAATATAAGTATACCACAAGTATAACATAAAAATATGTTGCATTCAAACAATATGGATTGCTATAAATTGAGAATAAATTGGGTGTTAATGTAAAAATATGTATAGTTATAATAAAATTTGCAGAAAAAAGCCCTCCGCTAAAAGCAGAGGGCAGTCAAAGACAAATTAATAATATAAATTATGCCTTGTTTACTGAGCCGAACAGCTCCATCTTCTCTTTTACTGTAGCCTTAATAGCCTCAAAGCCAGGAGCAAGAAGCTTTCTTGGGTCAAAGCCTTTACCCTGCTGGTCCTTACCTGCTTCAATGTACTTTCTTGTAGCGTCAGCAAAAGCAAGCTGGCATTCTGTATTTACATTAATCTTAGAAACGCCCAGGTCAATAGCCTTCTTAATCATATCGCTTGGAATACCTGTACCGCCGTGAAGAACTAGAGGCATTTTACCTGTTAGCTCCTGAATAGCAGCAAGAACATCAAAGTTAAGTCCTGTCCAGTTAGCAGGGTACTTACCGTGAATATTACCAATACCTGCAGCAAGCATTGTAACGCCTAGGTCAGCAATCATCTTACACTCCTTAGGGTCAGCACACTCGCCGGCACCGATAACGCCGTCTTCCTCGCCGCCGATTGAACCAACCTCAGCCTCTAGTGAAAGGCCCTTCTGGTTACAAATGCCAATAAGCTCTTTTGTCTTTTCAACATTTTCTTCGATTGGGTAGTGAGAACCGTCAAACATAATTGAGCTGAAGCCTGCCTCGATACAAGCCTTAGCGCCTTCGTATGAACCGTGGTCAAGGTGAAGAGCAACAGGAACAGTAATGTTAAGCTCCTCAAGCATACCGTTTACCATACCAACTACTGTCTTGTAGCCGCACATATATTTACCGGCACCCTCGGAAACACCCAAAATAACAGGTGAGTTTAGCTCCTGAGCTGTCAGTAGAATAGCCTTTGTCCACTCCAAATTGTTGATGTTAAACTGACCAACAGCGTAGTGGCCCTCTTTTGCCTTTGTCAGCATTTCCTTTGCATTTACCAATGCCATTTGAAATCACTCCATCTTTAAAAATCTCTTACTATGCACACACATAGTAAACTAAGGTTATTATACATTATTATCCGGCAAATATAAAGGGGGAAAATAAAAAAAATTGTAAAAACTACTTTAGTTTTTTTACTTGTTTTATATATAATATTGTAGTAAAGTATAGTTATAATACTTAGGAGGAAAATAATATGCCATTTATTAGTACAACAACCAACACCGAAATTACAAAAGATAACGAACTTGCACTAAAATCAAAGTATGCAAAGGCACTTAGCCTTATAGGAAAAAGTGAAAGCTATATAATGCTTGATTTTGTACCAAACCACAGTATGTACTTTGGCGGAAAAAGCGACAACCCTATTGCATTTGTAGAGGTTAAGTACTTTGGCAAAGCAAGCAGCAGCAGTCTAAACAGCCTTACAGCAGAAATTTGCAGTGCCGTATCACAGGAGCTGGGAATAGCTCAGGATAAAATTTATGTTAAATATGAGGCTGTGGAAAACTGGGGCTGGAACGGAAGTAATTTTTAAAAAGGGGGAATCTGCACAATGAAATCTTACAGAAAAGAATTGTTTTTTAATATTCCCGAACGAAGAGGTATTGTAAACATTACAAAACAGGTGCAAGCCGCAGTAAATGAAAGCGGTATAAAAGAGGGACTTGTGCTTGTAAACGCTATGAACATTACCGCCAGCGTTTTTATAAATGATGACGAACCGGGGCTTCACAATGACTTTGAAAATTGGCTTGAAAAGCTTGCCCCTGAACAGCCATACAGTCAGTATGCCCACAACGGCTTTGAAAACAATGCCGACGCCCACCTAAAAAGAACCATAATGGGCAGAGAGGTTGTGTGTGCCATTACAAAGGGCAGACTTGACTTTGGCACATGGGAACAAATTTTTTACTACGAGCTTGACGGAAAAAGAAAGAAGCATGCACTTATTAAAATAATAGGTGAGTAGCCCTGTTCCCCACTTTGGCTGCGGTATTAGCACCAATGTATATCTTCGCTATAATACCGGTCTTGACATTATAACCTTTCTTAACATCGGTACCTGTCTTGACTTTATCACCTGTCTTAACACCAGCACTGGTTTTAACATTGGCACCTGTCCTTGACCTTAGCACCGGTCTTAACATCAGTGCCGGGGTTAGCATTAATGCCCTTCTTTTTCGTATTTCTAAAGCATATTTATAGCCTTGCAACCACCGGTTGCATACCCGCAAACCAAAATGTATAGCTAGCAACCGACAAATATTGTAAACTGTTGATGCTATTTAACCCACAGTCAACACCACAAGGAGGTTTACTATGAATATTGAAATTGCAAACAGATTATGTAAGCTTAGAAAGGAACACAACCTTTCGCAAGAACAGCTGGCAGAAAAAATAGGCGTAAGCAGGCAGGCTGTTTCAAAATGGGAAAGAGCCGAGGCCTCACCCGACACAGACAATTTAATTGCACTGGCAAAAATATACGGCGTAACTGTAGACCAACTGCTTACAGGCAGCGACTCCTACAAGCAGGAGGACGCCACCCAAGAACAAACCGACAGTCAGCCATACCACAACGAGGAAAAACAAGAACAAAACACCGATGAAAGCAACAGCCAAAAGAAAAGCAAGGTTTCCTTTAAAAACGGAATACATATTGACGACAACGGTGATAATGTACACATAGGCTTTGACGGAATTCATGTAAATGACAGAAACGGAACCAAGGTATCCGTAGATAACAACGGCGTTTTTGTAGAGGAAAACGGCGAAACCAAGGCATACACCGACGAAGACGGCCATATTCACTTTTCCGACGATGTAAAGCATAACGGCAAGGGTTCAAAATCAAGCGCCGCTAAGAAAATCCTCTATTCTACCATTCCACTTGTAACAGTGGTAGCCTTTCTTGTTATGGGTTGTACCTTTAAACTATGGGGAATTGCCTGGGTAGTATTTTTAGCTATTCCTGTTATTCTGTCTATTCCTGAGGCAATCAGAAAAAGAAAGCCGTCCAAATTCTGCTTTCCTGTACTTGTAGTGGCGGTTTACATAGTATTGGGCTTGTGCTGTAATTTATGGCACCCGGGCTGGATAATCTTTCTGACTATTCCTATCTACTACGCAATTTGCAGTGTAATAGAGGGCAAATAATTTTAGCCGTAAGCTCACATAAACACTTGCTGTAAAAAAGCCTGAAATAAAGTATAAAAACAAGAAAAAGCACTACGGTATTTGCGGATTACCGTAGTGCTTTCCTGTTCTGTTCTTTTTAAGTTTGAGGGGTACATTTTGAGGAGGGTAGAACATTTTATACTCCAACGGTGCGGCTCCGTTGTTGAGTATGGGTAAATAATAATATTCACTTATGAACACCATATGAATAATTATTTAAGAAAAGTAAAAGGTATTATGAACAACTATTAGTTGCAAAATAAAATTTTATCATTGTATTTTACCTCTTTATATCTCTGTTTTGCCTTTATAACAAAACTAATTACCCACCAAATTCTGCAAAATTTTAAACAAATGTTTGATTTTTTGCAGTCCATATGCTATAATACCCTATAGCTTAAGCGAGGTGTATTTATATGGCAGGGCTTACAAAAAGCCAACAGAAAATTTTTGACTACATATGTGCCAATGTGCAAGAGGGTGTGTCACCTACCGTAAGAGAAATATGTGCGGCTACCGGACTAAAGTCCACCGCTACAGTGCACGCTCATTTAAAAACATTAGAGGAAAAGGGACTTATTAAACGCCACCAGGGTGCCAACCGCTCAATTAGACTAAGCAATGACAACACCGCTGTTGTGCCTATTTTAGGCAGAGTAACAGCCGGTATGCCTATTTTGGCTGTAGAGGATATTCAGGGCTATGTGCCTGTAAGCGACAGCGTAAGGCGTGGCCGTGAGCTTTTTGCACTGCGTGTGGTAGGCGAAAGTATGATAAACGCCGGCATACTGGATAACGACATTGTTGTTGTACATAAAACACCTGTTGCTGATAACGGTCAAATTGTAGTGGCTATGATTGACGACGAGGCCACCGTAAAGAGATTTTATAAAGAAAACGGACATTTTCGTCTTCAGCCTGAAAACGACAACTATGACCCTATTATAGTAGACGAGTGCTGTATACTTGGTCAGGTAATATCTGTAGTTCGCTATTATTAATAGCTTTACAGACAAATTTCTGCTGATTTTTACATATTCCGGTTATATAATGATAATGTTTTGAAAACGATTTCGGAGGTGAAAACCTAATGGCATTAGTTGATATAAAACAACTTCACTGCCCTAAGTGTGACGCTACAAATCACATTCATATATACAAGCATATAAACGCACAAGAGGACATTAAGCTAAGGGACAAGATCCTTTCAGGTCAGCTTTTTGATTTTTACTGTCCCTACTGCGAGTACCGTGCAAGGCTCTACTACCCTTGCCTTTATAATGATGTACGAAACAAATTTATGGTTTATTTTATTCCCGGCATTGAAAAGGGACAAATGGTTGACCGTGCCGTAGAAATGGAATTTGAGGATATGCCGAAAATAACAAAGCGCATTGTACCCACCTTTAATGAGTTTCGCGAAAAAATAATTATTTTTGAATCCGAGCTTGACGATATGGCAGTTGAGCTTACAAAAGCCGCCGTAGCCGGCGCTGTACAAAAGAAAACAAAAATGATTGCAAACGATGGGTATTTCTCTGTATATAACAAAGAAGATAATATTATGGGCTTTACCTTTTTCTTGGATAATAACCAGGTTTACACTCAAACCACCAAACTGGATGTGTACAGAAAATCCTGGAGCATTGTCAGCCGACTTGGCAAAAAAGAACGGTCAATGAAAGGCTTTATAAAAATAGACAAAGCATGGGCAGACAATATCCTGTTTAGGTATCAACGCTTTGGTTTTGACACAATGTAATATAACGCACCTAAATAAGGCTTTTGGCTTTACACTTAAACAGTATAAAAATTATGGGCAAATACAGCGGATTAGCAAACCCGTTTGTATTTGCCCTGTTTTTATTAATACAGCCTGTCTCAAACTTAAAATTGCGTATACAGAGGAGTATATTTATTAAATTAAGCTTACTGCCATTAGTAAAAAATAAGTGTTATTAATTTATTAGATTATGCTGCTGCCATTAGTAAAGAGTCAATCCTATTCACTTTAATTTGGAACTAAAAATGAAAAAATCCGCACTTGATGAAATAATAATCAAGTGCGGATTAAACTGGCGTTCCCGAGGTGATTCGAACACCCGACCTACCGCTTAGGAGGCGGTCGCTCTATCCAGCTGAGCTACGGAAACACGCTTCTCTAAGTGACTGCCGCAAAGCAACAGTCACACAGAATGCATTATATATTTTAATTTAATTATGCGAATTTGTCAAGCAGTATAACGCCTGTTGTCTGTAAACCGTTTTACCAAATGTTAAAACCAAAATTAAAACAAAAGCTCTTTATAAAGTACAGCTGTACACAAACAGACCGCCTTATAACTAAACAGCAAAACCAACTGCTTTAGAAGTACCCTATTTACGCCCTGCTTACAGCACAAGCCGTAAAAGAGGGAAAAGCCTTAACAATGTGCTGTCACCCACTGCTTACTTCAAAAGCTTGTTAATTTCTGTAAGCAGTTTATTTTTCAGCCTTTCCAGCTCTTGGTCAGAAAGCTTATTGCTGTCACTATACATTTTTTCCGGTGGATACCACCACACCGGACCTTTTCCGTTTACTCCGTATTCCTCTAAATCTCCGTCGTTTCTTGGGAACAAATGCCAGTGCAAATGGGAATCACCATTGCCTAACAGCTCATAATTCATTTTTTTAGCACCAAAGGTATTTTGTACAGCCTGTGCAACCAATGCCATTTCTTCAAGATATTTCATCATAAAGCTACGCTCCAGGTTGTAAAGCTCTGTAGTGTGCTGTTTACACAAAAACAGGGTATATCCTAAAAAATGCTGATTATCCCCCAGCACTACATAGCCTGTTTCCAGCTCGGCAACAAAATATTTGTTAGTTCCCTGTTTTATCATATTTATTCTATCGCATATCAGGCACATATTTACATCACCTGCTATATATTTTCAATTAAGCAAACGGCGTGTGCGGATATACCCTGGCCGTTTCCTGTAAAGCCCAGTTTTTCTTCTGTAGTTGCCTTTACGCTTACCTGGCTTGCAGACACACCACAAGCATCTGCAAGGGTATTTCGCATTTGGTCAATATACGGCTTTAGCTTTGGCTGTTGTGCAATAACCGTACTGTCTATATTGCCTATTTTGTAGCCGTTTTTCTGCAAAACACTGCACACCTGCTTTAACAGCTGTATGCTGTCTGCACCGCTGTATGCCGGGTCGTTATCCGGAAACAGCTTGCCTATGTCACCCAGTGTCGCCGCACCAAGCAATGCGTCCATTATTGCGTGGGTAAGCACATCGGCGTCGGAATGGCCCAAAAGTCCCTTTTCGTATGGGACTTCCACTCCGCCTATAATAAGCTTTCTGTTTTCTGTTAGTCTATGTACATCATATCCGTGTCCTATTCTCATTTTAAATTACCTCTTCTCTTTAAAAAGCTTTCTGCCACGGCAATATCCTCAGGGGTAGTCAACTTAATATTCTCTGCACTGCCTACGGTTACAAGCACTCGTTTGCCCAGTGCCTCCACCAGCTGGCAGTCGTCGGTATAATCCTTATTATCCTCTTCAGCCTTTTTCATTGCCTGCATATACATATTAGTCTCAAACACCTGCGGGGTATATATGGCTACAAGACTGCTTCTGTTTGGTGTAGACAGTATAAAGCCGTTATTATCCACTACTTTTATAGTGTCCTTTACCTGCACGCCCAAAGCGGCAGCTCCGTTTTTCTGTGCGTCTGCCACTACCTTGTTAATATCCTGGGGTGTAACAAGCGGTCTTGCACCGTCGTGAATTGCTATATAATCGGCGTTTTTGGCAAGGGATACACCGTTTTTTACCGACTGCTGTCTTGTACTGCCGCCCTCTGCAACAGCTGTCAGCTTAGTAATTCCATTTTCACTTGACAGCCTTTTAATATCAATAATATCTGTTTTTCTGCAAACAACAACTATGCTGTCAATACTCTGTGCCTGTTGAAAAGCCTTTAATGTATGTACTATAGTAGGCGTTCCGTTTAGGTTTATAAACTGTTTGCTTATTTGTCCGCCCATTCTGGTAGACGAGCCTGCCGCTACAATTACAGCTGTAGTTTTCATATTTCCTCCTAAATTTATATAAACCGTTATTCCGTCAAGTCTGTAGGATCTTGAGTAGCTTTTTCATTATGATTTTCAGGGAACAGCCGGTTTTCAACCTCTCTTAAAACAGACAAGGCTGTAGGCTGTAGTGTAGTATTGTTTACATTTGTAAGTCCCACTATTTTTATATCGTCCTTTTTTGTAAAAATGTCAACAGCGTAGAAAAGCTCTGTGTTTCCTGTATGGTAGGCGTAGTCGTCGGTTACAAACCAACCGTAGCCATAGTTAAAGCCGTCTGTACCTGCGTTTGTTGCTTTGGCAAACATTTTATCACTTAAAACACCGCCACGGGTATATGCGTTTAACCACCTAAGCATATCTGTAGAGGTAGACACAATTTCACCTGCGGAATAAAAATAACTGCTGTCAATTTTTATTCCCGGAGTAAAGTTGCTGTCAAGATAGCCATTGCAGTTTGTGTCAGTCATTTTAAGTGAAGAATTATCCATATAAAGCGGGTAGAAAATTTCGTCATGTATGTAGCTTTCGTAGCTTTTGCCTGTAACTTCTTCTATAATCATTCCCAAAATATAGTAGTTGCTGTTACAGTAGGAAAAGCACTCGCCCGGTTCAAATATAGTGTCGCGGTCATTTAGCCAATTAATAAATTCTTTTTTGGAAAGGGTGGAGTCCTCCTCCCTTTCTTCACTTTCTACGGAATAAATATATTCGTTAAGATAGTCCGGCAGTCCCGAGCACATATTCATAAGCTGTTCTATTTTTATATCCTTGCCGGTTTTAATCTCCTTAATATATTTTGAGATTTTATCATTTAACGAAAGCTTTCCCTCATCTGCAAGCTTTGCAACGGCAGTGGCGGTAAATTGCTTTGTACAAGAGCCTATTTCGTATTTAGTATCCAATGTATTCTTTATTTTTTTGTCAACATCGCTGTAACCCATAGCCTTGTGGTATATAACCTCATCGCCTACAGCTATTAGAAATGTACCGTTAAAATCAATATCCTTTAGCTGTTGAGTTACATTTTTATCAATAGTTTTTAATTTGCCCTTATCAAGTTTTGAAACAATCGGCTGTGTTGCTTCCAGAGGCGGTCTTGTTTCCTTTTCCTTCTTTGCTACAGTTTCAGGCGTTGCCTTGGCTGACGCAGGCAGTGACGCTGTGTCTGTAGTTTTTAACGCACTTGCCCAAACAAGCCCCATTAAAACCACAAAAAAACAAACTATTAAAGCTATCTTCTTTCCTATTTTCATAATTAAACCCTTTCGTTACTTACGGCTGTAAAATTGCCATATTTTTTTAATTGCAATGGTCTGCAATACATTAACCAAAACCCATTCTCTACCCAATACAAATGCATATAAACGAATATATGATATGCACTATAAAACCCACACTACTTATCTTTACGATTTTCTAATCCTATTTGCCTGATTATATCCTTATAATAACTAACTGTTTCGCTGTTAATCTCCTTATAATAATTTACAGTAGGAGATTTAACCGCTTTTTTCACAACATATGCCACCCAAATAAAGGGCAGCAAAACAGGAGCTTTTTTCAGCACAGGGAATTCCTGCGTTATAACCTGGGTATGAGGAAAGGCCTGCTTTAGTATAAACTTAACCCTACTTGGCTTTTTGCCGTTTTCTGTCATATTGGCACTTCGTATGCCTACATTATTTTCCAGTGTTCCAAAATCCCCACAGCCGGCAATAAATAGGTCAAGCCCATTATCCTTATCAATACCGATGCCGTCCTTTGAAAACCAACGGTAGGCAACTGCCAACGCCTTTTTACTAAACTCCAAATACCCAAATTCACCTAAAATTTTATCTACATACTCCAGGTCTAAATTTCCTTTGTTATGCTCCATAAAAACATAAAAATCCAAAAATATCCTTGGAGCAATGCCCGAATATTCAAAGTGATGTACGGCATGAACAATCAGGTAAATATAAATATCCTCAAGGTTCATTTTATATATATGTGAAGTTCCTTGCTTTAAACTGCACCTTTGCCAAATGTTTTTATAGTATGCATTTACTGTATGCATTTCCTCTTCTATAATGCTGTGGTGCTGTTCCAAAAAAATATAGGGCTTTTTAAAATATTCCCAATCCTTACCTGTGTCATCCTCCAGAACATATCCCAGCTTTTCCAGTACAGGGTTTGCCCTTTTAAAATCTTCAAGCTTTACAAATGTATCAATATCCCCCATATATCTGTAAAATGTGCTTTGGTACATTTGCTTTAGGTACGCACCCTTTAGCGGCAGCATATCTATGCCGTTTTCCTCAAAGGCGTTTTCCAGCTTTTGAAGCTCTATAAGCTGATTGGTATCCACTATAATAAGTCGGCTGTTTTCCTTTGAAAAAGCATTCATTATCTGCTGTGTCGGTCGGTATTGGTCAGGCAGCTGCTGTATGGCATTGTAAACAAGTGTAAGCATACCCAGCCGTCTTGACTCTGTAAATATGAACTGCCAGTTTAAATTTTCATCTACATTCTCTATTTGAGTATTATTAACAGAACAGTTTACAAAGCTAAAAATTGCCGAATATTCCTTAAAATATGTCAGAACTCTTTTATTCAAGCACAGCCACCTCACATTCACACAGAATAATTATATTTTATTTACAGTAAAAAAACAATACAATAAAAAATTTTTAAATAATAATTTCGCACAAAACCCTTAGTACAACCACCAAACAGTTGGCACTAATAAGAAGATTTGTGCGAAACAATACTTAACTTTTATATTTTATTCAGGTATTTTATTTTGTTCCTTTAGCTTTCTTGCCAAATATATAACAGGTGTGTCACATAGGCTGGTTACAATAAATATAACATAGCTTGACAGCATAATGCTTAGCAGTGTAGGAGCGTCATATGTACCAAAGAATGCAAATAAAGTAAACAGCACAGTATTTATCATTTGTGAAATCAATGTAGAGCCGTTGTTGCGTACCCACAAAAATCCCCTATGACTGCCGCATTTCTTTTCTGTAATACGCCACCACAAATGGTAAAGGCGTACATCAAGAAATTGTGACACCGCATATACTATCAGGCTTGACAGCATCATACGAGGGGTGTTTGAAAACACCTGTGTTATAGCCGGCATAACCCAGTCGCTTTCTGACGGTGTAAACAGCATCCAGCTTTGAGATGCAATAATAAAGAAAATGTTGGTAAAAACGCCAAGCATAACAGCTCTGTCTGCGTCCTTTTTGCTGTGGTTTTCACTTAAAATATCGGTTATAAGGAATGTAGCCGCAAAAAATACATTACCCAAAGTTTGCTCCATTCCAAAGGCATTTACCATAATTAAACACTCAATATTTGCGGTAATGGTTGAAATAACCGTCATAGCATAAAGCCCCACCTTACCGAACCAAACATATGCCAGTATGGTTGACCCAAATATAAGTATTAAAGAAGCTACAAGCAACAATTCATTAATCATCTGCTCTGCCTCCTGCAATCACATTATTATCCTCAGCCCCTACGCCAAAATCTGTATTTTCCATAAGAATATCCACACGGCTGTTATTAACATAGCTTGGAGCAATTTCTTTAACAAACACATCTATAACCTTATCATCAGGCAAAACCTTTGTGGTATTTTTATTCATAATGTTTACACAAACTCTGTCGAAATATTTTAAGCCTGTTTCAATGTCGCTTTTCATACTCTCTGCCGTTTGTCCGCTAAGTCCGAAAAGCAGGCAAACCTCGTCTGCATACTCGGCTATTTCTTCCGGTGAGGCATTTCCAAAGCCCTTTTTCATTATGTTTTCTCTGTAATTAACATCAAAGGTTTCTACGCCGGTTTTAATATGAACTTGCACGCCGTATTTGCTGAAAAAACTTTTAATTTCATCAACCTTATCCCTGTGCATATAGTGACATTCAAAATGCAAGGTATGTATGCCCTTTGCCTTGCAGGTGTCTGCAATAAGCTGCATTGTTTTAGCGTCAAGGTCACAGAAGCTGCCGGAGTTTATAACCTCCAGTTTGCCGTAAACCCCTGTTACCCTTTCAAGGGCTTTCCTGTTAATTTCGTAGTTTGCCGTATTGTCTGTGGAAAAGTCTAAGTGATAGTCGCAGAAGGTACACCTCCTCCACCTACAGCCACTTCCACGCAGCAGAACAATTTCTCTTTGATTTTTGTTTTTGATAATACTGTATCTCTCCAAAATAATTCCTTTCCCGAGATAATAAGCGTACCAATTAATAAATCTAAAATCGGCACAAAAAAAGAGAGCTCTCTACAAGAAACCTCTCTGCACAAAAACACAGCCGTACAGCCCTACTGCCCCAAAAGCGCAGTAAGACACAAGCACAGCTATAAAATATGCAAATTAAATCCCGTAGTTTTGTTTAGCGTCAGGATGGTTCCGAACTGACGATATTTGCGTTTGCCGGTTGACCTTTATCTTCTATACGGCATACTTTATAAAAAAAGCCCGGTCATAAGCAAACTGCCTTTGGAATTATACAATATTTTTCCCTGCTATGCAAGGCAAAGCACACGCTTTTTTCATTAAATTTATACATTATTATAAGCGAAAGGTCTGTAATTAAAGTACGCCCACCTTAATTACAGACCTATTTTTTGCTTATAGTATAAGCTTCTATTTTTTTATTGTATCAGCTGTAGCTTAGCTGAAATTTTGCTTAAAGCGTGACAAGAAAGCCTTTGTTCTTGGGTTTTGCGGATTGTTAATAACCTGCTGTGGTGTACCCTCCTCCGCAATTACGCCGTCTGCCATAAATATAATCTTGTCGGCAACATCTCTGGCAAACTCAATTTCGTGTGTTACTACAATCATTGTGCTATCAGAGGTTTTTAGTCCCTTTATTACATTAAGCACCTCGCCGGTAAGCTCAGGGTCAAGGGCGGAGGTTGGCTCGTCAAAGCACAGAATATCGGGATTAAGCGCCAAAGCTCTTGCAATGGCAACACGCTGTTGTTGACCGCCGCTTAGGTTACAAGGGTAGGCGTCCTTTTTCTCTGAAAGTCCTACCTTTTCTAAAAGCACAAGGGCATTCTCCATAATTTTTTGCTGAGCCTCTTTATAGGTTTTCACACCCATATATTCTCCTGTAGACTTCAGCTGTTCCTTTGCCTGAAGCTGTGGGGCAAGTACAATATTTTCAATAACCTTGTACTGTGGAAAAAGGTTAAAAGACTGAAACACCATACCGAAGTGCAGGCGCTTTTTTCTTATTTCGCTTTCCTTTTGCTTGGAGTAGGTGTCGCCGTCAAAAAGCACCTCGCCGTTTACCGTGATTTTACCCTTTTGCGGTCTTTCCAAAAAGTTAAGACACCTTAGCAAAGTGGTTTTACCTGAACCGGAAGAGCCTATAATGGCAAGCACCTCGCCTTTTTCAAGGGAAAAGCTTATGTTTTTTAGGACTTCGTTTTTACCAAAGCTTTTTTGTATATTATCTACATTTAACATTGACATAGCTATATTCCTCCTTAACCCTTATAGTAATCAAGCTTTTTCTCGATAAAGGCAAACAGAAGGGTTAGCACACCGCAGAATGCAAGGAAGAACACTGCCGAGTAGAACAGCGGCCAAATAAGACCGTCCATGGAGAAGTCCTTTGCATTCATTAGTATTTCAGGAATAGCTATAACGCTGGCAAGGGAGGTATCCTTAACCAATGTTATTATTTCGTTGCCTATAGGTGCGGTTATTCTCTTTACTACCTGCATAAGCACAATTTTGAAGAAAATCTGTGATTTCTTCATACCCAGCACCTGGCCTGCCTCGTACTGTCCTTTTGGTATAGCCTCTATACCGCCACGGTATATCTCGGAAAAATATGCCGCATAGTTAATTACAAAGGCAATAAGTGCCGCATTCATTCTTGGAAAAGCAAAACTGCCGTTTGACACAAGAGGCGGAATGTAAAACACTACAAACAGCTGCAGCATTAAAGGAGTACCTCTTATAATCCACACTACTGTTTTGGTAAGCCATTTAAGAGGCTTAAAGCCGGACATTGAGCCCATTGAAACAATCAGTCCCAATGGTATTGCCAGCAAAAGAGTAACAATAAAAATATAGCAATTCTCCCCAAAGCCGCTAAGAAGCTGTTGGGTAACATTCAAAAAACTATCCATTTATAAAACCTGCTTTGATTAATCTTTTATTTTAATGTTAGTCTTTGCCAACCAAAAGCAAATTGTCAAGGTCGTATTTCTCTGCAATCTTTTTCAGTGTGCCGTCCTTAGCAACCTCATCTATAGCGCTGTTAAGCTTTTTAAGAGTTTCTGTGTCGTCCTTACGCAGTGCTACACCGTACTGCTCAGGTGCAAAATCCTTACCGTCTACAACTGCAAGGCTTGAGTAGTCTTTGCCCTCTGCAAGAGAACCAATAGACATTACATAGTCAATAACAGCTACATCTGCTGTACCGGACTTAACCTCAAGAAGTGCCTTTGCCTGTGAGTCAACAGGTACATAGTTTGCGTCCTTAAAGAATTCGTCGCCCTTAGCAACCTCTTCACCGGCTGATTTTTTCTCGGCTACAACTGTAGCGCCCTTTAAGCCCTCAGCAGTCTTATATTTATCCTCGCTGCCCTTTTTAGTTACCATAACCTGCTTGTTCTCCATATATGGTGTTGAAATACCCATATTTGTTTTTCTTTCATCATTAATGGTAAGGCCGTTCCATATACAGTCAATAGTTTTGGAATTAAGCTCTACTTCTTTTGAATCCCAGTCTATTTTCTGGAAAGTTGCCTTTACACCCAGCTTTTTACATACAGCCTGTGCAAACTCTGTTTCAAAGCCTGTAAGCTCACCGTTACTGTCCTTATAGTTCATTGGTTCAAAATATGTAACGCCAATAACCAACTCACCCTTATTCTCAATATAAGACCAATCGGAAGCTGAGTTTGAAGTTGTTTTTGAATCAGCGTCGCTTGACGAGTTTTCTGTTGAGCCGGAGCAAGCTGTAAGCACAGCTGTTGACATAGCCGCTACCATTAACAGTGCAATTATTTTTTTCATTATTTTATCCTCCTACATAGGGCAGTATATCCCCTGTTTTTAATACCCATACATTATAACATTACCACACTACTAAAGTAAAGTAATAAATGCTTTTTATACGCAGGAGATTTTTTCTAGAATTTACAGGCCTTTTAAATTTAGCAAAGTAACTTGTTTTATTAACATATTAACTGTTGAATTTGTAAAATATGTATAGTATAATCAGGCTAGGAGATAACGCAAAAAACTATATCTAAATCAGAAAAGAGGGACAACAATGAGTGAAATAGGCACTGTAGTTAAAAAAATTGCGTTGGCGTCAATAGGTGCGGCCGCATACACAGCAGAAGAAAGCAGAGAAATATTTGACAAGCTTGTAAGCAAAGGTACAGCGGAGCTTATGAAAACCTCTGTAAACAACAGGGAGCTTTCATACAACGGCAACCGCAAAGAATCAAAAACAACTGCCCAAAACAGCACGTCGGACGCCCCAAAGAGCAACTGTAAAGAATCAAAAGCAACTGCACAAAACAGCATGCCGGAAAGCTCGGAAAGCCCAAAGGGGGCGTCTGGCAGTGAATAACATAAAGGACAAGGCAAAAAACAAAAGCCGTTTAAATGAAATAATAAGTAAAATAAAACAAAAAAGGCTTATTACAAGCCCTACCCCGGTAAAACTGCGTGAAACCCTGCAGGAACTGGGCCCTACCTTTATTAAATTTGGACAGATAATGTCCTCCCGACCTGATATTCTTCCAAAGGAATACTGTGACGAGCTTGAAAACCTGCGGTGCGATGTTCCGCCTATGCCTTTTGAAGATGTACGGGATATAATTGAAAGCTCCTGCGAAAAAAAGCTGGAGGACATTTTTGAAAACATTAAAGAAACTCCTATAGGTTCTGCTTCTATAGCGCAGGTGCACTCCGCCGTTTTAAAGGACGGTCAGTCGGTGGTGGTAAAGGTTCAGCGAAAGGGCATTAGGGATATAATGTCAAAGGATGTTGAGCTAATGCACAGGCTTGCAAAAATAGTACCGCCTCCGCTTAAAACCCTGACTGATATAGACGCCCTTTTAGATGAATTTTGGCGTTCGGCACAGGAAGAAATGGATTTTCTGCACGAACAAGGAAACCTGGAGGCATTTGCAGAAAACAACAAGGCTGTTGCTTTTGTAACCTGCCCAAAGGTGTACAAGGAATTTACCACTGCATATGTGCTTGTTATGGAGAAGGTAGACGGAATAGCCATAAATGACAAGCAGGCTCTTTTGCAAGAGGGCTACAGTCTTAAAGAAATAGGCGAAAAGCTTGCGGATAATTTTGTAAAGCAAATAGTAGACGACGGCTTTTTCCACGCCGACCCACACCCTGGAAACCTAAAAATTCGTGACGGAAAAATTGTTTGGCTTGATATGGGTATGATGGGCACGCTAAACAAGCGTGAACAGCTGCAAATTACAGCCGCTGTAAAGGCCATAGCCAAAAACGACATAGGCACACTGGTAGATGTTGTGCTGGCGTTGGGAATTTTTAAGGAGCGTCCAAGCCGCAGCCGGCTTTACGAAGATGTAAAAGCAATGATGACAAAATACTGCATAGCAGACCTAGGCAGTATTAATATAGCCAATATGCTTACTGACCTTATAGAGGTTATGCGTGAAAACAGCATTGCAATGCCAAGCAATCTTACACTTTTGGCAAGGGGTATGGCCACTGTAGAGGGGGTTGTGGCTGACCTAAGCCCCGATGTACAGGTAATTGAAATAGCCGCCGCACGCAGCGGTGCAGATATGTTTAAGGCGGCAAACATAAAAAATGAGCTTATGCGCCAAAGTGCAAGGTTTGCAGAAGCCTGCAGCAAAGCAGTAGACATTCCTATAGTTCTTTCTGATATTTTGAAAAGCTACAGAAAAGGCGAAACAAGAATAAAGCTTGACCTGCACGCAACAGACGACTTGGCACGGCTTATTCACCACATAACCAAAAACCTGGTGCTGGGGCTTATAGTATGTGCTCTGCTTATAGCTTCAAGTATTCTTTGCACCACCAACATACAGCCGCAGATACTGCAAATACCTTTCTTAAGTATTTTGGGTTTTGCCGCCGCTGTGGGAATAATGCTGTATATGGTATACAAGCACTATAAAAACAAACGAAGACGGCGTTAGTCTGCAACAGCTGTGCAAAAGCTGTAGTTACACAATTAGAATGCACAAAGTGTATTGTAAGCTACAAAACCACCATACACAAAGAAAATTATAAGCCTCAAAGTCACAAAAGATTATAATCTACAAAATTGCAGTACACAAAAACTCTAGCTTTGCCAACCGTTAAAGTCCATAAAATAAAGTTATTAATAATCCCACATAAAAGCATACTGCCCTTAATTTGTACGACTATCCGCACAAATTAAGGGCAGTTTTCTACATATTATAAAATTTAGAAGGTTTTAAATAATGAAGATTTTCGGGGTTACACACCCTCTTCAAATACATACAGGTACAAATCCTCCAGCGCCGGCTTTACGGCCGTAATTTTTTCGTCCTGTGGAGGAGAATCTGTTATTATTTAACTGCTTTTTATATATTTTCTGTAACTTCGTCTAATGTTTTTGACACACTGTGTTCAATAGGTTTCCACTCTACCTTACCAAACATAGCCGCAATAGAAATAGGTATGTATGTCATCATAAACAAAGGATATGTAAGCATATAGAGAATCCTTTTGTATATAGGACATTTAATTTTCTTCCACTCTGTTATTACAGTAACTGCCCCCATAAAGAACAGTGAACCATAATATAAAATCACCCAGCGCAACAGAAAATCTGCAACCTCATGAGCAATACTCGGTGTTAAGTTTGGTTGAAACACTGAAAAGGTCAAAACAACAACCTGCATTATAAGTATAACAACAGTTATAAGCACAGTAGGCATAACTGTAAGGGTTATATCAAAGCAGGAAAAACGGTTTTTGTTTTTATTACGGAAAATACTTGCCAACATTGTTTTGCTGTATTTTCCCACAATTTGGTAAAATCCACGGCTCCAACGTACACGCTGATGCCACGACTGCCTAAAGGTAGTAGGCTGTTCGTCATACAGCATAGCGTTTTCACAATAGCCTATTGTTTCGCCACGCATAATTGTATCTACGGTAAATTCAATATCCTCTGTAAGCAGTGAGTAATTCCATCCGCCACGCTCACGAATAATTTCGTTGGATACCAAAAAGCCTGTACCTGACACAGCACAGGACGAGCCCAGGGCAGAACGGGCATAGTTTAAAAACTTAGCCTCACGCATAAAAGCAACTGCATAGCCTGCGGTAATCCAGTTTGTTCCGTAATTTTTAGAATTTCGGTAGCCGGTTATTACACGGTAGCCCTGGCAAAAGGTTTTGTTCATTTCAGCTACATAGTTACTGTCAAGCAAATTGTCTGCGTCTATAATAATATAGCCGTCAAAATAGTTATCGCCAAACATACTGTATATATTTTTAAATGCAAAATTCAGCGCATAACCCTTGCCGACCTTTTTGGTGTTAAAGCGTTCAAACACCACCGCACCGTATTGGCGTGCAATTTCTGCGGTTTTGTCGGTACAGTTATCAGCTATTACTACAGCCTTGAGCTTATCCTTGGGATAGTTCTGATTATTGATAGTTTCAAGCAGTTTATCAATAACCATCTCCTCGTTACGGGCGCATATAATAACGGCCAAATTATGTGGTACAACTTTAACCGATTTCTTCTTTACTTTACCTGCCTTGCGGAGTATATCATAAACAAAAACTATAACAATATACAGCATCTGGTACAAATACAAAACCGTTACAACAGACACAACTATGTTGCACACTTCAATAAAAAAATGCAACGCATCATCTCCCTTCTTAAATACACAAATTCAACACCCATTTTTGCGTATTTAACCACATTCCTAAACACACAAATATAATACCCGTTTTTGCGTATTTAACCACATTTTTAACACTACCTACACGAACCTAACATACAAAATATCACTATGTTAACCAATTTTCAAGGCATTTTCCCTCTTTTAATAAAGTTCTACAGGTAATACAAAAACCCTACAAACAAGTTAGTCTTTTTTGATTATTATTTTCTTGTAAGCCCTTTATCACGACTATGCAAAAGGCTACATTATAATTGTGCAGTTTTTGCTACTCTACATATGCTATTTCTTCAAGCTTTTCAAGGTCATTTATAACAATGTACCTGTAGGCTGTTTTTAAAATTCCTCTGCTGGCAAGCTCGTTTAATATTTTACTGACTGTTACTCTGGAAACGCCTACAAGGTTGCCTATTTCTTCATGGGTTAGGTTTACTATAAATTCATTATTCAGTGCAACCTTTGAGTGTAAAAGCTGGCTGGCTATGCGGCACTCTGCCTTGGTAAAAACCATACCGGACACCTGCGCCGACAGCATTCTTATAGACTGCGCCTGAACTCTGAGCATACACATGGCAAGCTTGGGATTTTTCTTAATAGCCTCCTCCAGCTGTTGGTGTGTAACGGTGTTTATTATGCAGTGTGATATGGTTTGCGCCGAAGAAACCCTTGGCATACGGTCAAAAAAAGCCGCCTCCCCCAAAACACTGCCGTTGCCTGCTATTGAGATTGTTTTTTGCATACCCTCGGCAGAATTGAAGAAAACCTTTACACTGCCCTTTTGTAAATAATAAAAGCAGTCCGCCTGCTCTCCCTGTAAGTACAGCGTTGTATTTTTGTCGTAGCTTTTAACTGTACCCAAACCGTCAAAAAGTTCAAAAGCTTCCTCCTGCAAATGCAGGGTGTCACTGCTGTAAATGCTTTGGCTTGCCATTAAATACCACCTCTGCTTGGCTATTGTATAGCTGTAATTGTAACATAGGTTACATTCTTTAATCAAGTATTATGAGATAATATTCTTAGCAATTTTCAATAATCTTTATTAATAGGAGGATTTTGTTATGGGTATGACTATGTCACAGAAAATCTTGGCAGCACACGCCAACCTGCCGGAGGTTAAGGCAGGACAGCTTATTGAAGCAAAGCTGGATATGGTGCTGGGCAATGATGTAACATCACCTGTAGCCATTAATGTTTTTAATGACTGCAACGCCACCAAGGTTTTTGACAACACAAAAATAGCAATGGTAATGGATCACTTTACACCAAACAAGGACATTAAGTCGGCACAAAACTGCCTGCAGGTAAGAGAATTTGCCGGCAAGTACGACATTAAGAATTTCCTTGATGTGGGTGAAATGGGTATTGAGCACGCACTATTGCCTGAAAAAGGACTTGTAGGTCCGGGCAGTCTGTGCATTGGCGCAGACTCACACACCTGCACATACGGTGCATTGGGTGCTTTCTCAACCGGCGTAGGCTCTACAGATATGGCTGCCGGTATGATAAGCGGCAAGGCTTGGTTTAAAGTGCCGTCTGCAATTAAGTTTAACCTAATCGGAAAGCCACAAAAATTTGTTAGCGGCAAGGATGTTATACTGCATATTATCGGTATGATAGGCGTTGACGGTGCGTTATATAAATCTATGGAGTTTGCCGGAGAGGGCCTGCAATACCTAAACATTGACGACAGACTTTGCATTGCAAATATGGCTATTGAAGCCGGTGCTAAAAACGGCATTTTCCCTGTAGACGACATTACAAGAGAGTATACAAACGGAAGATTCCAGGGCGAGCCTGTGGAGTATACTGCTGATGAGGACGCAGAGTACGAGGCAGAATACACAGTAGACCTTTCACAGCTAAAGCCTACTGTAGCCTTCCCACACCTGCCTGAAAACACAAAGACTATAGACCAAGTAGAAAAAATTGAAATCCAGCAGGTAGTTATCGGCTCTTGTACAAACGGCAGAATTTCTGACCTAAGAGCTGCCGCTAATGTTATGAAGGGCAAAAAGGTAGCCAAAGGAGTAAGATGCATTGTTATTCCGGGTACACAAAAAATATGGCTGGACGCTATGCACGAGGGACTGTTTGATATTTTCATAAATGCCGGTGCTATTGTTTCCACACCAACCTGCGGCCCATGCTTAGGCGGTCATATGGGCGTGCTTGCACAGGGTGAAAAGGCTGTATCAACTACAAACAGAAACTTTGTAGGCAGAATGGGACATATTGATTCTGAAATTTACCTTGCAAGCCCTGCTTTAGCAGCTGCAAGTGCCGTTAAGGGATATATTGCAGACCCTGCCGATGTCTGTAATGAATAAGAAAGAGAGGATTGATTATAAATGAATGCAAAGGGCAGAGTACATAAATATGGTGATAATGTAGATACTGATGTTATTATTCCTGCTAGATACTTAAACACAGCCTCTCACAAAGAGCTTGCTGCACACTGTATGGAGGATATTGACGCAGACTTTACAAAGAATGTTCAGGACGGTGACATTATAGTAGCCGAAAAGAACTTTGGCTGCGGTTCTTCAAGAGAACACGCTCCGATAGCTATAAAGGCTTCGGGTATTTCCTGCGTAATAGCTTCAACATTTGCAAGAATTTTCTACAGAAATTCTATTAACATCGGTTTGCCGATTCTTGAATGTGACGAGGCGGCTCACGATATTAAAAACGGTGACATTGTAAATGTAAACTTTGACACAGGCGTTATTACTAACGAAACTACAGGAAAGACATACCAGGCTGAGCCGTTCCCTGAGTTTATTCAGAACATTATTAAAAAGGGCGGACTTATAAAGTCTATCACTGAGTAATTGTACTTTTAAACAAGTTTTTAAGGATATATTTGTTTAATTTACAATTTGACATTATTTTATATTATGATACAATAATCCTTGTGTATGAGGCAAGCATACACAAGGATTGGCGAAGATGGAGAGAACCACAGGGAACGGAAATGCTGTGGTTCTTTTCCTTTTTTGTATATAATATTTACCAACAATCTTAAAAGGCTCTGTGTCAATAGTTGGGGTAAAACCGTAAAAAGGAAATTGATTTAAACAAGTGGCGATGGACTAGGTTGCCACTTGTTTTTGGTTTTGATGTGA
>CADANT010000016.1 GCA_902789345.1 uncultured Ruminococcus sp.
CTGTGTGTATTTTGTGTGGTAACTTAATTCTAACACAGTGGTCCGCTATGGACCTCATTTTTTTTTAAAATGTTCAACTTCATTTTACAACGCGCGTAATTATCTTTTTGCAATTATTGGGTAATTGCTTAGTCACAAATGAGGCATTTATAACGTGGTTATATTTATTCTGAAAAAGCCTTACTGTCTAAATAGCCTATAGTAAATTCTCCCCAACTATAGTTCATCATATATTCACCGGTGTATGAGTTAATTGCGTCTTTGTCACCATTTAGAAATTTATAATAATCACAATCAATTTTACTTGTATCAACCGATAAATGATTATAACGCTTGTTTATAACATCACCAACACCCTCGTTGTTTAGTGCTTTCATCATAGTTGCTATTATTGTTTGCAGCTGATGCTGTAATGAAGATGTATATTCTTTGTCTTCGTACAGTACAGAAGCAAGCTCCTTTAGAGAACAGCCTGTACCGTTTTTATGTATTAAATAGGCAAAAAGCTCTTTTGATTTTGCTCTGGGAAAGTGTAAAGGTTTGCCATTTACATAAACCTCAAAATTGCTGAATGTTTTAACCTTTAGCTTAGGCTGATTAATTGTGGCAATAGGGTAGCGCAAATTTGAAAGAGCTTTTAAAACCGATTTTTTTTCTGCCGGTTTTAGTATGTATCCGCTTGCGTAAACAGAAAAGGCATCCAAGGCATACTCCGAATAACCTGTTACAAATATAATATTAGTTTTTTCGTTAATTTGAGTAAGCTGTGCAGCAAGCTGCAAACCGGATATGCTGTCCATTTCAATGTCTAGAAATGCAATGTCTATACTATTTGTTCTGGCGTAATCTAATGCTTCGTCAGCTTTTAAAAAGCCGACTATTTTTGTATCTGTTATGCACTCCTCCAAAACCTCTGTAAGGTCATTAAGTGCAAATATTTCGTCATCTACCGCTATTACATTCATATGCTTTCTCCTATGTAATTAATTCAATTTAGGAATTGTAATCAGCACTGTTGTTCCTATGTTAGGTGTGCTGTCTATTGTCAATGTGCCAAAGCACATCGATTCAATTCTCTTTTTGGCATTTTCAACGCCGATATGACTTCTGCCATCTTTATTGCTTTCAGGCGTCTGTGTTAAATCAACCCCAACGCCGTTGTCGTGTATTTCGATATAATAATTATTTTCAGTTTCTTTTGTTGACATTGTAACAGTTCCGCCGTCTTTTCTTTTGGAAATTCCATGGCGAATTGCGTTTTCAACTACAGTCTGAATTGTCAAGGATGGAACCTCAAAATCAATGCAGTCAATATCGTACTCAATGTTAATTTTATCACCAAATCTCTTTTTTTCAAGAGAAATATAGTTTTCTACATGTTCCATTTCTTTTTCAAACGGTATGGTCGTGTTCAGTGTAAGTGAATCAAGGTTGCCTCGCAGGTAGTTTGCAAATTCTGTAACGGCTTCTTTGGCCATTTTAGGGTTAATATCACAAAGCTGCCTTATTACTACAAGCGTGTTATAAAGGAAATGCGGTTGTATTTGACTTAGCATTATTGATATTTTACTTTGGATAAGTTCGTTCTCCATTTCTTTGGTTCTAATGGCTTGTTCGTAATTTCTTTTAGAAAAAATCATCAAAACCACAAACTGGAGTATTGCAAACAGCAGCAAGCCACATTCAAATATATATACAAAAAATTCGCCGCTGTTTATTCTAAACATCAGTTCTATCATTATGCACTGATTGAATACAAGCGAGGCTATAAGAAGGATTTTTTTGTCTTTATTTTTATTTTTTTTATAGTCTGCAATAAAAAACAGAGCATTAGTTGCCATAAGAATAACAGCAGCTGCTATTATGTAGCCTGAAAAAGTATAGTAGTCCAGCAGGCCGGAGGACTGACCTATAAAAAACGCCGCAATACATAATGCCCAAATAATCATTAACAGACTTATGGTACTGTCTATGTGCTTATTGTGCACAAATTTTTCTGTGTACATCAGCAACAAAAATGGTATAAACAGTAAAATAAGATACCTTGTCATTGTTACAAGAAATGCATTGTTAAATACTAAGCTGATAAAACTGCAATTCAAAAATAAAAGCAAAGCACTGCTCATTATAAGCAAACAACAGGATATACCGTTAATGCTGTACGGTGTTTTCATTAATTTAAAGGCGAGGTTCATAATTAACAGAACAAAGCCCACAATAAAAGAAAGTACCGCACCAAGTATAATTAAGAGGTTTGTTTCAATTTCAGATTTTAACAAATAATCATAAGAGCCTACAGACAGGCTTGAAAGAAATTTATTTATATAATGTTGGTTAATATGACCGTATGGGCTTGTTATTTTAAATTTAACAGTATCGGTAACATCAATACCGGTTGAATTAAAATATGTCCAGCAATTACCTACAGAGCTGACAATGTCAGGCAGACTTGCTTTGTCACAAAAGGTAAGAACCTGCCGGTCATTGCAGAATGCTTCTATAGTTACCATATCTGCGTATATGTTAATCCTTTCTCCGCGCAAAATAGGTCTGTCAAACTGCAAATCAAATTCAATCTCATAGGCATTATTTATTGTTATATTTTTATAATCCTCATCAGGAAGTTTATAAAAAATATCAGAATTATTTATTGAGTAGCTTCCGGTAAAATCCAGAGCCGAAATGCCGCCCTCCGGGGTTTTATAGTCTCTTGAAAACAAAATGCAAAACACAGAGAAAGCACTTAAAAGCATTACCAATATCGTAATTAAGATAATTGTTCGTGTTTTTTTGTTGTATATTATATTCATAATTTGTCTCCGATTATTGTAAAAATACTTAGACTTATACAGTTAATATAACATATTTTGGTATAGCTTGTAAACAATATAGACACAAATGTATAAATACCATTGTAAATTTTTTGCTTTTATAGTAAAATAATCATTAATAGGGATATAGTGATTAAGGAGGTGGATCTATGACGAGTAACAAAATTACTGGCGGTGATAATTTAAGCGGTTACGACAGCAAGTATTGCGGAAGCTTTTTTAACAGAGATGAAGCCAAAACAGCAAAAGCATATACAGATACCGCTAAGCTTATCCACCAAAAGCATGAACAGGTTAGTTTTGTAAAAGACCACATAATCAGCTATAGATCCGACTGCCTTAATAATTTGCTTAGCGAAACATCAGACAAATCCTTGATAAACACATTAGAGGGGTATTTGTCAGATAGTGAAAATTTGCCTATTGCTGACAGGTTTAATGTTTATGAAAAGATAGTTAGGGGCAGAGCATATACAGTTACAGAAAAACTGGTTCTGCTTAACGAAATTAACAGTCAGCAACAGCTCGACCTTAGCAAGAAAATAATTATACTTGACAATGTTTTAAAAAAAAATGCTTTAAACGACAAAGAATTATATAAACATATAAATAATAAGATTATTCTTTTAAAAAAGCTCAAAGAGAGCGGATACAACCACCAAGTATTGTCTGCTGAATATAAGAAAGAGCTTTTAGCAGCTGAAGATAGTACAAAAGAAAGTGACGCTGCTAATGATAAATTGACGGATAACGGTTTAAGTACATCAAAAGTTACAGATAATATAGAGCTTGGGTGTGACAACCCGATAAACAGCGAAGATGTCACCAGTACTAAGAAAAAAGAGGTTAGCTGTGAGAAAAATCCGCAATTAAATAATATTGATACAATAACAAGAATGACTGTAAATTCCAAGGAATATTTTAAATTTGGGGCAGGTGTTAGGTGTTCCGAAAACGGTTTTTCGTTAATCGTTCCCAGCGGTTACACAATAAAACATATTTCAAACACAGATGTTGTTTATTTGAAAAATATATTTACAAATAATCTTGACGAAATTAATGTTAAGTCGCCGTTGGTTGTTACTGTTTGTATGTCAAAAGAAAAAAATATACAAAGCCTATTTCAGTTTTTTAATTATTATATAAAACGCTCTGTAGAAAACAAAGAACAATACATACGAACTGTTGTAGACGGAAGTGCTTGTGTATTGTCACATAAAAAAGGCAGCAACAATTTTGAGGCTGCTGTTTTTAATGATAAGGAAGGTTACTGTGTAAACATTAAATTTTACTTTAACTGTAAAATTAACAATAAATACAGTGTTGTACAGAGAATGCTGTGGGGCGTTGATTTTGGAGGTGCGGTGTAATGCCTTTTGATTTTCCTATACTTTATTTTATACAGGAGTATATAGTGTCTCCTATTTTAAACAATGTTATGATTATTGCCTCTGCACTGGGTGAGTACGGAGTTATATGGTTTGTGTCAGCAATTCCGCTGTTGTTTTTTAAGAAAACAAGAATATGCGGTATATTAATGATTTGCGCTATGACGCTGGCATTCTTAGTGGGAGAGCTGTGTATTAAAAACATTGTTTGCAGACCAAGACCATGTCACATAGATACAGCTGTAAAAATGCTGGTGCATCCGCCGGGAAGCTATTCTTTTCCATCCGGACACACTTCGTCATCTTTTGCCGCTACAACGGTTATAATGTATTTTAATAAAAAGTTTGGCATTTTAGCTCTTGTGTGTGCCGGGATAATTGCTTTTTCCAGAATGTATCTGTTTGTACACTTTCCGTCAGATGTTTTTGCAGGAGTACTGCTTGGCGTTTTAAGCGCTTTGCTTGTAATTTTTATATATAGAAAAATTTCTCTGAATAAGACAAATAGTTTAAGTAAATAAGAGGTGATTTATTATGAAAAATTATTCTTATTTGGGAAGCAGCAAAAATGAAAAATTCTGTATAAAAGGTATAGATATATTCAAATATAATTGGATAACTATAGGGGCTGTAGTTGTGGTTTTAGATCCGAATACAAAACAGCCAAGGAATTTTTCTGCATACAAGGTACAGGTTACCGAAAATAAAGAAATTAAATTTGTTGCGGGAAAGACACAAGACGGCAACTGGGCGTTTTATGACTATGAATAAGCTTAGGAGGATTACTAATGAGTTCTAAATTAGAAACAAAGGCGTTGCTTGACTGTACGCATACTATTGCGGCGCCGCTTTTTGAGGATACTACATATCCGTGGGAAGTTTTGGATAAGATTGAAAATTTTATAATGGAAATAGGTCCTACACTTCCACCGGAAAAATATGACCAAATCGGTGATAACATATGGATAGCCAAAACTGCAAATGTTGCCCCTTCTGCAATGCTTAACGGTCCTCTTATAATCTGCGAGCGTGCCGAGGTAAGACACTGTGCCTTTATAAGAGGTAAGGCAATTATCGGCGAAGGCTCTGTAGTGGGCAACTCTACCGAGGTTAAAAATTCAATTTTGTTTGACAATGTACAGGCTCCGCATTTTAACTATGTAGGTGATTCTATATATGGCTATAAGTCCCATACAGGTGCCGGTGTAATTGCTTCAAATTTAAAATCAGACAAAACAAATGTTGTTATTAATGTTGACAATCAGAAAATTGATACCGGCTTAAAAAAGCTTGGCGCTATTATAGGCGACTATGTAGAGGTAGGGTGTAATTCTGTACTTAACCCAGGTACAGTGGTTGGCAGACACACAACTGTTTACCCTGTTTCACGAGTTCGTGGTTATGTGGCAGAGGACAGCATATATAAGCAGGCAGATGATATAGTTGAAAAGTTTTTGCCTGATGTGGAGTAAAATCTTACTTAATCTAAGCCGTTTATCACTATGTACCTATGTTACAATTAAGCAGAATTATATAACATAATAGCTTTGTGTTGGAGGTGTTTTTTATGGCTTTTGATATTTTGTATAACGAAAGTGAAAATGAAAACCAGGGGGTTTTGCCCGGAGGACTTCACGACAACGAACGAATTAAGGTGCTTATATGTTATTTGCTAAGTAATGTAAGCGAGGGAGTTACATCTGACTTTATGTGCGGTGTTCTTCAAAAGTGTGGTTCCGCCAATTATTTTGAGGCATCCCACAGCTTTGCAGAGCTTGTATCAGGCCGGCAGATTGCCGAGGTAAAAGAGGGGAGTAACCTGTATCAGCTTACCGATACAGGCAGATATATTGTGACTAACCTTGCCGACGAACTGCCTGCCTCTGTTAAAGAGAGTACCCTAAAAGATTTTAAAATGTATCTTCACCAGTATGATGTTAAGCAGGAAAACAGCGTAAAGCTTATTAGCAAACAAGACAAAACTTATATTGAGTGTACGGTGAACGATGGTGATAACCAGCTGTTAAGTGTTAAGATGTATATACCGGATGCCGAGCAGGCCAGTCTTGTCAGAAATGTTTTTTATAACAATACAGATGTTGTATATCAAGCAATTGTCGCACTTATGACAGGTGACAAAAACACAGCTGTACAGGTTATAAATTCAGCGGAAATCAATACGGAAAATTTCATATAGTTCTCGGATTTATTGATTTTATGGCAGGTGTCCTTGCTTTTTGGGGTACAGCTATGTTTAATTAACTGTGACAATTTATTTAAAAAAAGTGTCAATTATTAACATAGCTGTTACAGCCGGTATTCCGCCTACGGCACTTGCACATACGCTTAAACAGCTTACGGGAATATACACACCTGTAAATATTCCCGATATGTTTACAGCCGCTAAAGCCGCAAGTCCGGTAAGAACAGTTCCACAGGCTCTTTTTAAAGGTTTTTTGCTTTGCTTTATGGCGTAAATAACCGCAAAAAATATAACAGCGCTTACAATTATTATTGCAATAAATTTTATATCCATTTTTATCTCCTTAAATTAAATCTTGTACCATAAATATATGTAGAAAGCTTAACCGATATTAACAAATATTTTAGTGGTTGATTACAAATTTGTATATTGACTAACCATATTACATATGGTATTGTATAGTTGGGTTGAGTTAATTAAGACCTATTTGTGGAAAGGAGATGAGGTATTATTATGGATATTAATTTTTTCTCTTTACCGATTTTTTGGATAGCTATTGCAGTTATTGCTATAGTTGTTGAAGGTTGTACAACACAGCTGGTATCCATTTGGTTAGCAGTAAGTGCTGTTATAACTGCCATAATTGCGGCGTTTACGGATTCACTGCTTATACAATGGCTGGCTTTTGTGGCTTTGTCTATTGTCTGTATTTTAGCAACACGACCGTTGGTGCATCGGTTTAGGGCAAAAAATGCTAATGTTGCTACAAACAGTGATCGGTACATAGGAAAATTAGCAGAAGTAATTGTTGATATAAACAATGCCGACGGGGTGGGTCAGGTTAAAGTTGAAGGCTCGGTATGGTCGGCAAAAACTACTTCACCGTATGTTTTACCTGCAGGTACTGTTGTTAAGATTGACGGCATAGAGGGTGTTAAAATGGTTGTTACACCTGTAAATGTTACAACAGGATAAAATCAGAATTAAATCAACCGTAAAAATTTTATTAAAATAATTAAGGAGATTATTATGCCAGCAATATTTTTAGTTATTATCATAATTGCGATTATTGCAATTATTGTATTTATCAAGAATGTTAAGGTTGTACCACAGGCACATTCATTTGTTATTGAGCGTCTTGGTGCTTACCACCAGTCATGGGGTACAGGTTTGCATTGGAAGATACCTTTTATCGACAGAATAGCAAGAAGAGTATCTTTAAAAGAGCAGGTTGTAGACTTCCCGCCGCAGCCTGTTATCACAAAGGATAATGTTACAATGCAAATTGACACTGTTGTATACTTCCAGATTACAGACCCTAAGCTGTATACATATGGTGTAGAAAATCCTTTGGCAGCTATTGAAAACTTGTCAGCGACAACACTTAGAAATATTATAGGTGAACTTGAGTTTGACCACACACTAACTTCAAGAGATGTTATTAACACAAAAATTCGTGTTATTCTTGATGAGGCTACTGATGCTTGGGGTATTAAAGTAAACAGAGTTGAGCTTAAAAACATTCTTCCTCCTAGAGAAATTCAAGAGGCAATGGAAAAGCAAATGAAGGCTGAGCGTGAGCGTCGTGCAAGAATTACCGAGGCTGAGGGTCAGCGTGAAAGTGAAATCACTGTAGCAGAAGGTCATAAGCAGGCTGCAATTCTACAGGCTGACGCTGTAAAAGAGAAGAAGATTCGTGAGGCAGAAGGTGAAGCTGAGGCTATCAGAAGCGTACAGCAGGCTTATGCCGACGCTTTGAGAATGCTTAATGATGCAGCTCCGTCAGAAAAGGTTATTGCTCTTAAGAGTCTTGAGGCATTCCAAAAGGCAGCAGACGGCAAGGCTACAAAGATTATTATTCCGTCAGAAATTCAGTCTTTGGCCGGCTTGGCTACTTCTGTAAAGGAAGTTTTCCATACTGAAGATGTTCAAAATCAGTAAGGCCTAATGTATGCCAAATATATAATAAAGTGATGATTTATACAGCCGTACTAACCCTTTGGTTAGTGCGGCCTTTATCTTATGAATATGTAAAAAATGACAAAAAAATTAAGATATTTTACATCATTATGCTCAATAAGTACAAATGACTTTTTAAATTCTATTATCCGTGAAAAATAGTTGAAATTATACTCAAAATGCAATAAAATATATATAACGACTACTAAGCGGAGGTGTTTCCAATGGCGAAAATTATGTGCGGTTGCAGCAGTTTTGTTATGGTCTGTGGAAACCTTGCGTTTTTTACAAGGCACAAGTGTAGGCTGTGGTAAATATAACCGCAGCCTTTTAGTTTTGTAATGTAGCTGTACTATTTACAAAACGCCTGTTTGCCATGTGCATACGAATAGGGCTTTTGGTTTATTTCTATGTTTAAGAAAGGAATGTTAGATTATGAAAAAAGTAGCGGTAATTATGGGTAGTGACAGTGACTTTCCTGTAGTTTCAGGTGCTGTAAAAACATTAAAGGAGTATGGTGTACCTGTTGAGGTACATGTAATGTCGGCACATCGTACACCGGCACAAGCTGCCGAATTTTCTTCCAAGGCCAAGGAAAACGGTTTTGGTGTAATTATTGCTGCCGCAGGTAAGGCTGCACATTTGGCAGGAGTTTTGGCTGCACACACTACAATTCCGGTAATTGGTATTCCTGTAAAATCATCAACACTAGATGGACTTGACGCTCTTTTGGCTACTGTACAAATGCCAAAGGGAATTCCGGTAGCTACAGTTGCTATAGACGGTGCAGACAATGCTGCACTTTTGGCTGTACAAATGCTTGCTTTGTCTGACGATGCCTTGTCAGCTAAGCTTGATAAACTGAAAGCGGATATGGAAGCAGGCGTAATTGCCAAGGATAAGGCAATTCAAAGCAAGGTGAATGAGCTGTGAGTATATTGCAAGAAAAAACAGAATTATTAACTAAGGAATGTAAGCCGCAGGACGAGTGCGGTGTGTTTGGCATCTACAAAAATGATGATGATATTAACACCGTTGCCGAGGTTTACAGCGGCCTTTTTGCTTTACAGCATAGGGGACAGCAAAGTGCCGGAATTTGTGTAAATGACAACGGTAACTTTAAATGCTTTAAAAACAACGGCTTGGTGTCAGAGGCACTTACGGTAGAGGGACTTGACGAGCTGCCAAATGGCAAAATAGCCATAGGTCATGTCAGACACTCTATTTATACTAAGGACAAGCACGACTTTGCGGCTGTTCAGCCACTGCTTATGAGATACATAAACGGTTCGTTGGCTATTGCCCATAACGGAGCAATTACAAACCGTGCCGAAATTCATAAGCTGTTGGAGCAGGGCGGAGCTATTTTCCAGTCCAACAGTAATGCAGAGCTTATTGCTTATGTAATTGCCAGCAACAGACTTCAAACATTTTCTATTGAAGAGGCTGTTTTAAAGTCTATGGATATGCTTGAGGGTGCATATTCTATGGTTATTATTTCACCTAGCAAGCTTATTGCAGTGCGTGACCCAAACGGTTTTAGGCCGCTTTGTATAGGTAAAATGAAAAACAGCTATATTGTGTCCTCCGAAAGCTGTGCTTTTGACAGCTTAGGGGCTGACTTTGTAAGAGATGTTCAGCCGGGCGAAATGGTTGTGATTGATGAAGACGGACTGCACAGCTATACTGAGCATTGCGGTGATAAAACATCAATGTGTATATTTGAGCCTATTTATATTTCAAGGCCTGACAGCGTTATTGACCACCAGTGTGTCCATAATTTTAGAATGAATGTAGGCGCTGCACTTGCAAAGGCGTATCCTGTGGAGGCTGATGTTGTCTGTGGTGTGCCTGACAGCGGTGTAAGCTGTGCAATAGGCTATGCCAATGCTACGGGAATCCCTTATGGTGTAGCAATTATAAAGAATAAGTATATAGGCAGAACCCTTTCTATGGAGGGCAGCAACAATCTAAAGAAACGCACTCTTGAAATAAAAATAAATGTGCTTAAACCAACTGTAGAGGGCAAGAGGGTTGTTATTATTGACGACAGCATTGTTCGTGGCGGTACTATGGCGCATATTGTAGATTTGCTGAAAAAGGCAGGAGCCAAGGAAGTCCATGTTAGAGTGGCATCACCGGAGTTCCATGAAACCTGTTACTATGGTACAAGTCTGCCAGCTAAAGACCAGCTTATTTCACAAAAGCTTTCAAAGCAGCAGCTGTGTGAAAAAATAAATGCAGATTCCCTTGAGTTTATATCTTTGCAGGATCTTAAATCCTGTGCAACAGATAACAGTGTAAACTTTTGTACTGCTTGCTTTGACGGTAACTTCCCTACAGAAGTTCCTACTGAGCAGTTTGAAGATAAATTCAGCAAGAAAATTAAGAAATAATTATTATATGTTTTATTTATAAAAACAGGTATGTTTTACGGAGGTTTTTTATGAAGAGTTTTAGTGAAAGCTACAAAGCGGCAGGCGTAGATGTAACAGCCGGCTATAAATCAGTAGAATTAATGAAAAAGCATATTGCTAAAACAAATATTGACGGTGTTATTTCCGGTATCGGCGGTTTTGGCGGCTGTTTTATGCCTAATCTTTCCGGTATGGAGGAGCCTGTACTTGTTTCAGGTACAGATGGTGTAGGCACAAAGCTAAAGCTTGCTTTTCTGCTGGATAAGCACGACACTATTGGTATTGACTGTGTAGCTATGTGTGTAAACGATGTTGTATGCGGCGGCGCAAAGCCATTGTTCTTCTTGGATTATATGGCACTTGGCAAAAATGTACCTGAAAAGGTTGCAGAAATTGTTTCAGGTGTTGCAGAGGGCTGTGTGCAGGCAGGCTGTGCTTTGGTAGGCGGCGAAACTGCCGAGATGCCGGGCTTTTACCCTGTAGATGAATATGACCTTGCAGGTTTCTCTGTAGGTATTGTAGATAAGAAGAAAATTATTGACGGAGAAAGCCTTGAAGCCGGTGATGTTCTTATAGGCTTGCCGTCATCAGGCGTACATTCAAACGGCTTTTCACTTGTCAGAAAGGTATTTAATATTAACGAAGAAACAGTTAAGAAAACATACCCTGAGCTTGATAAGCCGCTTGGCGAAACACTTTTGACACCAACAAAAATTTATGTTAAGCCGTTGCTTGCGCTTATTGAAAAGTGCAATGTTAAGGCAGTATCCCACATTACAGGCGGCGGTTTTTATGAAAACATCCCAAGAATGTTAAAAGACGGTATGTCAGCAAAAATTAACAAGTCTGCTGTACCTGTTTTGCCGATATTTAATGTTATTCAAAAAGAGGGCAATATTTCCGAACATGATATGTTTAACACCTTTAATATGGGCGTAGGTATGGTTATTGCTATTGAGAAAAACCAGGTAGATACTGCACTTTCTGTACTTGCTCAGGCAGGCGAAAAGGCGTTTGTTTTAGGCGAGGTTGTTGAAGGTGACAAGGAAGTAATTTTTGATTAATTACTTTGAATAAGTATCTGTGAACCTACTTTTAAGGTGAACCGGTGCTTTTTATTCGATGTTTGGAGGCTTAGCTGTGAAGAATATAGTTGTTTTAGTGTCCGGCGGCGGCACAAATTTACAGGCGCTTATAGATGCCCAAAAGGCAGGAAAAATTAAGAACGGCAAAATAACCTGTGTAATATCAAGTAATCCTAATGCATATGCTTTGCAGCGTGCCGAAGCAAACGGCATTGACACAGCCGTAATCAGACGCAAGGATTATGCAGAATTTTCCGAGTACAGCAGTGCACTGATAAGCCTGCTTAATGATAAAAAAGCAGACCTTATTGTGCTTGCAGGTTTTATGACTATTTTAGGCGAGGATGTTATAAAAGCGTTTAAAAACAGAATTATTAATATCCACCCTTCACTTATACCTGCATTTTGTGGTGAGGGCTTTTACGGACTAAAGGTGCATGAGTGTGCTTTACAGCGTGGAGTTAAGGTTACAGGTGCAACCGCACATTTTGTAAACGAGGTATGCGACGGCGGGCCTATAATTCTGCAAAAGGCTGTAGCAATAGAGAACGGCGACACCCCGGAGATACTCCAAAAGCGTGTAATGGAGCAGGCAGAATGGAAAATACTGCCTATGGCTGTGGCACTGTTTTGTGATGACAAAATTAAGGTTATTAATGATAAAACCACTGAAATATTAGATTGAATTTTATAAGAGAAAGGGAGATACCAATGGAAATGCTTTCATTAGAAAAGGAGCTTACTGCTAACCCATATCCTGGCAGAGGTATTGTTATAGGTAAAAGTGCAGACGGAAAGAATGCTGTAATTGCCTATTTTATTATGGGAAGAAGTGAGAACAGCCGTAACAGAATTTTTGTAGAGGACGGCTGTGGCATTAGAACACAGGCATTTGACGAATCTAAACTGGAAGATCCGACACTGATTATATATGCACCGGTAAGAGTACTTGACAACAAGACTATTGTTACTAACGGCGACCAAACAGACACAATTTACGAATTAATGCAGCAGGGTAAAACCTTTGAGGAATCCCTTAGAACAAGAGAGTTTGAGCCGGATGGTCCTAACTATACACCAAGAATTTCCGGTATAGTCGAACCGTCAAGCAATGGCTTTGACTTTTCAATGTCAATTCTAAAGAGTGCAAACGGCAATCCTGACTCTTGCCAAAGATACACTTTCTCTTATGAAAATCCTTTAAGCGGACAGGGGAGATTTATTCATACCTATAAGGTAAACGAAAACCCGCTGCCAAGCTTTGAGGGTGAGCCAAAGTTGGTGGAAATAGGCAACGACGATATTGATACCTTTGCAAATAAGCTTTGGACAGCGCTTAACGAAGACAACAAGGTTTCACTTTTTGTAAGATATATTAACCTTGAGGATAATAGTACACAAAGCAGAATTATAAATAAAAACAAATAATAAGCTTACTTACATTTTTGGTATTATATAAGGAGGATGTTTAATGAAAGAGCTAGAGTTGAAATACGGATGTAATCCTAACCAGAAGCCGTCAAAAATATTTATGAAAAATGATGGGGAGCTTCCTATAGAGGTTTTAAACGGCAAACCGGGATATATTAATTTCTTGGACGCATTTAACAGCTGGCAGCTTGTTAAGGAGCTAAAGGCTGCTACGGGTTTGCCTGCGGCTGCATCTTTTAAGCATGTAAGTCCGGCAGGTGCTGCGGTAGCTACAGAGCTTTCTGACACCCTAAAGAAAATATATTTTGTTGATGATTTAGAGCTTTCACCGCTTGCAAGTGCATACGCAAAGGCAAGAGGTGCCGACAGAATGTCTTCATACGGTGACTGGATTGCCCTTTCAGATGTATGTGATATTCAAACTGCAAAGCTGATTCAAAGAGAAGTTTCCGACGGTATTATTGCACCGGGCTATACAGATGAGGCTTTGGAGGTACTAAAGTCAAAAAGAAAGGGTACATATAACATCGTAAAGATTGACCCGGACTATGTACCGGCTGAAAAGGAGTATAAGGATGTTTTCGGAGTAACATTTGAGCAGGGCAGAAACAACCTGAAAATTGATGATGAAATGCTTTCTAACTTCGTAACAGAAAACAAGAACTTTACAGACGAGGCAAAGCGTGACCTAAAGATAGCGCTTATTACTCTAAAATATACACAGTCTAACTCTGTTTGTTATGCAAAAGAGGGCCAGGCTATAGGCGTAGGTGCCGGTCAGCAGTCAAGAATTCACTGTACAAGACTTGCAGGTAATAAGGCAGATATTTGGTTCTTGCGTCAGCATCCAAAGGTACTTAATCTTCAGTTTGTTGATAATGTCCGCCGTCCTGACCGTGACAATACTATTGATGTTTATATTTCTGACGAATATGAGGATGTATTGGCAGACGGTGTATGGCAGCAGTTCTTTAAGGTTAAGCCGGAGCCTCTTTCAAGAGAAGAAAAGAAAGAATGGCTTACTCACCTAAGCGGTGTAGCACTGGGCAGTGACGCATTCTTCCCGTTTGGCGACAACATTGAAAGAGCTAAAAAGTCCGGTGTTGAGTTTGTTGCACAGCCTGGCGGCTCAATCAGAGATGACAATGTAATTGATACCTGTAACAAATATAATATGGCTATGTGCTTTACAGGTATAAGACTGTTCCACCACTAATATAAAAGGAAGAGGTTACTTATGAATATTTTAATGATAGGCTCAGGCGGCAGAGAGCACGCACTTGTAAAAAAACTGCTGGAAAGCCCACAGGTTACAAAGCTATATACAGCGCCTGGCAACGGCGGTATTTCCCGTGACAGCATTTGCGTTGATATTCCTGTAATGGACAAGGAAAAAATGGTGCAGTTTGCAAAGGATAACAGCATTGACCTTGCATTTGTAGCACCTGACGATCCACTTGCAGCAGGTATGGTGGATGCATTTGAAGCAGCAGGCATAAGAGCTTTTGGACCAAACGCAAAGGCAGCTGTAATTGAAGCCAGCAAGGTTTTTTCAAAAGACCTTATGAAGAAGTATAACATTCCTACAGCAGAGTACGAGGTTTTTGACAATGCACAAAAAGCTGTAGAATACATAGAAAACAGAAACGAATTCCCTGTAGTAGTTAAGGCAGACGGACTGGCATTGGGTAAAGGCGTAATTATAGCGCAAAATCTTGATGAAGCCAAAGCAGCCGTTAAGTCCATTATGGAGGACAAAAAGTTTGGTGAATCGGGCAATCATATTGTTATTGAGGAATTTTTAACAGGCCCGGAGGTTTCTGTACTTTCCTTTACAGACGGTAAAACAGTTAAGCCTATGGTATCTTCAAAAGACCATAAAAGAGCATACGATAATGACCAAGGTTTAAATACAGGCGGTATGGGTACAATCAGCCCAAACCCTTATTACACTGACGAGCTTGCTAAGGAGTGCCAGGAAACAATCTTTGAGCCTACTATAAAGGCAATGGTTGCAGAGGGCAGACCGTTTAAGGGCTGTTTGTATTTTGGACTAATGCTTACACCAAAGGGACCAAAGGTTATTGAATATAACGCACGCTTTGGCGACCCTGAGGCACAGGTAGTATTGCCTAGACTAAAAACAGATCTTGTAGATATTGTTAATGCTGTTATTGATGAAAAACTGTCAGACATTGACATTGAATGGTCAAACGATGCATCAGCTTGTGTTGTTATGGCAAGCGGCGGATATCCGGAGGCCTACAAAAAGGGCATTGAAATTACAGGCCTAAATGACAAGGGAAATGTTGACGGTGCTACTGTTTATCATGCCGGAACTGTATATAAAGACGGAAAGTTCTTTACTAACGGCGGCAGAGTGCTTGGCGTTACAGCTACTGCACCAACTTTAGACGAGGCATTAGAGAAAGCCTATAAGGCAGTAGATAAAATACACTTTGACGGTGCACATTATCGTAAAGATATTGGCAGAACTAAGTGATTATTTAGTTTTTACAAAAAAGAAAAGCTTGGTATTTGCCGAGCTTTTTTCTTTTGCTGTATAAATAACTTATTGCTTTAATTATGTTTTATATTTATTTAAAATATAATGTAAGGAGGTTGTGATGAGCGAAATTTTAAAAGATAAATCGAATTGTAAAAAAAGCAGCTTTTTTTCTTTCTTTTCAAAAGAATATTCTCTCAATAGCATACTGGTAAATTTGTACCTTGTTGCAATGTTTATAATTTTCCCGTTGTATTATACACAGCAGTACTCAAATATCCGCCATGACAAGTACGATGTTTTTCTGGTATTAAGTGCGTTGCTTGTAGTGGGGGAGGTTTTCTTGCTGTTTGCATTGGCGTCAAAGGGGAAAGCAAAGGAGAATATTTCTGCTTACAAAACCTTAACTACTACAGACTATGCTATGCTTGCTCTTTTGTTTGTTTATGTGGTTTCAACAATTTTTTCCGCATACAGAGAAGACGCCTTTACAGGTGAGGCAGGGCGCAACAACGGCTGTTTAATTATGATTGTATATGTTGCTGTATATTTCATAATTACACGGGAATTTAGTCACTGGGAATATCTGTTTGCAGCTCTTGCACTGGGTTCCGGCATTGTGTTTTTGCTGGCTGTGTTAAATTTTTACTATATTGACCCATTGAATATGTATGTAGGTTATGAGCCTACTGATGTTGAGGACTTTTTATCAACCATAGGTAACAAAAACCTGGTATCCAGCTTTATATGTGTGTGTTTGCCTGCGTTAATGCTATTGTTTATGAACACTAAAAACAAGCTGTTGTCCGTAATATATTTTATTGCCGAAGTACTGGGGTTTTCTGCGTTAATGGTAGCTGACAGTGATAGTGGCTATGTTGGCTTTTTTGCATTGTTACTTTTAATTTTTGTTTACTATATAAGAAAGCCTAGTTATATGTTTAAATACTTCTTGTCGCTGTTTTCAATGCTGTTGGGGGCAAAAGTTTTATTTGTTTTTTCAGTGGCGGCACAGGGGAAAGTAAAGGAGCTTTCGTCAATTCCAAGCTTTTTTGTATATACAAACGGACTTTCATTTGCGTTAATTGCACTTACATTGGTTTTGTGTGGAGTATTTTTTATTATAGGCCGCAAAAATCCGGAGATACTGCTTCCAAAAGCGATTTTTTACGCGGCAGTTGCTGTTGTTGCAGCTTGTTTTTTAGCTGTTGTGTATATGATAATTAAGTATACTTTTATAGACACTACAAGCGAGCTTAACGGTATTTTGTCATATTTTAGATTTGATGACAAATGGGGAACTCACAGAGGTTATATATGGAGAAAATCCTTTGAAATATTCCTTGATGCCAATATTAAAGATAAGCTTATAGGTTGCGGCCCGGATACGCTGGTATATCCGTTTTCACCGTTTTTTGCAGAGCTTGCAAGTCGCTTTGGAAATGACTCTACCAACTGCGCACACAATGAATACCTAAATTACCTTGTTACTACAGGTATATTGGGCTTGGCGGCGTATCTTGCTGTAATTGCTTCGTTTATAGTAAGGGCAGTAAAATACGCAAAATATAATCCGCTTATAATTGTATGTGCCGGAAGTGTTATATGCTATTCAATACAGGCTATAGCTAATATAACCCAGCCTATTACAACACCGCTGTTTATTCTAATGCTTTGTATAGGCGAGGCCTTGTGCAGACAGTGTAAAAATAAAAATACAGCCACTAAAAGTCAAAGTGTAAGTAACGAATAATCATTGGCAGTTTTTTTCAAACTAACCCGGCATCGCCATTTATAATTTGTGGCGACGCCGGGTTTTTATAGCTGTGATTTATAATAATTATTGTAATTTAGGACATAAAAAAGCACTGCATTAAATGCAGCGCTTTAGTGTGGCTAAGTAGAAAAAATTACTTTTCGTCAGCTTTTTCCTTGTCTTTTTTCTTCTTTTTGTCTGTAGTTGGCAGCTCTTTTTCAGTTGTAATAGTTGAAATAGCCCACTTTTGGAACTGGATTTTTGTTCTATCCGGACCTGTTTCCAATATAAAGGATTCATCATCCTTAATGCTTACAACTCTGCCTGTAATACCGCCTATAGTAATTAGCTCGTCACCAATTTCAAGGCTGTTTCTAAGCTGTTCCTCTTGTTTTTTCTTCTTTGAGTTTGGTCTAATCATAAAGAAGTAAAGAGCAGCAAACAGCAAAATGTATATGGCTATCATTGGCAACAATTGTGTAAAGTTTGTTGTTCCGCCTGATCCGCCGGAGGATGCTGTTGAACAAGATGATAGTCCTAATGTAGCAGCTAATCCTAATGCTGCAATAATTGCTTTTTTCATTTAGTTAAGTCATTCCTTTCAATTTCAATACAACAAGCTAATTATACCATAAAATTCAATCTAATCAAGTAAAATTATTAATTAAATTCTTTTTCCGAGTATGTCCTTATATTTTAAATAGAATTCATTAAATGTGCCGTTGTCCAATTCTTTTCTTATTCTTTCCATAAGATTGTTATAGAAGTAAATATTGTGCATAACTGCCAAGCGCATACCAAGCATTTCGCCGCTTTTAAACAAGTGCCTTAAATATGCTCTGTCAAAGTGCTGACAAACAGGGCAGTCACATTCTTCGTCAATAGGGGAGGTATCCAGAGTATATTTTGCATTAAAAATATTTCGTATGCCCTGCCAAGTAAACAGGTGTGCGTGCCTTGCATTTCGGCTTGGCATAACGCAGTCAAACATATCTACACCACGGTATACAGCCTCCAGTATGTTTTCAGGGGTACCAACACCCATTAGGTATCTCGGCTTGTCCTGCGGCATATACTCTTGTACCCGCTCTATAATATGATACATAACCTCGGCAGGCTCTCCTACAGCAAGTCCGCCTATTGCGTAGCCGTCCAAATCAAGCTCTCTTATTTCCTTCATATGCTCAATTCTAAGGTCATCATATGTTGCACCCTGATTAATACCAAACAGCATTTGCTGTTTATTTATTGTGGTTTCTAAGCTGTTAAGTCTGTCCATCTCGGCCTTACAGCGTTTCAGCCAGCGTGCTGTACGAGCAGTAGAATTTTTAGCATAGTTATATTCCGCCGGATTTTCCATACATTCGTCAAATGCCATAGCTATGGTAGAGCCAAGGTTTGACTGTATTCTCATACTTTCTTCAGGTCCCATAAAAATTTTGTGTCCGTCAATATGTGAAGAAAAGTATACGCCCTCTTCTTTTATGTTTCTTAGTTTAGCCAGTGAAAATACCTGAAAACCGCCGCTGTCGGTTAATATTGGACCGTCCCAGCGTGTAAATTTATGCAGTCCCCCTAATTGCTTTACAACCTCATCTCCCGGCCTTAAATGCAGGTGATAGGTGTTGCACAGCTGTATTTGGCATTTTATATCCTTTAGGTCTAGCGCACCTACAGCGCCTTTAATTGCACCGCAGGTGGCAACGTTCATAAATACAGGTGTTTGCACAGTACCATGAACGGTTTTAAGCTCTCCTCGTCTGGCATAACCCTCTTTTTTTATTACCTTAAACATAAGAAATCCTTTCTTAAATTTGTTATTTTATTCTATAAGCATGGCGTCTCCAAAGGAGAAAAACCTATATTTTTCTTTAACCGCTGTTTTATATGCGTTCATAATTGTGTCGTAGTCGGCAAAAGCAGATACAAGCATTATTAGTGTGCTTTCCGGCAGGTGAAAGTTTGTTATAAGCCCGTCAAGCACCTTGAACTTGTAACCCGGATAAATAAAAATATCGGTAAAGCCCTCGCAGGCAACAACCTCGCCGTTATGTTCGGTGGCAACCGACTCCAAGGTACGACAGCTGGTTGTACCTACAGCAATAACTCTGCCGCCATTGCGCTTAGTTTCTTTTATGAGGTTTGCTGTTTCCTGCGGTACCTCGTAATGCTCCGAATGCATTTTGTGCTTTGTAACATCTTCTACCTTTACAGGACGGAATGTTCCTAAGCCTACATGCAGTGTAACATAGCCAATTTTTACGCCTTTTTCTTCAATGCGTTTCATAAGCTCAGGGGTAAAGTGCAGTCCTGCTGTAGGTGCGGCGGCCGAGCCTAGTTCCTTGCTGTAAACGGTTTGGTAACGCTCCTGGTCTTCAAGTTTTTCGGTTATATATGGCGGCAAAGGCATTTGTCCTACTTTTTCAAGGGCAGTATAGAAATTATCCTTACAATAAAATTCAACAATACGGTTGCCGTCTTCAAGTACCTCAAGCACCTTACAACTCATTATATCGCCAAAGGTAAATTCCGCACCCTCACGAGCTTTTTTGCCGGGCTTTGCAAGACATTCCCAAACATTATTGCGAACCTGCTTCAACAGCAAAAATTCAACCCTTGCACCTGTTGAGCGTGTGCCGTATATTCTGGCCGGCAAAACCCTTGAATCATTGGCTATAAGGCAATCGCCGGGATTTAAACTGTCTATAATATCATAAAAGTGCTTATGTTCTATGGTATTGTTTTTGCGGTTAACAACCATTAGTCTGGAAGAATCTCGTGGCTCTACAGGGGTTTGTGCAATAAGCTCCTGTGGTAAATCATAATAAAAATCACTGGTTTTCATATATCATCGTTCCTTTTGTTTGCCTATATCTTTTCTAGCTTTGCAAAGTTTGCCATAAGCTTTTTGGTACCAACTTTGTCAAATGCAATTTCAAGCATAGTGTCGTTTGCCATTGGTGTAGCAGATACTACCATTCCCTTGCCGAATGCCTTGTGCATAACCTGATCGCCTGCTTTATAGCTTGCTGATTTTTTAGGTGTGGCAGGTGATTGGTAGGTTTTGTTTGCAAAGCTGTTTGCTTTTGCAAAAGTACTGTTAAGAAATCCACTGTTAGCACCGCTCTTTGAGGAGTAAGAGGTAGGGGAGGTAAAGCTTGTTTTTACTACCGACGATGTTACCTCGGCAAGCTCTTTCGGAATTTCATTAACAAATCTGGACAGCATATTGCGGCTTGTGGAGCCATAAAGCATACGCTCTTGTGCGTGTATGATATACAGCTTTTCCTTTGCTCGTGTAATTCCCACATATGCAAGCCTGCGCTCTTCCTGTAATTCATTAGGATTAGTAATAGACTGCATACCCGGGAAAATTCCCTCCTCTGCACCCGGAATGAATACAACGGGGAATTCAAGTCCTTTAGCAGAGTGCAGTGTCATAAGAACAACGCTGTCAGCGTCAGAATCGTAATTATCAATGTCCGATAGTAAGGCAATGTCCTCTAAAAAGCCTGAAAGTGACGCGTCCTCCGGGTTGTCATCCTCGTAGTTCTTAATGTTGGTCATAAGCTCGTTAATGTTTTCTATACGGCTTTCGCTGTCATCTTTTTCTTTTTTCAGGCACTCTATGTAATCTGTTCTTTCAAGTATTTCGTTGTACAGCTGGCAAATTGTTGTATCTTCATCCTCAGAGTATTCAATTAATCCCTCAATTAGCTTTGTAAATTCCTGCAGCTTTGGAACAGCCCTTTTTAACGGCTCATACTGGTCGGCATGACTAATAACATAGTATAGGCTTTCTCCGGTAACGGCTGCAATTTCACTTGCCTTGTCAACAGTGGTAGGGCCTATGGCACGCTTTGGCTTGTTAATAATACGGCGAAGTCTGATGTTATCAGACGGGTTGCTTACAACCTGTAAATAGGAGGTCATATCCTTTATTTCTTCTCTGTCATAGAAGCGGTGGCCGCCGATTAATCTATGTGGTATACCGCCCCTTGCCATATTTTGTTCTATAATATTTGACTGTGCGTTTGTTCTGTACAGTACGGCAAAATCAGAAAATTTTCGTCCTTTTTCAACCTCGTCCAAAATAATGTCAGTAATATATTTTGCCTCATCTCTTTCGGAAGCAGCTGTATGTACTACAATTTTATCTCCCTTTGGGTTGTCAGTCCACAAAGTTTTGCCTTTTCGCTCCTCATTGTGGGCAATAACACCGTTAGCGGCATCAAGAATTGTTTGTGTAGACCTGTAGTTTTGTTCCAGTCGGATTACCTTACCGTCAGGATAATTTTCTTCAAAGCTTAGAATATTCTCAATAGTTGCACCACGGAATTTATAAATACTTTGGTCGTCATCACCAACTACACATATATTTCTGTTCTTTTCGGCAAGCATACTTATAAGTCTGTATTGTGCCATATTTGTATCTTGGTACTCGTCAACCATTATGTATTTAAACAAATTTTGATAATACTCAAGTACATCATTGTTTTCCTGAAACAGCTTTACGGTATTGTAAATAAGGTCGTCAAAGTCCATTGCGTCAGAACTTTTTAATCGCTCTGCATATACGGCATAAGCCTTTGCTATAGTTATTCTTCTGCTGTCGTTAAAGGTTTCCTTTGCAAAATCCTCGGGACTTTGAAGTTTATCCTTAGCTCTTGAAATTTCTGTAAGTACGCTGCGGTGAGGCAGTATCTTTTCGTCAACATTCATTGACTTTAATATTTCTTTCATCTGTCTGCGTTGATCGTCTGTATCATACACAGTAAATTTGTTGGTATAGCCCAGCCTGTCGCCGTATCTTCTTAAAATTCTTGCACAGCTTGAGTGAAAGGTAGAGGCCCATATGTCGGTAGCTTCGGGTACTCGTGCAATAATTCTTTCTTTTAATTCTCCTGCCGCCTTGTTTGTAAAGGTAATAGCTAAAATTTGCCAAGGCTTTGCCGGATTTACAAAAAGCTTTTTCTTTATTTCAAGTGGTACTTCGGTTTTGTTATAAGCGGCATCTTCAATTAAAGCAATTTCATCATCCGAAAGCTCCTCTTTGAAATAACTGCTGTTATATGCGTTGCCCCAGCTAACAAGATTTGCAATTCTGTTTACCAAAACAGTGGTTTTTCCGCTTCCTGCACCTGCAAGAATAAGCACAGGTCCCTTTGTGGTAAACACAGCTTCCTGCTGCATATTATTCATTCTTGAAAATTCATTTTCCATTAGCTTGTTTCTCAATTTTGTCAGCTTAGTATAATCCATTTTTATTCCTTTCACAAAAAGATAACCGTTAAGTAAATTAACGGTTATCGCATAGTTTGTTTGAATTTATTCACGTAAAAATTACAATTTGTCCTTAATTTTATTGTAGCAGTCGTCAAACAGCGAAGTGTCAACATCGTAATCTTTGCTAAAGCAGTAATTTATAAGGTACATTTTTACATCGGTTTGGTCTTCCATATTGTATGTGAAATAGGCAGAAATATAATACTCGCCTGATTTTATATCGCCGCTTTCAGACTTAATGTCACATTTTAGAACGGCAACAGTTTGATTATCATGATAAACATCAGCTTCAGATTCCTCAACATCAATAGAGGTAATTTTATTACCCTTAGAGTTTAAATCTTCCATAACAAACTTAGAGAAGTCTGTGTAAACCATATTGTTTCTAACTATAGTAAGCTTGTCACCGTCGGAATAGCATTTAAAGTCCATACCCTTGTAGTTAAGATTTGGCGTATAGTAATCCCCACCTAATGAACTGCTGCTGTCACAGCCTGTTACAAAAATGGTGCATACTACAACTACAGCTATCGTAAGTATTGATAATAATTTTTTCATATTATTTATTCCTTAATATTATAGATTATTGCAGAAATTTGTCTACTATGTATCTTGGTCTATGCTTTGTTTCTAGGTAAACCTTACCTAAATATTCTCCTATAACGCCAATCGCAAACAGCTGTAAGCCGCCTAAAGCCCATACCGATATAAATATACTTGCCCAGCCCGATACTGTAGCGCCGCAGAAGAATGTGATAAGTGTGTAAATACCAAAAATAAGTGCCAGTAAAAATATAATTATACCCAGCCACATAATCATTCTTATTGGCTTAATGCTAAGAGAGGTGATACCCTGCCAAGCAAGGGCAAGCATTTTAGTAAGGGGATACTTACTTTCGCCGGCTGTACGCTCAAGGCGCTCATACTCAACAGTATCGCTTTTAAAGCCAACCATAGGCACCATACCACGCAGAAACAGGTTTACTTCTTTAAACTCTGCAAAGGCATCAAGGGCACGCTTGCTCATCAGTCTAAAGTCTGCATGGTTGTATATAACCTCTCCGCCCATAGCTTCAAGTATTTTGTAGAAGCTTTCAGCTGTAAATCTCTTGAAAAATGTGTCTGTTGTGCGCTGTTTCCTTACACCGTAAACAATATCACAGCCCTGGTAGTATTTGTCAACCATTTCATCTATTGCATTAATGTCGTCTTGCAAGTCAGCGTCAATAGAAATTACTGCGTCTGCATGGTCTTTTAATGTCATTAATCCACCGTACAGTGTGTTTTGGTGTCCTCTGTTACGGCTCATCTTTAGTCCCAATATATATGGGTTTGCTTCGTGCAGGGCAGAGATAATCTCCCATGTTTTATCCTTTGAGCCGTCATCAATATAAACTATTCTGCTTTCATCGGATATTTTTTTCTCTGTAATAAGTTGCTTGTACTTTTTCAAAAGTTTTATTGTGGTATCCTGTAAAACGGCCTCTTCATTGTAACAAGGAACCGCCAAATATAGTGTCATCATTGCTCATTACTCCATTAAAATTAAATTCGTAGTTAATTATATCATTTTATAAAAATATCTTCAACCGAAAAAGAAATAATTAATTATAATTTACAGTAATTTAATAAAAACAAATTTAAAACTGTTGTAAAAAGATATATCCAATGGTAAAATAACAGTAGATAGCCTTACAGAAAGGAAGGTGTATCATTAGTGGTTAAAAAAGGTAAGAACTTATCTAAAATATACAGCATAATTGGTATAGTTGTTGTGTTGGTACTGTTGTGTCTTATTGTTTTTTGTGTATCCGGCGACAACAGCGGGATAAACAAGAAGATTACAGAAGCTCCTACAGAGGTGACAACGCAAATAGTTACCGAGGTATCTACATCACAGACCGGCACAAGGCCTTCTCAGCAAGCAACGCAAAAGCCTACTGCAACCGCAACAGCGGGCACAGAAAAGCCTACAATGTCTGTTGAAATAATTGATAACATTAACAATAATAACAGTCATTCACAGCCTACTGCACCGCCTACGCAGCCTAATGCAGTGCCTACAGAAGCACCTACGCAAATGCCTACAGAGGATGCTGCTGTTCAGCTTAACGAATTAATTTCCGAAAGTGGCTATACTGCGGAACAAATTTATTCTATGGGAATTAACCAGCTGGTAGTTGTGGATTCCTTTGGCACTCAAGCCGATGTTTATTTATTTAGCAATTCAGACGGACTATGGAAAGACGAGGATATAAAATGCGGCGGTTTTGTGGGAAAAGCCGGAGTTGCCGAAAAGAATGCAGAGGGCGATAAAATTACGCCAAAGGGTTTGTATTCCATAGGTGACGCATTTTACACGCATAGTCAGCCGTCTACATGGCTTAATGCCTTTAAAATAACAGAGAACACCTATTGGGTAGATGACCCCAAATCTTCAATGTATAATCAAAAGGTTGAGGGTGAGCAAAATAAGGACTGGGACAGTGCCGAGCATATGATTGATTATAATGACTACAGATACGGTTTTACAATTAATTATAATACCAACCCGATAATTGCAGGAAAAGGCTCTGCAATATTTATGCACTGCGGTAACGCTCCTACAGCCGGATGTATAGCTGTTTCTGAAAATGATATGCTTCGGTATTTGGATAAGCTAAGTGCTTCAAAAAATCCGCATATTTTAATATTTTAAATACATGGGCTGACTGATTTTAGAAATTACGGTCGGCCCTTTGTAAAGTAATTATTAAATTTTGAAAAACTACTTTAAATATATGCTGCACTGTGATATAATCAACAGGTAAATTTTATTTGAGGATGTGAACAGTTTGGGTACTGTAATTGCAAATGTTTTTGCGGAACAATGGATGTATATGTTGCTTGCGGCGGTAGCTGTGGCTGCAACTTTTTTAATTAAAAAATTCCTTCCGGATTTTTATCGAAGCTTTTTAAAGGGCGGCTTAGTTGTGCTTGTCCTTTTGCTGATTGTTTTAGCTTTGCTTGTGCACGCTCCGGACTTATTCTTACTGATACCTATTATAATTATTTGCTGTGAGCTCTTTGGGTACGGTGTTACGGGTAAGGTTGTAGCGGTACTGTTTGTAGACTTTTTACTGATTCAGGTAGATTATAATTTTATTCCAAATAAAACGGCTATGACGGTTATTTTCTACATACTTCAGATATTGGCTGCAATTTGTATTGGAATTATTATGGACAAATATGTAAGAGCGGTTCAGGAAGAAAAAAGAGAAGGCAAGGAGCTTACTGATGATGAGCTTGCTAAACTGCAGGAAATGACAAAGGACGATACCTCTTCCGATTCCGAAGGAACTGCCGAGAAATCCGACGATGATTTTTATGACTTAACAGACGTTAGCGATACTTCAAAATCAGTTGATGATATAACCGATGAAGACCTTGAGAATCATATAGATGAAATTATGAGAAGAATTGATTCTGAAGATTAAGTATTTTAGATTGCAAAACCGCTTTAGGCCAGTGCCTAAGGCGGTTTCTTTCTGCAAGGCTTTAGCGGCAAGGGTTGACATATTTTTAATTATATATTAGAATATCCGTTAGTGAGTAAACTGAGCGACTGCGGGCTACAAAGCCGAAAGGCTGTACCCGAGGAAAGTCCGGGCTCCACAGGGCAAGAATAACGGCTAACAGCCGCCGGGGGTGACCCTAGGGAAAGTGCAACAGAGATATACCGCCGGTATTTTACCGGTAAGGGTGGAAAGGCGAGGTAAGAGCTCACCGGCGTTAAGGAGACTTAACGGCCCTGTAAACCCTATTCGGAGCAACACCGTGGAAAGACATTATGCATTTGCCCGATGCGTCTTAGGAGGTGGCATTGAGCAGTTTCGGTAACGGGCTGCCAAGATAGATGGTCGTTCAAGACAGAACTCGGCTTATAGGTTTAGTCACTCTTATATGAATATGTAGCTGTTTTAAACGGCAAAAGTTTTAACTCCTGCAATGCTGTGTTGCAGGAGTTTCTTTTGCTTATTATTTTTACAACTAATTTTGTGAATTTTTTATTAAACTCTTTTATACGGTTAGTTATTATGATATAATAAACTGTGTATAAACTAATATATTATACAGAGAAAGGGAAAGTAAAATGAGTAGTATAGTAAGAAAATCTATCGCAAATGGTGTTTCCTTTAACAGCGTAAATGAGGAGCGTTTTAAAACTGCCAAAATATCGGTTACAATGTTCGTTCCTCTTGAGAAATCAACTGCCGCAGGTTATGCACTGCTGCCGTCGCTCCTTGCTTACAGCTGTAAAAAATACCCTGACGCTATTAGTCTTAATCGTGTTTTAAGCAACTGCTACGGTGCCGGCATTGGCGCATATTGCAGAAAAATGGGCGAATGTTTGGCAATGACATTAACTATATCAGGCATTGACGACAGATATACTATGCAGGGCGAAAAAATCTCTCCGGAGCTTGTTGACCTGCTTTGCGAGGTTATTTTTAACCCGAAAATTGAAAACAAAGCTTTTGCTGAAGAAGATTTTAACCAATGTAAACGACAGCTTATTGAGGCTATTGACGCCGAATATAATGAAAAGCGTATTTATGCAATTTCACAGCTTACCTCTGCTATGTGTGAAAATGAAGCTTACGGAATTAAACGATACGGAAGCAGAGAAGACGTTGAATCTCTTACAGCCGCCGATATGTATGAATATTGGCAGAACGCACTGAAAAATTCCAGAGTTGAGGTTATGATGCTTGGCAGCAGTAACCCTGATATGGCACAAAAAATAATTACCGAAAGGTTTTCACAGCTTCAGCGCAATGTGCCTGAAATTAAAACAGAGATTATCAAAGATTCAACTGATGTTAAAAGCGTTACAGAAACCTCCGACATTGCTCAGGCAAAGCTTGTAATGGGCTTTAGAACTGCATCGGCAGAACCGGAGGACGATACGGTGCCTATGAGCCTTACAGTCGCAATATTGGGCGGAACGCCAAGCTCGAAATTCTTTTTGAATGTTCGTGAAAAGCTTAGCCTTTGCTACTACTGCGCCGCAAGATTTGACAAGCTTAAGGGCATTGTAATTGTAGACAGCGGTGTTGAAAAAGAAAATATTCAGCGTACTATTGAGGAAATTAAAAATCAGTTAGCAGATATGCAAAAGGGAAATATAACTGATTTTGAAATTAGCTCTGCAAAGCTTGCACTTGTAAACAACCTAAAGAGTTCGCAGGATACGCTTTCAGGCACAGAGGCATGGTATATAGGTCAAATGCTTGACAGTAAGCTTTCTACTGTAGATGAGGTTGTTAACGCTTTAAACAGTGTTACAAAGGAAACCATAGTTAAGCTTGCCAATACAATTAAGCTGGATACTATTTATTTATTACAGCCAAATAGCAGTAAGGAGGCAGAATAATGGAAAATATAGAGGAAATTCAGTGCAGTATTTCAGGCGACAAATATTATAAGATAAACCATAAAAGCGGTCTTACCATATATGTATATCCAAAGGAGGGCTTCTTGTCTACCTATGCGCTGTTTGGGGCAAAATACGGTTCAATTAATACCGCATTTGCTAAGGAGGACGGTCAGCAGGCTGTTGTTCCTGACGGCATTGCACATTACCTGGAGCACAAGCTTTTTGAATGTGAAGATGGTGACGCATTTGCAAAGTATGCAAAAACAGGTGCGTCTGCAAACGCGTACACCTCGTTTGATAAAACCTGCTACTTGTTCTCATGCACAGATAATTTTGAAGAGTCACTGAAAATACTTCTTGATTTTGTTCAGGAACCTTATTTTACAGACGAAACTGTACAGAAAGAACAGGGAATTATAGGCCAGGAAATAAGAATGTATGACGACGACCCTAACTGGAGAGTGTCATTTAATCTTTTAGGTGCGTTATATAAAAATCATCCTGTAAAGATTGACATAGCCGGTACTGTAGAAACTATAGCAGAAATAACACCTCAGAAGCTATATGACTGTTATAACGGTTTTTATAATCTGCACAATATGGCTTTGACTATTGTGGGCGGCAAGGCAAAGCTTGATGTTGTTTTGCCTATATGTGACAAATATTTAAAAGAATCACCTGAGAAAAAGGTTGAAAGCACTTTCCCGGATGAACCTGCTGAAATCGCCAAAGATTATGTTGAGCAGAAGTTCCCTGTTTCAATTCCGCTGTTCCAGCTTGGCTTTAAGGAGCCGGTAAGCAAAGAACGCTTAACCGATAAGGAAATGGCTGAAAGTGAAATTTTACTTTATGCCATTGGTTCAGGCTCTTCACAAATGTATGAAAGCCTTGAAAAGCAGGGATTAATTAATAACACCTTTGAGTATGAACATTTTGAAGGTCCTTTTTACAGCAGTGTGCTTTTTGGCGGCGAGTCGAAGAACCCTAAAGCTGCGGCAAAGGTAATAAAGGATTATATAGAAAATCTAAAAGTAAGGGGCATTTCGGAAAAGGATTTTGAAATTGCGCAAAGGGCTGTGTACGGTGAAAACATAGCTGCCCTCAATAATAACGGTACGGTTGCGGGTATTCTTATGGATAACGATTTTGCCGGCAGAGAAATATTTGAGTATATTAAGTGTGTAAAGAACGCTACATTAGGGGATATAAACAGACGCTTGAATGAGCAGTTTGATATTTCCAAAGCAGCGCTTTCAGTAGTTTTGCCACTTTAAAATTTTAGGAGGTTATATTTTTATGTATCATGTATCATTTCCGGGTTTGGGTATTAGCTTGGAAATTAACAATCAAATTCAAATTTTTGGCCTGTCAATATATTGGTATGGTATAATTATTGCCACAGGCTTAATTTTAGCTGTAATATACGGCTGTGTAAATTCAAAGCGCCTAGGTATTTCAGCTGACAATTTGCTTAACTGCGTTATTGTTGGTGTTATTACCGGTATTATAGGTGCAAGGCTGTACTATGTTATATTTAACTGGGGTTATTACAGTGAACATCCCGATAAAATTCTTGCCATAAACGAGGGTGGACTTGCCATATACGGCGGAATAATTGGCGCCCTTATAGGCGGACTTATTGTTGCAAAAATATGCAAGATGAATATTCCTGCCCTGTTAGATGTAGCCGCAATAGGCTTTTTAATAGGACAGGGCATAGGCAGATGGGGCAACTTCTTTAACCAGGAGGCCTACGGTGAACCTACCGACTTACCTTGGGGTATGCTAAGTGAGGGTACAAATAACATTGCAGTACACCCTTGCTTCTTGTATGAATCAATATGGTGCTTACTGGGAGTTTTATTGCTTCACCTTTTCTCAAAATCAAAGTTAAGAAAATATCACGGACAAATGGCTCTTTTATACCTTGTATGGTATGGTGCAGAGCGTGCGGTGGTAGAGGGCTTGCGTACCGACAGCTTATATATTCCTAACACCGGAATAAGAGTTTCTCAGTTGCTGTCAATTATTATGGTAGTTGCAGGCGTTGCTTTATTGGTATATTTCTATATCAAAAAGCTTAATAACCTAACTGTTGCTGAACCTGTTGTTGATATATCATATATAAAAAGCGACAGCAAGGACGAAAATAAATTAAAAAACAAATCTGAAGCTGATAAAAATTCAGAAAAAGAAGTTGAGGATATTTATTCTGACAGCACCCAAAAAGCGGAAAGTACCAAGAAAAATGACAGTGTTGATGACAGTATTGATAATGTGGATATTGGTATGTTGGACAATGATGCTGACAAAAGAAGTGAACAGGAAATTGATGATATTCTAAAAAATATTAAAAACATAAAAATGTAAGGGGGAGTATAAGCTATGGCAAAAATAATTGACGGTAAAACTGTATCTGCCAGTGTAAAGCAAAAGGTTGCAGATGAATGTGCGGAGCTTTTTAAGACAACAGGAAAAAAACCGGGCTTAGCAGTAATTATTGTTGGTGATGACCCTGCTTCAAAGGTGTATGTCAACAATAAGAAAAAGGCCTGTGAATTAGTAGGCTTTTTGTCAAAGGAATATGCTTTGCCAGCTCAAACCACACAGCAGGAACTTATGGAGCTAGTTGAAAAGCTTAACAATGACGATGAAATTAACGGTATATTGTGTCAGCTTCCGCTACCAAAGCACCTTGATGAAAAAGCAGTAATAGAGGCTATAAGCCCAAAGAAAGATGTTGACGCTTTCCATGCTGTTAATGTTGGCAAAATAATGATTGGTGACTATGACTTTTTACCTTGTACCCCTGCAGGCGTAATGGAATTGCTTGCATACTACAACATTGACATTGAGGGTAAGGAATGTGTTGTTCTTGGCAGAAGTAATATTGTAGGCAAGCCTATGAGTATGCTTTTGTTACATAAAAACGGTACTGTTACAATTTGCCACAGCCGTACAAAGAATCTTGCCGAAGTGTGTAAAAGGGCAGACATATTGGTTGCGGCAGTAGGTATAGCAAAGTTTGTAACTGCCGATATGGTAAAGGAAAATGCTGTTGTAATTGATGTGGGTATAAACCGAATGGATAACGGTAAGCTGTGCGGCGATGTCGATTTTGAAAATGTTCAGAATGTTGCCTCATACATTACACCAGTTCCGGGCGGAGTAGGTCCTATGACCATTGCCACACTTATGAAAAATACTCTTACAGCCTTTAAAATTCAAAATAAACTTGCTTGATTTTTGTTTTTTAATTTGGATTATTGGCAATCTAAAAAATTATTTCGGCGGTCTTACTTTTCTTAAGCAGGGTCGCCGAATTTTTATTACAAAAGAAATAAAATTATTTCCCGGGTAATATTTTAGCAGTTATTTTAAATACTAGCTATAAGGGGCTGATTAGATGAAAAAAATTATTATTGAAATTGCCGCAACATTTGGTGTTGTAACATTCCTTTTGTTTTCAGGTGTAATGATTAAAAATAATGTATTGGCTGTAAATGTTTACAGAGTAACGGGTACACAGCTGGAGGATACCGTTATCTGCTCGGGTAAAATTGAGTATACAGAAACCAACGATGTTTCACCTGCCGCCAACGGTATTGTACAGGAAGTATTTGTGGAAAAGGGCGATACGGTAGAAAAGGGCGATAGATTATTTTCTATGATTGCCAATATTTCAGCTGAAAATGTTAAGGGAGCAGACACAGCCTCTTTAGTAAATGTTGTAAATAATAATTCTATGAATGTAGAGGCACCGGTATCTGGTACAGTGCTGTCTGTAGATATTAAAAGTGAAGATCCAATAGCAAGCGGAACAACGGTTATAACCATAGTAAACAGTGATAACCTTTGCGTAAATGTACCAATAAATGAAAATAAAATCTCTAAAATAAAAACAGGTCAGCCTGTTAAAATAACCGGGACAGCCTTTGGCAACCATAGCTACAGTGGTAAGGTTAGCTCTATAGACAGTATTGCAAAACAGGTTGTAACAACCACAGGCAAAGAAACAGCTGTTGACGTAACGGTTAGCATTGAAAATCCCAACCAACTTATTAAACAGGGGTATACGGCAAAATGCACTATAACTACCAACACAAAAAATAACGGCATAATAATTCCGTATGAAACAGTTGAAATGGACAGCGAAAACAGCGGCACAGTGTACACATTTAATAATGGAAAGGCCCAGAAGAAATCTGTAAAAATAGGTAATGAATATGAAAATGGTGTAGAAATAATATCCGGACTAAATAAAAATGATTTAGTAATTGAAGCACCTGAAAAAATCAATGACACCGGTTCTGTAAGAGTAAATAAGCTGTTGGAGATTAAAAAATGATTGAAGAAATAATAATTTATCCTCTTAAAAATTTATTCCGTAAAAAAGGGCGAAGTCTTTTAACTGTTTTAGGTGTTGCTATTGGCGTTTGTTCTGTTATAATAATAAATAGTATTGGTTCTTACGGTACTTATGCCGTGAACAATGAGCTTGACAGTTTGGGAATGGGTGGACTTACTGTGGCGGCACAAACAAGCGATATCCCGCTAAGCGAGAGCGAGCTTGACGCTATAAAAAACATTGACGGCGTTAAGAGTGCCACACCTGTATATATGGAAACTTCAAAAGCTGTGTCAGGCTTTGGAAAAAGCGAAAACGCCATAGTGTGGGGTATAGACAGCAATGCAAAAAATATTGTATCACTACAGCCTATGTATGGACGAGAAATAAATAAGTCGGATATAAGAAATAACTCAAATATCTGTATGGTTGACCAGGCCTTTGCAAGACAAATGTACGGCAAGGACAATGTGGTAGGACATAATCTGACAGTTACACTGCAGGGCAATACCGAACAGCTTACTATAGTGGGAGTTATAAAAACAGGTAGCGGACTTTTACAGGCAGCTATGGGCAGCTATATGCCGAATTTTATATATATTCCATACACAACTATGCAGTGCTTTACAGGGTTAAGCAATTATAATCAAATAATAACAAAAGCGTCTGACGGTATTAGCTTAACATCATTAACCGACAAAATTGAAAGAAAGCTTTCTATAATTAATGGAACAGATAAAAGCAGCTATACAATAACCAATCTTGCACAACAAAAAGAATCGCTTACAAAAATACTTTCAATAGTGACAACTATATTGTCTGCTGTTGGTGCGGTTTCACTAATAGTTGCAGGATTAAGTATAATGACTGTTATGCTTGTGTCAGTAGGCGAAAGAAAACGGGAAATAGGAATAAAAAAATCTATTGGAGCAGGTAAATTTGTAATAGTGCGTGAGTTCTTAAGCGAGGCCCTTATGCTTTCTGTTATTGGGTGTATATCGGGAATTGCAATAGCATATACGCTGGTTTTTGTTGCCGGTAAACTTATGAATGTAACAATTATAATTGACACACTCACAATAGCAGTTACCTGTCTGTTCTCCATAGTTTCAGGAGTAGTTTTCGGCGTATATCCAGCGCTGAAAGCCGCAAAGTTAAGACCTGCCGAAACACTTAGGGCGTTATAGTTATTTTCATTTATCATCATCAAATAATATTTAGCGGTAGGAGGGAGTAGTTGTGACCTTATGTAAACCTAACTTGCCTGAAAACTCTGTCAAAGTGGTTGTTGCGTCCGGCGAATACAGTTATATAACTGACGAATTAAAAAAGCTAGGCATAGCAGTGGTTACAACAGCTCCACATATCCGGCTTCCTTATCCTGAACGATTCCATACGGATTTGCAGCTTTCACACTACTCTAAGGGTAAAATATTAGTCAGCAACAATATAACAATGGCGGAGGATAATATTGTTAAAAAATTAACAATCGTTAGTGCGGATACCGGTGTAGACATTAATATCCAAAAGTCAACATCATTTTTGGGCAATAAATACCCACATAACATATGTTTTAACAATGTTGTTATGGACAATAAATTAATATGCAATGTTAAATTTACAGCTAAAGAAATTATAAAGGAATTTAGCAAGCCCGGTTGTAAAATTGTAAATACTAAACAGGGCTACTCTAAATGTTCCATAGCTGTTGTTAATAGTAATGCAGTGATAACATCTGACGAGGCAATATTTAAAGCCTGTAAAAAGAATGACATGGATGTTTTAAAAATAACCCCGGGATTTATAAACCTTCCGTATTACAATTACGGATTTATAGGTGGCTGCTGTGCTAAACTTTCAAAGGATATTTTAGCGTTTACAGGAAATATAAAAAATCACCCTGACTACATATTGATAAAGTCATTTCTGCAAAACCACGGAGTACATATTTTAGAGCTAAGCAATAAACCACTGTTGGATATAGGAAGTATTTTCCCGTTAACAGAATCACCATAGCATTTTATCAGCTAATCGTTTTAACCCCTACTCTAATTATACAAAATATTCACTTTTCTTTTTATCTACTTCTTCCACAGGGGAGTATTGAGCGCTTAAATTTAATAATGATTATTATTAATTGTTTATATTGTACAAACTTTTTGCAAAACAAACTTTTTGCAAATGTTATTTTATTGTTATTATGCACAACTTATTTATTGATATTAACTAAAAATGTAATGCAAAGTTATGCAATAGTTATTGTATTGCTGTAATAATTATTTTAATATCAATATGTCAATTGCTATTTTATACAATTTTTTGTAGTTGTTTTATGCTGTTGTCATTTTAAACAAAATCATTTTGTCGGTTGTCTACCTCTTGCCGGCAGGGCAGAGTGTAGTTTTTTATGCGGAGTGGTTCAGCGGCGATACGCTGATAATGCTAGCCATTAGAGTTTTTGCTACGCAAAAACTTACAGCAGAGGCACGCCAGCACTCGGGTTTATGTTTGCAGTAACTTCCCTGGGCGGACAGTTACTTTTTTCTACCGCAAAATTCAACCGTCCTAATAAAATAACCCCCGGAAATTTCCGGGGGTGTTTTTATTTATATTGCTGATGTTGTGGTGGCATTTGCTGATATTGTTGGTACTGCTGGTACTGTTGGTTTTGCGGTGTGTTTCGTTGTATGTTTTGGTATTTTATTTCATTTAGTGTTTCTTCTTGTTTGTCATAAATTGTTATAAGTTGCTTATTGCATATATGTTTTATGTACTGCCTTGTCCTGTCCCTTATGCCCCAATTCCATAGTTTAAATGCTACAAGTATTGCTATAAATATACAAATTGCAATGCCTGCAGGCGTTGTAAACAAAAAATATGTAAGTACATCTGATATATAATCTGCTGTTATTTTTGCTGCTGTATCCATATTTTAACCCTCGTTTCATTTTATTTTTATGTTGTTTATATTGTTGTTGCCTTGTTTTATGTTTATGTTGTTTTTGGTGTTCCAGCTATTTTTTGGGTTATTTGTTAGCCCTAAAAGATAATCTGTGCTTACATTGTAAAATCTTGCAATATCTACTATTATATCTGCAGGTATTGTTGTTTCTGCTCTTTCATATCTTTGATACTGGGTTGTGTGTAAACCTAGTTTTTCTGCCACTTCTTTTTGTTTTAAATCACTATCCTCTCTTAAATCTCTAATTCTACTGTATATTCTTTGTTTACTTTTTATAATTATCTTCCTTTCTTTTGTATTTATAATTTTATTTATTAACACATATTTGTGTTGACTACAACACGATTATGTGTTATTATTATTTCATAAAACACGATTATGTGTTTTATATGGTTCTCGGTTAGCATAGCTTGCGGTCCATATTTAACCCCTTTTTTATAAATGATGCATATTTAGCATATAGCCGCAAGCTCCTGCTAGTTTAAATAATTTGTAAGTGAGAGTGATTTTAATGAATGAAAAGCAACGCACAATGTTGCAGGGCATGGATATGCTTATGAAAAAAATTTCAAATAATTTAGATAGTAAGACTTTTACGGTCTTGGAACTAATCGAAATGTCAAACGATGTATACTTTGATATTATGGAAAATTATGGTGATGATGATTAAGTGTTTGGGCGGTTTAGTGCAAATAAAAGAGCCAATAAACTTTAAAAGATCAGCCTTTGGCATAACGGGCTATGCAGTAGTTAAGGCTTCCCGCCCTCTCACTTTTTTAATACTTTTTTAATATTAGTTTGGAGGTTTAAAAAATGACAAATTTAAAGCGTGTAATAGGTTTTAAAACATCGGCTTGGACAAGCCCGGATAATGGTAATACTTATCCTGTGCGCCGACTTTATGTTGATTATCCGGCGGCTGAAACAAAAGGCTTAGCGTGCTCGGTTGTTAAGTGTCGAGGTGATAAGGTTTTTGACGGCGTCGAGGTAGGCGATTATGTTGAGTTGCTTTACGATCAATACGGCAACTGCTGTGCTGTGCAACCAGTTGTGCCGGAGGAGCAAGATTTAATTGATTTTGGCGTTGATATAGCGTCTGAATAAATTGTTATATTCTATAGTGGAGGTGATATAAATGACTGTTGCTGATGCGCTTGCTGATGTAGCTTCTTGCGTTACTAGTGTGATTACTTCTATGAGTGGCAATCCAATTCTAATGGCTTTTCTTGGCATTGGTCTTGTTGGTGCTGCTGCTGGTTTGTTCTCAGTGCTTAAACATTCCGCGAGATAATATATTGGTTGTTGTGTTGCATAAAAGGGTGTGTTTAACATACCCTTTTGTCATTTAATAATTGTCATTTAATAATTTATGAAAAAGTTTTTTGTATTTTTAATTGTAATTTTAACTGTCTTATCATCTGTTGTAACTGTTTCAGCTACTGAAACAAGTACCAGTAGCTCCGGCGCTGAACACGGCGGTAGCTCCGGCAAGTTTGGCGATGATGATACTACAACGATTAATTTGTGGTCAAGTAGTATGTGGTATAAATTTTTCGGTGATCGAAATATCAACGAAAACGGCGGTTATAAGCAGTATGCAGATGATATTTTTAAGTCTAAAGGTAAAGTAGTTAAAGACAGCTTTGGCTCATTTTTTGGTAGTAATGGTCAATCGCTTGACGGTAAAACGGGTGGTATAGATATTTATGTAACAGATGGTGAGTTTGTATATAGTAATTCTACATACGGCGATAAACAATTTATATCTGCTAAAGCTGTTAATAATACTTATGTTGGTCGTTTGACACTTTGGGCTAATAGGTCTGGATTTTATGTAAATTATGATTATACTTTATCATTTTATGAGATCTTAATAACTAATAATGATCTTACTGGTTTAGATACATCAGACTGTACTATATATCGTTGCAGTAATGTTTATCAATCTTTTTTGGATTACCTTAATGCTGGTCAGTATAATTTTACAGATATTAAATTGTTGGATGGTTATAAAAATCTAATCAAGTTTTATGATCAGTTTGATAGCCCAAAAGGTAAATATGGTGTTAACTATTATGATACACCGATAGAAAATTATGTTAATAGTGGCGTTATGTTTAAAGATGATGTCTTTTATCAAAATAATAAACTTGATGACGATAAAAAGACTTTTCAAATATCACAGCTAGTTGATTTTTATGTTATACCTTCTAAAAATACTCAAAGTTTATTTGACAAGATGTATTTGAGTGATAAGTTAGATTCTGACGTTGCAAAACAAGCTGTTGCTAATTATTTGAAAGAAAACAGCTGTGCTTTATATTATGATGAATCAGGCACTTTAGAAACTGCTGATTGGTATACTGAACACATTGTCAACAGTCAATGGATTGGCTCTAAATATGCTACTAATTTTGAGCTTGGTTACTGGAAAGGTAAGCGGCAGTACTATATTAAATTTACTATGCCTGATACATACAGTCGGCTTGAGAATGCTGATAAAACATCTGTAATTTTAACAGGCTGTCATACTAAGCATAGCTGCCAAGCTGTTAATCCTAAGACTGGTGAAGAGCTTAATGCAGGCTTTGGTAAAAATATAAGTAATGCTGATAATGCTAAGCGTCCGGATAAACAAGAGCTTTTAGACAATGGTTGGCAAAAAGGTTATCCAAATACAAAAGGTAATTATCCTTACAAGATGACTTTAAATGTCAATGGTGAGGAGTATCTATATGTATATTTTGCAAATATGCCGAGTGTGGCGAGCAATTTTTTCAGTGACAACTGTATACAATACGGCGTTAATTTCTATGGTACAAAAGGTTATTTTTATGATCCTGTTAATAATGTATCAAAAGAGTTTGATATGACTAATTTTAGCACTAATGAAACTAAGGATTTTAACACTAAAAATTATTTTGGTGCTGCCAGTGCTAAGGTTCGTGATCCCGTTGACGCAATTAAAGATTTTTTGGGTTCAACTTCTCAATCTATTACGGCTGATTTTTTAGGTATTGATATATCTGAGTTTACAAACACTTTTACAGCGTACTTTTGGACTAATTATACCGGTAGCCTTAGTGCTGGATATAAAGGCTATTATGTGCAGTTTAACTGGCGTTTGGAAGGTAATGAGCATTTCCGCAAAAACAACTCTGACGATACGCATAATTACGATGATGATTATAAAAAAGATGATGGTAAAAAGGATAATAACGGCAACACTCACGGCGGCGCCGTTGAAGATGCAACTACTGGCAATGTATATGGCGATAATAATTTTCGTAATGATGATTTTAATTTTGACGATAATACCCTTTGGTCCTATGCTAACCAGTTTTTAGCTTTCGCAGCTAAATGTTTTACAGTCTTGCCGGAATGGGTTTGGATGCTTATTGGTTCTTCTTTTGTAATTATTATTGTTCTGCGTTTGCTCGGTAGGTGATTTTATGTCTGATTTACAATCTTTATTAAATGTTCTTTATGATGTTATGACTATGCAGTTTACAGTTTTTGGCTTTACTTTATCGTGGTTTAGCGTTTTCATGGGTTGCGTACTTATCAGCTTAGTTATGTATGCAGTTATTAGATTATTTTTGTGAGGTGATTTCATGAGCTTTTTGTATTTATTTTTGTATGTTATTGTTGGTATTCTTACTGTTTGTTCTGTTGTATCTATAATACAATTTTTTATTGATTTGAGACGCTGCAGTGCTTTGCGATCAGAGCTTAAAGAGTTAATTAACCGTGCTAAGCTGCTTGATGTTTCTGATCCTTCGTCAGCTGTTAAGGAGGTTGAAGACAATGCCGATACAAACTGATTTTAAGTGTATAGTTGATGGCGGTTTTATTTATGATATATTAACTGCACTCGGTATAAATACTGATTTTGACATGTCTAATGATTATGGTTTTGTATTTTCATTATTTTGCATATCAATTTCTGTTGTTTTTATTGTTTTATTTGTAACGCTGCTCTTTAGATGTATTTCTTCACTCTTTAAAGGTGCTCGCATATGATTAAGGTTCTTGTTTTATCGTTCTTCAAGTTGCCGAAGTTCTTTATGTATTTGTTTTATGATTTTATTAAGTATATATATCTTAAGCAATACAAAGAATTTTTTGGCTGGGGCATACATCTTTATGTCGGCCGTTTTGGTGCCGGCAAGACTAATACTGCTGTACATTATGTTTATAAGCAGTGCCTTAAGTATAAGCAGCTTAGTGTTTTGACTAACATTAAGCTAACTAATTTTCCGAGTTGGACAAACGTCCTTGAGCTTAAAACTGCCCAGGACATTTTAAATGCGCCGACAAACACGATTGTTTTAATAGATGAGATTGGCACTATATTTAATAGTCGTGATTTTTCGACCGGTAAGGCTGCTGTACCTAAGATACTCTTCCAACATTTGTGTCAGTGCCGAAAGCGCCATATGCAGATTATTGGAACAGTCCAAAAGTACAACCTTTTAGACAAACAAATACGTGATATATCGGCTGATGTTACAGTTTGTAAATGTAGCTTTAAGCATCCATTTAGTAGGCTTGTCCGTACATTTACATATGATGTTGATGAGTATGATATGTATATGTCTAACCGTATGTACAATCCTAGACTGCTTACAAGCTCTGTATATATACAAACTAATTTGTGTCGTAATCTTTATGATACAAGCGAGTTAGTCGATAATATGTTGGACAAGGATTATTTGTCTGACAAAGAGATTTTAGATAATAGGGGGGATACAAGTGTTACAAACACACCATTTACGCGTAAAGAGCGTCGCAAAATTAAGCGTTATTAGTTTTGTTATAGCATTACTTCTTATGCTGTCATGTTTTCCTGCCTTTGCTGCTCCTGCTCCGGAGCATTCAGAGCATGGGACACATATATTTACTGTTCCCCAACAGAATGAAATAGCTACAAGCACTGCTACTAACGATACTGTTATTACTGATAGTCAGCCTAGTTTTATGCAGCTTGTTATAGTTGCTGTGTTGTTTTTATTTGTTATGTTGTTGGTTATAAAAATGTTTGTTTAAATTTATACGGTTTTGGGCGGTGGGGGCGTAGCCCACCGACAAAACCGCAAAGCGTTGAAAAAATTTAGCAGGGTTTATTTAACCCTGTAACCCCCGTACGCTAAGTAGGGGGGTACTACTTACAATATGGGGTGTTTTTATGTCTGATAAAGTTGTTATAATTGATTATCTTACTTTTACTTCTAAAATTGATTCTATTGATACTTTAAAATTTTTTTTGGGTTTAACCGATTTACCTTTTAGGGAGTGCAAAGGTAGATATTTTTATAAAAAGCGTCTTATGTATGATGGTATTAATATTTATTATGATGGTCTTGATGATGATATGGGTATTTGTGTCGAGATGTCCGGTAAAGGCTGTAGAAACTTTGAGCAGCTTGGCACAGGTGATTATTATGAGCTATTAGGTTATATTGTTGCTAATCCAGGTGATCTTAATATAACTAGATTAGATATAGCGTTTGATGATTTTGATAATTTACTTAATTTTGATGTTATTTGTGACGCTATTAAGTCAAAAAATTATGTTTCTCGTTTTCGTCAGTTTAAAATAATTAATGAGTATTCTCAAGATGATAAATTAAATTCTACTACTGTTTATTGTGGAAGTGATAAGTCTGATACTCTTTTTCGTATTTACGATAAAAAGGCGGAACAGCAGCGTTTTGATTTAGATCACTGGGTGCGCTTTGAAATGCAGCTTCGTGGTGATCGTGCTAGTTGTTTTGCAAATTTATTTGTATCAGGTAATACGCTTGGTTCTCTTTTTGTAAAAGTTATTAATAATTATTTGCGTTTTGTTGTTCCTGATAATTCTGATACTAACAAGTCTCGTTGGCAAACTGTTGATTGGTGGTTTTTATTTTTGGGTACAGTTAATAAAATATCATTATTTGTACCTGATGTTGATTATACGGAAACTCGCTTGGAGCGTTTTGTTAAGACTCAGTGTAGTGGTGCTATAGTTGCATTTATTGCATTATTTGGTTTTAATGATTTTAAAGATTTACTTCAAGGTAAATCGCAGCTTAGATTAAATCGCAAGTATGAAAATTTATTGCAAGAACATGGAATTTTTAATTTAAGTGAATTATTTACTAGCGAATGGTGGTTATCTGATGCGACAAACTGAACTCATGTTTTTTTATGAATATTTTTTTAACAGAATTACACATTTGGAAAATACATATGATTTAATAAATAGAAATATGAGAATTAAGGATTATAAGAATTGTGACGAAGTAGATTTTTTAGATTTAATGATAATTAAACATGAGTTGGATTACACTATCACAATTTTTAATGACTTAAAGGGTTTGTTAAAACTTTAATTGCTTGTGCAAACTGCTGTATCAAGATTAACGGATCAGTGCGATTACGTTGTGCAAATTGTTGTATTAAATTAAAAAATCATTATCCGTATGGATAATGTACCTTTGAGCCGCTTTACTAAAATGTATGTGCAAATTTTTGGGGGCTGTTAAAACTTTAATTGCAAGTTTTATCTAAAACAGTTATAATTGTATCTAGCTAATTGCTTTAGTGCATTTAAGTGCGTTGTGTTTAAGCAATATATGTTTTTGTGTTTTGCAAAAAATAATTTAAGCCCCTACTCTAATTATACAAAATATTAATTGTGAGAGAAATTAAAGTTTAATTAAAATTAAAAATGAAGACCCAAACCTAACCCCGAAAATCCAAAGCACAATATTAATAAAGGATGGTAAGTCTATTGAGTAACATCGACTATGAGCAAGTACCTGAAATTATAAATGAATTTTTACTATATTTAGGTACGGTTAAAAATAAATCCCAAAATACAATTAAAGAATATTATCTTGACCTGCGAACTTTTTTTAGGTTTTTAAAGGTCCGCAGAAAGCTTGTTGATGAAAACACTGAATTTAAAGATATTTCAATTAAAGATGTGGATCTTGCACTTGTAAAGTCCGTTACTATAACCGATATATACGAATTTATGAATTATAGCATTACGAACAGAAATAACAGTGCAAAAACCAGAGCAAGAAAAGCCTCCTCCCTCAAGACATTTTTTAAATATCATACTCAAAAAAGCCTTAAGCTTGATGATGACCCTACTAAAAATTTGGAAACACCTAAAATTCCTAAAAAATTGCCGAAATATCTGTCTCTTGAGGAAAGCCTGGAGTTATTAAATTCTGTTGATGGTGACCACAAAGAGCGTGACTATTGTATTTTGACTCTTTTCCTTAACTGCGGTTTAAGATTATCCGAATTGACTGCTTTAAATCTTAACAGCTTTAAAAGTGAGCGTCAGCTTATTGTTACAGGTAAAGGAGATAAACAAAGAATGGTTTATCTAAATGATGCTTGTGTAAATGCAATTAATGAATACAAAAAAGTAAGACCAAATGATGGTGTTAAGGATAAGGAAGCACTCTTTATCAGTAAGCAATATAAACGAATGAGCCCCAAAACTGTGCAGGCAATGGTAAATAAATATTTAAAGAAGATTGGGTTGGACGGCGCCGGATACTCTGTACATAAGCTTCGACATACGGCGGCCACGTTGATGTATCAACATGGTAATGTAGACATACGGGTATTGCAGGATATTTTAGGGCACGAAAACCTTGGAACCACTGAAATATACACACACCTTTCAGATAAACAAATGGAAAATGCCGCTAACGCCAATCCATTGGCTAATGTAAAACCTCGAAAAAAGGCAGCTGCCCCAGATACTCCAAAAGGTAATACCGAAAATTAAGATGTAATGCAATATAAATACTGCTATATGTGTTATGTACGATTGAGTGAACGGCAAATTATAATCTTGGATACATAGTTTAGATATAATTACATATTATCCTTTTTGTATGTTAATGCTGGGAGTATTGCCTACGATAATATTTTCAGCAACCGGTACAGTTGTAACTACTGTGGTGTAAGTATCCAAATCATCATCTGAGGTTATGTATACCTTGGCGGTTACCTTTACATTTAATGTATGCTTGGTTTGGTTAATGCCGCAAGAATCAAAGGTGCTTTCCATATCTGTTATCACGCTTGATGATAGGTATATTTTAACTAAAATTTCAGGACCTCTGCCGTTTAATATTTCAGCACCGCAAAAATCACCTAACCTGTAGTTTACCTCCATTCCACTCATATTCCCTATTTCTTCTTGGGCGGCTAATGAAATCATAGACTTAAAGCGGTTTGTAGTGACTGTGTTGGTACTTATATTAGTTACAGTGCTTTCATTTGCGTTTACCTTTACAAAGTCCTCATAGGTATAATTATTTTCGTCCAGTACTTTTAAAACAGCAGTGTTTATGGCGTTGGTGGAAAGCTCTTCTGCCTTTAGTCTGGTTAAGTCCAAAAAGCTGGGTTCTATCTGACTTTCAAAAATTATGTAAATAGATGCTATAGACAGGAAAAAGCAAACAAGGAATATTTTTCCGCGACTTATTCTTCTGCTTCTGTGATACCGTTTCATATTAAACACCCCTAAATCATAATATAAAATAATTTGAATAAGTTGCTTGTATTTTTTTAAAATTTGTTGTTAGCTTGTTGTTATGTTGTTGTTATTCAAGGTGTATAATTTAGCCATAGAACGATGAACTGGTCAGTTAGATAAGTGCCATATGCTGGCTGACTATGCTGGTTTCTAGAAAATTTCTCACAAACCGATTTTTCGGTAAACTCTTGTAACCTTAAATGGAAAAGACCTTAGGGCTCGGTTAACCTTCGGTCTTTTTTCGTTAAAACGCAAACACAAATGAGAAAATATATTATAAGTATGCAAGCAAACACAAAATTGTCAAGACTGTTCCGGCAAAGTCAATCACAAAATGCAAAGCATATTCGGTCTTGATAAAAAAATTTCCGCTCTGTTTTTGAAACAAGGGCGGAAATTTTTTTGAAATTTTATATAACCTACTTATATAGTAGATTTACTACATTGACAATAAATAAACAAAGTAATATAATAGTCACTGATGAAAATAATTGGAGATGAGTTTAGTTGGAAAATAAAAATTTAATTAAATTGGTTTTTACAGGGCTACTGGCTGCGCTTGTGTGCGTATCTACTGCAGTGTTGGTTGTTCCTTTGCCAACAGGCGGTTTTGCTAATTTAGGAGATTGCTTTGTTATAATTGCAGGTTATATGCTTGGTCCTGTTTACGGAGCTTTGGCAGCCGGAATCGGAGCAGGCTTGTCTGATTTATTTTTAGGCTATGGCATTTATGCCCCGGCAACATTTGTTATAAAAGCGATTATGGCAATAGTTGTTTTCTTCATAACTAAAGCGGCCAGAAAAAAGTCTTTTGCTTTACAAATAACCTTAGCGATTGTTGCTGCTGTAGCGGCTGAAATTGTAATGATAGGCGGTTATTTTGTATTTGAAGTTTGCCTTTACGGTGCACCGGGAGCTTTGGCAGATGTTCTTGGTAATGCTGTACAGGGCGTATTTGGTTGTGTTACATCTGTTATTGTTTACACTGTTCTTGAAAGGACAAAGCTGTTTAATCAGGCAAATAAATTAACAGGCGTATCGTACTGATATTAAAATGAATATTCTATTGATAGGTGAACGCATTAGTGTTCACCTATATTTATGTAAAAAGGTGGTAATATGAGTAATAGCAGTATTTTTCAAAAGAAGCCCTTTGTTGTATTGTTTGCTACACTTTCAGCCGTAACATGGGCGTTTGCCTTTCCCCTAATAAAGCTGGGGTTTAATGCATTTGAGATTGCCGATGGCGACACAGGTGCAAAAACATTATTTGCCGGCATCAGATTTTTCCTTGCCGGCTTATTAACTTTGGTTGTGGCACTGGTCGGTAGGAAGGATTTTTCAGAAGTTACAAAAATAAAAAATACAGGTTGGTTATGCCTGTACTCTGTAGTAAATACTTCTCTGCATTATTTCTTTTTTTATATCGGATTGTCCAATTTAAGCGGTTCAAGGTCTTCTATAATTGATTCTCTAAGTACATTTTTACTGATAATTTTGGCGTGTATTATATTTAAAAGTGAACACCTTACAGGTAAAAAGATTGTTGGGTGCGTTTTGGGCTTTGCGGGAATATTGGTTATTAACCTAAGTGTTGACGGAAGTACCGTAACCGATTTTTCGCTTGGTGGTGACGGTATGTTGTTTATGAGCGCCCTATGCTCCGCATTTGGCGGGGTTTTAACCAGGGTTGTAACACAAAAGGTTGATTCTTTGGTTGCAACAGGTATTAGCCTTGCTTTTGGCGGACTGATTATGATTGCAGGCGGTGTGGCAATGGGCGGTTCTATAAAAACAATTACACTGTCCGGAATAGTAATTTTACTGTTATTGGTTTTGGTTTCCACCATAGGCTTTTCATTGTACAACAAGCTTATAAGCTGTAACCCCGTTGGCGAAGTTGCTATTTTTAACTCTCTTATTCCGGTGTTTGGTGCAATACTTTCGTGTATTATATTGGGAGAGGAATTTTATCCTAAGTACATATTAGCAACAGCCTTAGTGGTTGCAGGCGTTTATATAATAAACAGGACAGGAAAAGCTAAGTCATAGTTCTGTTACTGCTGTTATTTATATATTCCAAACAGCCGCAGTATATAGAGAATGCCATTTGTGTTTGGTATTCATCAGTTTTTAATTTTTTCAATTCCGATTGGTTTGATATGAAGCCACATTCAACAATTACCGATGGATTTGTACAGTTATAAAGCAGGTAAATATTTTTGCCTGCTTTTTTATTTTCTCTTGTATTGTCAGGCTGCAGCATCCCTGTAACCGATGACTGTATATTTTCGGCAAGCAATTTGCTGCTTTCGTCATTAGGACTGTAAAATATCTGTGTACCACTGTATTTTTCCTGCTCGAATTTATTTTGATGAATACTTATTACTACTCTGTTGCTGTCTTTGTTGAATATTTTTAATCGGTTGTGCATATCGGAGACTTTTTTTGATTTTATGCTTTCTGTATTTTTGTCATATATTGCAGTATCGTCAGTTCGTATCATTTCTGTTTTGTAGCCGCCTGATAAGAAAAGCTTGTTGAGCTTTTCTGCAATTTTAAGGTTAATATCCTTTTCGTTTGTACCATCGGGAGCTACAGCTCCACCGTCTTCCCCACCGTGGCCGGCGTCTATAACTATTGTTGGGGGGCTGTTTTTTGTGGTGCTTGCGGTTGCGGCTGTGTTGCATCCCACAAAAATAGCAGAAATTATAACAATACTTGTTAAAACGATTATCGTAAATAATATTAGTTGCCGTTTGTTTATAACCATAATAACCACCGTTCTTATTCTTTAGTAAGATTATATGAGCAGTGTAAAAGGTCTATGCAAAAATTAAAATAATATTTATAACTGTGTATGTAAAAAAATTTGTTTTTGTGTTATAATTAATACTCAAGATTAAGGAAAACAGGTGTGTGAACTATGGAATATTACACAACAGGTGCTGGTATATGGGGCAATGTATTTGCCGTACCGTCTGATGTTGTAGATAAATATATAAAGCTTGCAGGCGCCGCACAGCTTAAGGTTTTGCTTTGGCTGCTGCGTAATAATGGCAGACGACAGCAAATAACAGCCAATGATATTGGCGCTGCATTAAATATGAACCCTATTGATGTTAAGGATTGTATGGAATTTTGGATAAGTGTTGGCTTATTCTCTAAAAATGATAAGGGAAATACTGTCAGCGACAGCCAAAATAAAAGCAATGTAAACTACATACAACAAACAGATGAGGGCAGTTATTCTGACAATAAAAATAACGAACAAGAAATGCCTGATGTTAATACAGAGGTACAGAATAATATTGACAATAAGCTTACGGAGATAAAAAGTGATATGGACAGTTATGTTCCCCCTAAAAGAACTATAGCTAAAGCCCAAAAGCCGGACCCTATTGAGGTGGCACAGCGTATTTCTCAGGATGAAAGTTTTTCTGCACTGCTTACCGAGACAGAGCAAATTTTGGGAAGACCGCTTACACATAACGACTCCTCTACCCTTTTGATGATACACGACCAAGACGGACTGCCATATGAGGTTATTACTATGATTTTGTACTTTGCCAAGTCAGAAAACAAGCTTAAAATGAGTTATATAGAGGCTTTAGGCAGAGAATGGGGCAGCGCTGAAATTGATACCCTTGAAAAAGCAGAGGAAAGAATTAATGACATACTAAGCAGGAAAACTGCATGGAGCATAGCAAGTGAAGCATTTGGACTAAAGCTTAGCGGTTCACCGTCAAAAAGACAAATTGAGTATGCTGATCTGTGGATAAACAGGTGGGGCTATACACCGGAAATGCTGAGAATTGCCTATGAAATTTGTATGAACAGCAGAGGCGAATTTAACCTAAGCTATGTTAACGGTATAATTAAAAAATGGCACGCAAACGGTATAATGACTGAAGAGGACATTAAAAATAAGGCTAAAACTCAAGATAATTCGTCACAATCAAAAGGTGGCTCAAATAATAAATCCTCTAAAAATTCAAATGATGGCGATACCTCATATGATATAAATGCCTTTAAGAATTTTGATATATTTGACTAAGTGGATTTGCTTTTAAATTGAACTTTATACTCGCAGGGAGGAAATTCAATGGGATATGATAAAAGTATATATATAGAAGCTGACAGTATAATGCAGCAAAGGCGAAACACCGCCATAAAAAATGCCGACATAGCTAAAGCTGAGTTCTACAAAAAATACCCACAGGCTGAACAGCTTGACAAAGAGCTTGCCTCTACCCTGTCCCAAATTACCCGCCTTATGATTAAGGGTGGCATTGACTTAAAAGAGGCTCTGTTACAGCTTAAAGAAAATAATTTAGCAACACAGAATAAGCTAAAATCAATATATAGGTCTGCGGGAATTAATGCAGAGGACCTAGAGCCGAAATTTGTTTGCAGTAAATGCTGTGATAAGGGAAATATAGACGGCAAAATGTGCGACTGCTATAAAAAGTTAGTAAAAGATATTGCCTGCAATAACTTGAACAAGCTTTCTCCGTTTAGATTGTCGTCCTTTGATACATTTTTGCTGAAATATTACAACAATAATGATAAAAAAGATTGTAACCCGACCGATCGTGAAAGAATGTCAAAATATTTTGACTACTGCAAGGAGTATGCCGCGGGCTTTAGTGAAAATTCAAGAAATATACTTATGCGTGGAAATACCGGCTTGGGTAAAACTCACCTTTCACTTGCTATAGCAAAAACCGTTATTGAAAATGGCTTTGGCGTTATTTACTGTTCTACCCCGGAAATTTTGGCAAGACTTGAAAAGGAGCGCTTTGGAAAAATTGAAACAGATGAGGATTCCGAAGAAACATTAAAAACCTGTGACCTGCTTATTCTTGACGACCTTGGCTCTGAATTTCATACTGCTTTTACTAAGAACACAATTTATAACATAATTAATTTTAGACTAATACATCAAAAGCCTACAATCATCAGCACAAATCTTGAATTTGAAGATTTGGAGGCTATATACTCAAAAAGACTTATTTCAAGACTTATGGGCGAGTATGTAATAATGAATTTTGTCGGCACAGATGTGCGACAGTTAAAAAGACTGGAAAAATATAAATAATATATACATATTTGCATTAAATGAATTAGTGTACAAAAAAGCTCTGTTGCCTGTATTATTTTCAGACAGCAGAGCTTTTTATGTTTTATTTATGCAGTAACATATTCAGGTTATCAAAAATTATTTCTTGATGAAATATCGGCAATAGGTAAACGGTCGCTGTGCTTTGCACTTGGCTTTTGGTCAGGATAGCCTATAGGAAGTAAGGCTACAACCTTGTAGTTTTCAGGAATATTCAACACGCTTTTGGCTATTGCAGGGTCAAAAGAGCCCACCCAGGTTGAGCCTAGTCCCAAAGAAGTGGCTTCAAGCATTATATGTGTTGCGACTATGCTGGCGTCAACTATGCCTTCGTCGGCGTTATCATATTTACGCTTCCATGACTTTTCTGTGTCGTAGCATACTACCATCATAAGCGGAGCGTTGAATGTGTATCGTGTGCATTTGTTTTCGTCCAAAGCCTTTATTTTTTCTTTGTCGGTTAAAACGAGTATTCTTTGTGGCTGAAAGTTTACAGCTGTAGGTGCAAGTTGTGCGGCTTGCAGCAGAGCATCGATTTTTTCCTCTTCAACCGGTTTATCTTCAAATTTTCTGCAAGAATATCTTTCCTGCGCTAATTTTAAAAAATCCATTGTGTATGCCTCTTTCCTAAAATTTTGATTATTTATGACAATTTTCAGCTTAAAAACTGTATTGCCACATATAATTGCCTGTTGGCCTGCAAAATTGTATGATATAGGTTAAAACTTTGCACGGTATCTGTTAAGCAATTCAGTAAGCAAAACCGAAAAATTTTCCGGTATTCCCACTAAGTTGGATGTTAACACATTAGCTTATTAAAGTCAAGTAATCTTCTGTAAAACAAATTATGTACCGGTTGCTACAAGTGCTTATGCAGTGCCCGGTACATAATTTTTGTTTATATATTTACTGATCTGAGTTGTCGGTTTTGTCTGTGTCCTCTGACTTTTGGTAGATTACAACAGGTGTGCCCACTGCAACCTTTTCGTACATTTCCTGTACCTTGTCATACGGTGTGTTTATACAGCCGTGAGAACCGTCATAAGTATATGTGTTTCCGCCGTACTCATAGTCGGCTCTCCATGTAGAATCGTGAATACCTATGCCGTCATAGGTAACAGCCAGCCAGTAGTTTACATAGGTATCCCAAGTTTCACCAACAAGCCTTGCAGGGGATTCTTTATTAAATATATCAAACAGACCGGTTGTGGTATCTCTGCCGTATTTTAAGCCGGTTACAACAGGTGTAGACACTACAAGCTTGCCTTTTTCGTAGTACCACATATGCTGCATATCAAGGTCAATTTCGATATATGTGTTAGGAACATTATACTTGTACACACGGTTTTTAGATGTACAGGTTGTATCCTCTGTTTTGTAGTTGCTGTATATCTTTGTTTTTCCGTCATCAGCCACATAGTAAGCGCAAACTCTTACATAATATTTTTTATTTTCTGTAAGCTGTTTTGTCAGGTAAACAGTATCGTCTGTAGTTCCTTGCAGCTTGTAAGGGCCGTTTTTGCTTTCTGACATATAAAATGCATAGCCGTCTGCACCGTCAATCGGGTACCATTTAGCCATAACACGCTTGTCACGGCTAAACACTTCAATTTCAGGTGTTTCGGTAACTGTACCGGTTGAAACCTGACGGTAGTCGCCGTAGTAATATTTACCGTTAGATTTAAAATAAGGTACTACCCTATAGCTGTATGCTTGCTGTTCATATAGATTTTTATTTGTATATGTAGTTTTTTTGCCGTCGTTAATTACAGCATATTTAACATATTTACCGACATTCGATTTGTAGACATAATCATATACACTTTCGTCATATACCCATTCGCCTTCATATTCATTTTCGTTGTTGCTCATTCTGTAAACAACATAGCCGCTTGCGTTAGCTGACTCGTCCCAAGAAATTGTTAGTGAATCGGTCTTTTTAACTATAGTTTCAAGGTTTTGCACCTGTGACGGTGAGGTTGCTGTTTCAACAACCGTGCCCTTGCCACTGTAGGATTTTTTACCGTCTACTTCCTTGTATGCAACTACATAATAGCTGTAATAATGTGACGGTGTAAGTCCTTTATCGGAATATTTTTCAGAGCCTTGTACATCACAAATTTTATTGTATTTGCCAGACTTTGAATCGCTTCTGTAAACGGTGTATCCGGTAGCTCCCTCAGACTTTGTCCATTTTAATGAAACAGATTTTTCATTTTGTGACACAACTTGCAAATCTTTTGTATCAACAGGGCTTGCAGCTGTGTTTACTGTTTCGGCCTTGCTGTAGGAACGGTGACTGCCGTCGCCATTGTATGAGCGTATTTGATAGCTATACTGCATAGCAGGTGAAACATTAATGTCCATAAATTTTGTTATGTCAGAGTTGTTTAGCTCTGTATAAGGGTTGTACTGACCGTTTGTAGTTTTGTCAGCACGATAAATAACATATCCGTCAGCATTTATTCCTTTATTCCAGCTTAGTGTAACAGACTTACTTGTTTGACCGCTTGAGCTGAAATCATCAACGCAGTTTACCTTATTGTCTGCCGACACCACAACGCCAAACAGTGAAAAGCCTACAATCACTGCGGCTGTAATAATTATTTTTCTAACATTATTTTTATTCACTTTAATACTCCTAAATTTAAACTAAAACACTACTAATAACTAATACATGTCTGTATTCATATAACCTTTGTAGAATAATTTTAGCACGGACATATATTTATTGCAATACAAGTTTCGACTAATTTAAAGAAAAATTTTATATTATTTTTGTCCTAAAATATACAGGCAATGTATGTGCCACAGAGCTAAAAGCATTGATTTTAAATGCAATAAGTAATATAATTTACTTGTGAATATAACCACAGTAGCTTGAAATTGGAAGTGGATTTTTTGAATAATATAATCAGAAGAACTTGGGCGGAAATTAACCTTGATAATATAGAACATAACTATAATTTAATAAGAAAAAAGGCAAATCCAAAAGCAAAAATTTGCTGTGTAATAAAGGCGGACGGATACGGACACGGTGCTGTACAGCTGGCTAAGCTATATGAAAAGCTGGGAGCTGATTGGTTTGCCGTTTCCAACATAGAAGAAGCGTTAGAACTAAGACAAAATAAAATAAGTTTGCCTATATTAATCTTAGGCTACACCCCTGCCGAATGTGCGGCCTTGCTTGCAGAAAATAACATTGCGCAGGCGTGCTACAGCCTTGAGTATGCTGAAAATCTGTCTGACTGTGCTAAAAGGAATAATGTTACCGTTAATATACACCTTAAGTTAGATACAGGCATGTCAAGAATAGGACTAATGTGTCAAAGCTTTCAGCGTGACAGCAAAAGTATAGATACAGCAGAAAAAATATGCAGACTAAGCAATTTGCACCCACAGGGAGTGTTTACCCACTTTGCAGTAAGTGATGAGGCAGAAGACGGCAAGGCTTTTACAATGCAGCAGTTTAATTGTTTTATGCATACTATAGAACAGCTTGAGAAGAGTGGCATTAAGTTTGAAATTCGCCACTGCGCAAACAGCGGTGCGATTATAGATTATCCTGAAACTCACCTGGATATGGTGCGTGCAGGTATTATTTTATACGGTCTTTCGCCGTCCTGTAAGCTTAAGGGTAAGATTGATTTAATACCAGCAATGGAGCTTAAAAGCGTAGTATCTCTTGTTAAAGATATTGAAGAAGGCTCTACGGTAAGCTACGGCAGAACATATACAGCACCAAACAGGTTAAAAACAGTAACCGTACCTGTTGGCTATGCTGACGGCTACATACGAACAATAGGTAAAGAGGGCTATGTAACATTACAGGGTAAAAAAGCTAAAATTTTGGGTAGAATATGTATGGACCAGCTTATTGCAGATGCTGCAGAAATAGACAATGTAAAAATGAATGACGAGGTACTGCTGTTTGGAAACGGCAAAAACGGACATATACCCACTGCCGATGATATTGCAAACTGGACAGGCACTATAAATTATGAGGTGGTGTGTCTTGTAAGCAAGCGTGTGGCAAGGGTTTATCTGCAAAACGGTAAAGAGGTCGGCACGGTTGACCACCTGCTTAAATAATAAGGAAAAGGGGTACACAAATGAAACTTCTTGTATTGGACGGCAACAGTATTTTAAACAGAGCCTACTATGGTATAAAGCTTTTAACAACCAAAAACGGCGAATACACTAATGCTGTATACGGCTTTTTAAATACTATGCATAAAACTATTGCCGATACCTCTCCAGATGCTGTAGCGGTTGCTTTTGACCGCCGAGAGCCGACCTTCAGACATAAAGAATATGAGGGCTACAAGGCAAACAGACACGGTATGCCGGACGAACTTGCACAGCAACTGCCTGTTGTTAAAGAGCTTTTGGAAAAGCTGGGGTATACGCTGGTGGAATGTGTAGGCTATGAGGCTGATGATATTTTAGGAACTCTTGCCAAGGTCTGTGAGGACAGCGGCAATACCTGCGTTTTGGCAACAGGTGACCGTGACAGTTTACAGCTTGTAAGTGGTGCAACAAATGTAAGGCTTATTACAACCAAGAGCGTAGTAACCTACGACGAAGCTAAAATTAAAGAGGAATACGGTGTAACGCCACATCAGCTTATAGATATTAAGGCAATTCAGGGTGATACCTCCGACAACATTCCCGGTGTAAAGGGAATTGGTCAAAAGGGCGCTACAGGGTTGATAGAGCAATATGGAAATCTTGACTATATTTATGAGAATATAGACAGTCTTGAGCTTAAGCCTGCAATGTATAAAAAGCTCAAGGAGGGTAAAGAAAGCGCATATTTAAGCAGACATTTAGGAGAAATCGTTAAAAACGCCCCTATTGATACAGAGCTTGAGCATTATATTCCTAAAGAGCCGCAGTATCAAGAGGCGCTTAACATTATGACAAGACTTGAGCTTTTCACACTTATTGATAAATTCGGGCTAAATAACGGTACAGTCTCCCCTGTGGTTAAGGAAAATATTGATATTGTTAAATTTAATTTAGTATCCAATACAGATGCAATTTTAGAAGAAATTATTAATGATGAAGTTGTATCTGTTTTGTACACCGGTAAAAATACACTTGTGACAAACGGTGTAAATATTGCAGTCAGTGACGGTTGCGGTGTGTTGTATAAGCTGTTTAGCAATAACAACAAAAAAATCACCCATGGTATAAAGGGGATTTTTGCATTACTTGATGAAAAATCAGTTGAGCCACGGGGTGAAATTTTTGATGCTGAGCTTGCGGCGTATTTGCTTAATCCGTCAGCATCGTCATATGACATTGACCGACTGGCACAGGAGTACAACGCACCTGAGTTCCTGGTTGAAAATGCTGATGACAGTGAATTAAAAAATGATATTAATGCACTGGCACAGCTGGCGGTTGTTTCAGAAAATATTGAAAGTGAAATTGAAAAAAATAATCAAAAGGAGCTTTTGTATAACATTGAAATTCCCCTTGCCAATGTGCTTGCTTGTATGGAAAATCGTGGCTTTATGGCGGACAGAAAGGGAATTGAAAAGTTTGGCAACAACCTTGGCAGCAGAATAGACGAGATAAAGCAGGAAATATACAACCTGGTGGGTTATGAATTTAATATAAACTCACCTAAACAGCTTGGTACAGCACTTTTTGAAAAGCTGGGCTTGCCGCCTTTAAAGAAAACAAAAAGCGGCTATTCCACAGGCGCAGAGGTTCTTGAAAAATTGGCCGACGAACACCCTGCCGTTGCGTATATTATGGAATACAGGCAGCTTTCAAAGCTGAAGTCTACTTATTGTGACGGTTTATTAAAGGTTATTGACGAAACAGGCAGAATACACTCAAGCTTTAATCAAACCGAAACAAGAACAGGCAGAATAAGCTCAACAGAGCCAAATTTGCAGAATATACCTGTTAGAACAGAGCTTGGTAAGGAAATGCGCAGATTTTTTACTGCAGCTGACGGCTGTGTTTTGGTTGACGCCGATTATTCCCAAATTGAACTTAGAGTTCTTGCACATATTGCAAATGACAAAGAAATGTGCAATGCATTTATAAACAATTACGATATTCACACCATTACAGCCTCACAGGTGTTTGGTATGCCGGTGGAAATGGTTACACCACTTATGAGAAGCCGTGCAAAGGCTGTAAATTTCGGTATTGTATATGGCATTGGTGCGTTCTCTTTGTCAAAGGACATTGGTGTATCAATAAAAGAGGCTGACCGATATATTAAGGCATATTTAGCCCACTACAGCGGTGTTGATGAATATATGAAAAATATTATTGAGCAGGCTAAAGAAACAGGCTATGTAGAAACGATGTTTAACCGCAGAAGATATTTACCGGAGCTTTCTGCCTCTAACAAAATGGTTCGCTCTTTTGGTGAGCGTGTAGCAAGAAATATGCCTATTCAGGGTACTGCCGCCGATATAATTAAAATTGCAATGATAAGGGTGCATAACAGACTAAGGGCAGAAAATATGCGTTCTAAGCTTATTTTACAGGTGCACGACGAGCTTATAGTTGAAGCACCTATAGACGAGGCTGAAAAAGCCGCAGCACTGTTGCAGGAGGAAATGGAAAACGCTGTGCATTTAAGCGTTCCGCTAATTGCCGACGCCGCCATAGGAAAAACCTGGTACGACGCAAAAGGATAAAAATTTTATAATTAAGGAGAAATATATATGTGGAAAGAATTAAAAGAATTTATTGATTATATGGAAGATAAAACAAGCAAGGATCTTACAAAGGAAGAAAAAAAAGAGCTTAACGAAGAACTGCAAACAAAAATCGGTTACTTTCAACATGAAAGAATTGTACATTTTTTAGTTACAATGCTTGTTGCAATATGTACTATAATTTCTATAATGGGCTTTGTGGCGTTTAAAAGTATAGGGCTTGCTTTGCTGTTTGTGGCGTTAATGTGCCTGCTTGTGCCATATATAGTACACTATTTTCATTTGGAAAATGGTGTACAAAAGCTATATACATATTACGACAAGGTAAAGTAAGGAGATTATACATTGAAAATTTTATTTGTTTGCACCGGAAACACCTGTAGAAGCCCTATGGCTGAGGGCATATTTAAAACCTTTATTACTAAAGACAACAAGCTAAAGGATGTTCAGGTAAGCAGTGCAGGATTAATGGCAACAGAAGGTCAGAAAGCTACTGAAAATGCAGTTATTGCCTGTAAAGAATTTGGCGCTGATATATCAGGGCATATATCCCATTCTATTACCACAAAAATGCTTGACGAAACCGACCTTTTTGTATGTATGACTATGACCCATGCTCAGGCGTTAATGAGCGGTAATGTACCTAAGAATAAAATTTATGTGCTGAATGTTCAAGATCCATTTGGCGGTAACTTAGAGACATACAAAGAATGTTGCCATAACATATATGACCAACTTTTAATTTTGGCACAGCTTATTGAGAGGAAGCTGGAAAATGAAAAGCATAACTAAAATGCAGAAGTGCCATACATATGAAGTTGCAGAGATTGAAAAGGCCTGTTTTAGCAAGCCTTGGTCGCAAAAGGCCATAGAAGCTGAGCTTAGCAACAGCGGCGCCCAATTTTATGTACTTACAGCAGATTCACAGGTTATAGGCTACTGCGGTATGCACATAGCTGTAGACGAGGCATATGTTGCCAATATAGCTGTACTGCCGGAGTATCAAGGCAAGGGCTACGGAAAAAAGCTTACTGCACACTTAGTAAAAACGGCAAAGGAAAAAGGATGCAGTTTTATTACCCTTGAGGTTCGTCCGTCTAACACTAAAGCCGTAGGTCTTTACAAAGATTTAGGCTTTGAGGAAAAAGGCAGGCGCAAAGGGTTTTATACATCGCCTACAGAAGACGCATTAATTATGACTCTTAATTTTAATTAGGCATACATGGCTTTAACTTGAAAACCGGAGAGCTTTTTATGGCTATTACTATCTAATTTCCAAATTTAAAAGACTAACCGGAATACACATTAAAGGAATGAAGAAAATGAAAATTTTATCAATAGAAAGCTCTTGTGACGAAACTGCTGCAGCAGTTGTAGAAGACGGCAGAAAGGTGCTTTCGTCTATAGTGGCAACACAAGTTGAGGAGCACAAGCTGTATGGCGGTGTAGTACCGGAAATTGCCTCCAGACGCCATGCAGAAGCAATTTCGGGAGTGGTAAATGAAGCACTTCAGCAGGCTGATGTAACCCTGGATGATATTGACGCTATAGCTGTTACATATGCACCCGGACTTATAGGTGCTTTGTTGGTTGGTGTGAATTTTGCCAAAGGTTTGTCACTTGCAAAAAATATACCGCTTGTGCCAACACACCATCTGCGCTCACATATTGCATCAAATTATATAGCACACTCTGAACTTAAACCACCGTTTTTATGTTTGGTTGTAAGCGGCGGACACAGCCATATTGTTCTTGTTGATGACTACACAAAAATGAAAATTATAGGCAAAACAAGGGATGATGCCGCAGGCGAGGCATTTGACAAGGCGGCAAGAACAATGGGTATGCCGTATCCGGGCGGAATACATTTAGACAAGGTGGCAGAAAACGGTAATCCGGAGGCATTTAAGCTGCCGTTCCCCAAGGTTGACAATGCACCGTATGACTTTAGCTTTTCAGGACTGAAAACAGCGGTAATTAATCTTATACATAATGCAAAACAAAAGGGTGAAGAGCTCTCTGTAGAAGATGTATCGGCATCATTTAGAAATGCTGTTGTAAAATGTCTTACTACCAATCTTATGAAAGCCGCACAGGACACCGGCAGCAAAACTATTGTAATAGCAGGCGGTGTTTCTGCAAATGCTCTTTTAAGAAGAAATCTGCAAAAGCTTTGTGATGAAAACGGCTTAAAGCTGTATATGCCGCCAAAGGAGCTTTGCGGTGATAACGCGGCAATGGTTGGTTCACAGGGGTACTACGAATATTTGAGCGGACATACCGCACAGCAGGATTTAAACGCATATGCAACAAAATCTATTGAAGAGGGTTAAGCTTTGCGGTAGTAATTTAAGCAGGCGAAATATATGTAAGGGCAGTAGGTACACCTCTGCCCTATTTTTATTAAAAAACATACGCTGTTGTATTTAAAATGCTATTGGTAGACACAAAGGTACAAAAATGATATAATTATATAAAAATTAAATGCGGAGGTTTAAAATGTACGACTATTTAATTGTTGGTGCAGGATTATTTGGGGCTGTGTTTGCACACGAGGCTAAGAAAAAAGGCAGGAAAGTGCTTGTAATAGACAAGCGTTCACATATTGGCGGCAATATTTATACAGAGGATGTAAACGGTATTCAGGTACACAAGTATGGTGCCCATATTTTTCATACAAGTAACAAAGAGGTGTGGGACTACATACAGCAGTTTGCTGAATTTAACCGCTACACAAATTCCCCTGTGGCCGTTTATAAAGGTGAGCTTTACAATATGCCTTTTAATATGAATACTTTTAATAAAATGTGGGGTGTTACCACACCACAGCAGGCACAGGCTGAAATTGACAGGCAGAAAGCCGAAATTAAAGGTGAGCCGAAAAATTTAGAGGAGCAGGCTATATCTTTGGTAGGCAGGGATATATACGAAAAGCTTGTTAAAGGATATACAGAAAAGCAGTGGGGCCGCAAGGCAACGGAACTGCCGGCGTTTATTATTAAGCGTTTACCTGTAAGACTGGTGTATGATAATAATTACTTTAACGACAAATACCAGGGCATACCTATTGGCGGCTACACTAAAATAATTGAAAAAATGCTTGACAGTATTGAGGTAAGGTTAAACACAGATTACTTTGAAAACAAGGCTGAGCTTACTGCCATGGCGAACAAGGTTTTGTTTACCGGTATGATAGACCAATATTATAACTATACATATGGCGAGCTTGAATACCGCAGTTTAAGGTTTGAAACCGAGGATTTACCGGATGTAAGTAATTATCAAGGCAATGCTGTGGTAAATTATACAGAATATGAAGTGCCTTACACAAGAATTATTGAGCATAAGCATTTTGAATTTGGATGTCAGGGTGGAAATGAAACCAACCATACGGTAATTACCCGTGAGTACCCTGCTAAATGGCAAAAGGGTGATGAACCTTATTACCCAATGAATGACAGTAAAAACAACGAGCTTTTCGCAAAATATAAGGCATTAGCCGACAAAGAAGAAAATGTTATTTTTGGCGGCAGACTTGGTATGTATAAATATTTTGATATGCACAATGTAATTGCAGAAGCCTTGAGCTGTGCAAAAGAAAATTTGTAATATATAGAAACAAAATAAACATTTTATTTACATTTTCTTAATTAATTTGTGCCTTGTTGTGTGGTAGAATTAACGCATAAGTTGTTATAGGAGCAAATTTATTATGTTTCGTTTATACAAAATGGCAATTTTAGCATTAGGTGCAGTTGCAGCAAGCGCTACCTTTTTTGCCTGTACCTCAAATAACAATCAAACAGAATTTATTACAGGCGTGGTAAACAAAAATTCTAAAACAGAGTCTGCTACGGAAGAATACAATATATACAAAGATTTTGAGTATACCACCGGCGATGACGGTAGTATTTCGATTATAAGATATTTGGGAAACGAAAGCTCTGTAAAGGTGCCGTCAGCCATTAACGGTCTGCCTGTGTCTGTTATAAGCTCTCGTTGCTTTCAAAACGAGGACAATCCCAATGCTGTTAAGAGTGTTGCAATACCAAGCACGGTAAACAGCATAAGTGCCTTGGCCTTTTACAAATCTAAATATCTTCAGGAAATAATTTGTGAAAAAAACGGAAACTATGCTGACTACAACGGAGTGTTGTACACAGCTGATTTTGCAAATTTAGTAGCTTACCCGGAAAATCGCCAAAATACAGAATTTATTATGCCGGATACAGTTACAACTATCAGCTGTAATGCATTTTCTTATTGTGACAATCTCGAAAGGGTTGTGCTGTCACCTATGCTTGAGGTGATACCTGACTATGCTTTTTCTGAGAATGATTCCTTAAAGGAGGTTCAGGCACCGTATAACATAAAAAGCGTTGGATATGCCGCTTTTAATAAATGTAAAAGCTTAACGAAGATAACCTTACCACCTTCCATTATGGAAATAAATGAACAGGCCGTTATTGAATGTGATAAGCTTGAGAGTATTGAAATTACCGGCGACAGTGACTTTGTTATGGAGTTTGCCGACAGTTTAGGAGTAAGTTATAAAAACCAATACAATTAAAATGATTATTATTAAAACATATACCCAAAAGAGGCTGTGCAACTTTTAGCACAGCCTCTTTTGGGTATTGATATAGTTTTTTATGTTATACCTTGAAAAAGAAATAAAATTATTTTGTTGTAATAATTTGGTGAGGTACAATAACATTATTTTCGTTAAACGCTATGTTTATGTTTTCCTCCAGCTTGTAGTACAAATCCCAATAATCGGGAGTTTTGCACCAAAATTTTACATCTATTGTTAAACAGCGGTCGTTATGGCTGAAAATACCAACAGTTATTTCTTCGTCTTTTAACACCTTATCTTCTGAAAGAATAATTTTGCGTATTAATTTTTTTACTTCCAGTATATCGTTTTCATATGCAATGCTGAAAGTAAGGTCTACCCTTCTGTTTTCGTTGCATGAGTAGTTAATTACGCTTGAGCCTGTTATATTCCTGTTTGGAATAACAACGGTTTTGTTGTCTACTGTATTTATATGTGTTGAAAAAAGGGATATTTTTGTTACTGTGCCCTCGTCAGAGCCTACTTTAAGATAATCCCCCTCTTTAAATGGATGTGTAAATATAAGCAAAACTCCGCTTGCAATATTTCCCAAGGTGTCCTGTAAGGCCAAACCTACTGTAATTGTAGCTGCACCTACAGCTGTAATAATACTGGTAACATCTACCCCCATTTGACCAAGGGCTATTAACACAGCCAGCAGTCTAAACACAACAAGTAAAAGAGATTTAATAAAATATTCTGCCGATGAATCTATTTTGCTACGCTCAATAAACTTCATTATCAGCTTGGTAAGGTATTTTGCAATAAACCAACCTATAGCAAAAATAATTACGCCAAAAATCAGTGACGGCAGTTTGTCTAAAAAGCTGTTTAAGAGCTTTTCAAGAAAGCTTGTAGATTGCTGTACTTGCTTTTCAATTATATCAGCGCCGTCTGCTGTTGCGGTGGTTGCCAGTGTACTGAGAAGAAAGTTCATATTTTACCAGCCTTTCTTAGTTTTCTAACAGATAGTAAACAACATTTGCAAATTTTATTGCTTTTGTATTTACCAGTGGTTGGTCGGTAAAGGTACCGGTTACTACAGTACCGTCACCAAAATATATTGTACCCTTGCCGCAAGGCAGGCCGTTCTTATAATTTCCGGTATATCTGTGGTCTACATAAAGTATTGTACCCTTGCCGTCAGGCTTTCCGTTATTTAATTGTCCCGAGAATACGCCGCCAAGCATTGGCTGTTCTACAACAAATTCTTTAGAGTGTCTGAATTTTTCATATTTGGTGTCCTTTAGTTTTGCTACATATTCAAGAGGCTGCAGTTCACGCAGAGAAACCTTCATACTCTTAAAAGGCTCTCCGTTTTTAAATATGCCCTCAAACTTCTTTTCACCGTAGTCACTGAAAATACAGCCCATACCCTCACGATGATTGTTTTTAACATTGCCGTCATAAATAATGCTTGTGCCGTCCTCTGAATATTCATGCATATATTCACATTCACCATTGTTGTAGACACACTCGTTTATAAGCACATTATTTTTAATTATATTCACTCTGCCGTCAGGTATTCCATTTTTAAAATTGCCTGCCATAAAGGTGTTTTCGTCAATATTTAATATACCGGCGCCGTTATATTTGCCGTCTTGCCATATACCGCAATATTCCTCGTTAGTACGCTTATAACTGATGCCAAAACCGTTGAACATATCATTTTCAAAACTGCCCATATAAATACATTCGCCGTTGCTGTATAGTCTGCCTGTGCCGGATTTTATACCGTCCGAAAGCTGTCCGTCATACACCTTTACGCCGTTGCTGTAGCATATTCCGCTGCCGTTTGGCTTTCCGTTTAAAATAGTGCCGCTGTATATAATAACGCCGTTCTTGTCATATATTGAAAGCGTGCCCTTTGCCTCACCGTTTACAAACTTACCTACACAGCAGCTGCCGTTTTCGTCATAAAGACTTCCGTCGCCGTTGTACATACCTTTTTTCCATTGACCTTTATATACAACATCTCCGGCAGGATTTTTAAGTACACCTGTTCCGTTAGGCACACCGTTTACAAACTCGCCTGTATAGGTGTTGCCGTTATCGTAATTAAGGGTACCGTTTCCGCTGTATGTGTTTTTCCTAAAGCTGCCTATGTATTTTACAGTGCCGTCAGAATTAAACAGGGTGCCTGTCCCCTCTTTACTTCCGTTTTTGTAGTCACCGCTGTATATTAAAATGCCGTCTGCTGAAATAACAGTGCCAAAATTTAAAGGTGTACCGTTTTCTACCCTAGGTATAAACATTTCACCGTTTTCCGGATTAAAGGTTACCCCTGCACCGCTTTCTGCAAAGGAATTTCCGGCGTATAATAAATGACCAAGTTTATCAAACTTTGCGCTGACAAATTCTTTTGCATTATTTTCAAAGTTTGCGGCAGTTATGCAGCCGTCGGTAGCTCTGAATTCCAAGCCGAAACCGTGGTAGTTGTCGTTTTTATAATTTCCAATGTGGGCAAGCTTGCCGGTTTTAAAATATGAAACGCCAAAACCGTTTTTCATATCTTCGGCATATTCACCCTCGTAAAGTGTTCTGCCTTTTGTTGTGGCAGTTCTGCCGTATCCACTGCGGCGCTTCAAGCTGTCAAGCTCGCCAAAATAATATCCTTTTTCCTTTTGTGAAAGTGAAATCTGTTTGTCGGCATTGTTAGCTTCATTGTCAGGATTTTTGCAAATATCCACCTCCGGCATAGCTTGAGTGTCCATAATATCTTCGTGTTCAGCGTTAGAATTATTACTTTCGGTAACGCTGACATCAGCATTGTTATATGTACTTTCACTTGCCTTAGCGTTTGTAATTTCACTGTAGGTATCTGCTGCCGGTTTAAGCACATTGCTTATGGTATTTCTATAAGCAATACTATTGTCATCGTTTAAAGTATCAGCCGATGAAGTGCCGTCGACAGAAGTAGAAATTGCCGGCTGTTGAGATGCTGTTTTTTCGTCAACAGGTTCGGCATATTTAACTTTAGGAGAAAGGCTGTTTACACTAAATGCAGTCGCAGATTCTGCAAGGTTTTTATACTCGATATTTTTGCTTAAATTATCAATATTGAAATAATTATTTTTATTTTCCTGATTTTCTTTTATGTTAGGTGTAGTGCCGTTTATAATTGAATTCCATTGTGCTTGCACTTCTTCGTCGCCAAAATAATATGTTCTGCCGTTTACCGTTGCTTTAACCAGAGGCTGACATTTTGCAACAGCTTCATCGTTTAAATAAGTATTATCAGACATTTCAAGTGCAAAAAGTATTTGCGGGAAGGATATTTCACCGTCATACAGTGCAATAGCTGCTCTGTCGTCATTAAGCCATGGCATTAATGAAACAACAGGCTCATTACTTCCGTTGTTAAAATATTCTGTTTTTTGCCAAATATGGGAGTGATTAAAAAACATTCTTTTTACGACAAAACCGTTTTGACTTTTGTATATAATTCCATATCCGGACGGATCCAATACCAACTCTTCAATTGTTACACCGTTTGCTGTAGCTTTCCATTTAGTTTTAGCGTTGGTTTGAATTTGGTAGGAATATGAATAGGATATTCCGTTGTATGTAAATGAAAGATTGTCCTTTGTTTTTTTACCGCCTGAAATAAAAAAACGACTGCGTGCATCTGTAAGAATGTCCACAGGTACAGCTTCGTTTTCTAAGTTGCAGTAGAAAACATTAAGGTATGTACAGTTTTTTTCTAACACATTGATGTTCTGATTAGGCATTTTAATCCTCCCTGCTTTTATACCGTAAACTTTTTGCAGTGAAGTATAAAAAGCTTACGATGACAAATAACCACTATATATACTACTACAATTTTTACATTTTTTCAAGGAATCAAAACAATATACAGCACATACCAACAAAGTACACCTTATTTTTATGTGAAATTAAAATCAGGTATTAATAGTTTCAAAAATAAAGCAGGTATGTCAAGCTTTTTACCATGCTGTTGGTTGTGCCTGACAGTACCTGCTTTAATAAATGAGCGTTTTTTATTTTGTTTAGGTTACATAATAAATGCTGTGTTTATGAATAGAGCTTATATTTTTATTTATTATTCAACAGTGACTTCAAAGGTTGCCGGCTCAGTGGCCTGAACTTGACCTTGGGCCTGTACAGTGGAGTTTGTACTTTCTTTAATTGGGGTAGACCTTGAGTAAGCCGCTGTAGAAAACAGTCTTTCTAATGTTTCATAGTCGGCTACACCGTCTCGGCGATTAAGCCCATTGTTTACCTGGAATTCCTTAACTGCACTTGCCGTAGAGTCACCGTAAAATCCGGTAGGATTTATTGGCAGGTAGCCTAAGTCGTCCAGTCTTTGCTGCAAAGCAAGTACTACATAGTCTTGGTCGTCTAGACTGTACGAAATACCGTCATATAATTCTATTCCGTAATCTTCGGTTAGGCTTTCGCCCTTAACCTGTTTTTGCTTTGCCAACTGACTCTCTATATATTTAATGCCCTGTACGGCAGTATTACCTTGTCTGGTTAAATAGACAGACGGTATCTCAACAATTCTGTTTTTATTAACTACATTACTGCTTTTAAATTCATCACTTTGAAGAATTTTATTTTTTAGGCCTTTTTCGCAAAGTACATAAAATGCAAAGCCCTCTTGCTTATCAGCGGCAATTATTCTGGATATGGGCATAGCACCGTTTTTATCCGTATCAACAGCTATATTTTGGACGCCTGCATATTCAAGAATTGTGTTTGCAAACATATCGGTGGTTACAGCACTTTTATCATCAAGCTTAAAAAGATAACAGCCCTTTACTACATTGTTTTTGCTTTTTACAGCCTCCATTGACTTTAGGACTTTATTAACAAATTTTTCGCCTGACTTTTCCCCTGTTATGCTGCCCTCCATAACCCTGCACAGATTTTTGTAAAGCAGTTTAAGCTCCTTTATATCTGAGGCAGGCTTTATTCTAAGCACTACTGTGTCGCTGTCTGCCATTGACTTATAATAGCTGTATTCTATGCTGTCGGTTGTAAATACAACATTAGGGTTTAATTTGTTTATGGACGCTGTGTCAGGCTTTGCGTCTGTACCGTATTCCTTTACATTTTTTAGTTCTTCCTGATTACAATCCTTAGTTTTTGCTACAATTTTATCACTATAGCCGCAGGCGATAAGAATGTCGGCAACATTATCGTCAAGTACTGCAATCTTTTGCGGCTTTGTTGTTATTGTATTGTGACCTACATTTACAGGATATTCTTCTTGATTACCGGTAAATTTGTCAATAGTTGTGCTAAAATTATTGCAGCCTGCAGCAGCGGCAAGAGTAATTGCACAAAGTGATATTGCCAGTATTTTCCTTAGCATATTTAACTCCTCCTGTATTTTTACATACAAATCTATATTAACTCTTTTTATGTCTGCTGTCAATTTTTACAGTATATTTAACATATAACGCTTTGTATAATTGGTATACTTTTTAAAGCACAGCCAAAACATTTTCAACTTCCTTTGAGGTATTATCATTATTAAAATAATCAATATGGTATATCATAAAGCTGTTAATATTTTGCTTTTTGCAGTATTCAACCTCTTTCATTAATATATCGTTATCCTCTTGCCAAGTGCCCTCGTCATCATCACTGCCGGCTTTGTAAAGCGCCAGGCCTACACATAAAGGCACCGAGCTGTTTTGCATTGCGTCCTGCCACTGTTTAAGCATTGTATCAAACGGAAGAACGGAGTGTTTGAAATTTACATATATTTGGGGGCATATATAATCTACATAGCCTTTAGTACTGCACCAGGTGTAAATATCGGCGCCAATGTTAAGACAGTTGTTTATATTTCCCTGTGGCGATATTCCGAAAATCACATTGCTTTTTATAGCCTTTATACTGCTGTATACACTGCTGACAAGCATATTTACATTGCTTTTTCGCCATTGTATTTGAGTCAGGGGTATACATTCTGTGTCAAGGTTTTCTTTATAATTAAGGTAGCTGTCGGCGTCTATTGCTGTTTCGGCGCTGGGATAAAAATAGTCGTCAAATTGTATTCCGTCTACATCGTAATTTTTTACAACCTCCTTAACGCCGTCTATAATTAATTTTTGTCCCTTAGTGCTTGCAGGATTTATATATTTTCCACCGTCATATTCTAAAATATCGTCGTTGTCCAGCTTGCTTAGCACACCTTTTTGTGATAATTCTTTTGGAGTATCCTTGGTGCTTATTCTGTATGGGTTTATCCAACCGTGAAATTTCAAATTGTTTTTGTGGGATTGGTCTATCATATATTTTAATGGGTCAAAATTCATTTCTGCCCCCTGCTTCCCTGTAACGATGTGGGAGCTTGGATAAATTTTAGAGATGTACAGTGCGTCGGAAAATGGTCTTATATGTACAATAAGCGTGTTTATTTTATTCTCTTTCGCTGTATTTATAATTTTATCAAAGTTTTCTTTAAATGACTTTTCGGTATGCTCTTTGGTTTCAAGGGACATATACGGCACCCATACACCCCTTATATTATCAATGTCAGCTTTATTTACCGACACTGCCTCCCCCAGCACATTGTATGTTTCGGATGTTTTAGGCTTAACGGGGGTCAGTGTGTTAAAACAAGAGGCTATAATTGTAGCTATTACCAGAACAACAACTGCGATACACCATATTCTGTTGTATTTAATTTTAAATATCATTTGTTATCTTCCTTCCAATGTTTTTCAGCAAAGGCTGTCTTAACAATTTTTGTAAAATGTGCTATTATATATATACTTTTGGCGTAGGCTAAATATTCGGTAATAATAGAGGTGAGAAATTGCAGTATTTACTATATGGCACTATAATTTATTTAGTGCTTATAAATATATTTGCAGTTTTTATAACAGTAGCAGATAAGCAAAAGGCAAAGCACAACAGGTGGAGAATAAAGGAAGCTGATTTACTGCTTGTTTCCGCATTGGGCGGCGCAGTGGGAATGTATATAACTATGCGGATAATCCACCACAAAACAAGAAAGGCAAAATTTATGGCAGGCATACCGGTAATATTTTTTACAGAGCTTATAGCGGTGGTGTCGGTACTTTTGTGGGCGTCAAGAATATGAGTAATATTATTTTAAATTTTACAGTTCCAAGGGAATATAACGACACACAGGCAAAGTGGTTTTTGCGTAATTATTGCAATATTTCTGTAAGACTGCTGACTGCTTTGAAGCTTACTCCCCTGGGCATCAGCCGAAACGGCAGCTTGCTGCGTGTAATAGATAATGTATATACAGGCGATGTAATCAAGGTTAAACTGCCGGAGGATAATAACAAAATTATTCCTGTAGAAACAGACCTTGACATTTGCTATGAGGATGAGCACATTTTAGTTGTAAATAAGCCGCCATTTATGCCGGTTCATCCAACACGCAACCATATTGACGACACTTTGGCAAACGGCGTTGCTTTTTATCTGCAAA
>CADANT010000017.1 GCA_902789345.1 uncultured Ruminococcus sp.
AATGGCTTGCAAAAAATATGCGGAAGACCACCCGGCAACAGCATATTATGTGCCTATCAATCCGTGCATATCAGGCATAACATCATTGCTCAGGCAACTGTGCACAGAACTGTCACTGCAGCAGGGCAACAGATACGACATGTGGCTGCGCATAGCACACAAGCTCTCAGGCGAAAGCAAAGTGCTAATTTTAGATGAAGCACAGCATTTGCCAATAAAAACGCTTGATAGCTTGAGAGCATTTTTTGATGCTTATCCATCGCTAGGCATTTGCTTAGTTGGTAATGCAGAGCTTGTAACAAAGCTTAGGAACAAAAACACAGCAGTGGCTCAAATAAAAAATCGCACAAAGACAACGATAATTCATCATACAGCTGATATCACGAAAAACGATATAGAGATGCTCTTTCCGGCGATTGCCGGAAAGGAAAAAGAAACAAAATTTTTATTAAAAATTGCACAAACCGACAACGCTATAAGAGGAGCGCAAAACCTGTACAGTAACGCAGTTGATAACAACAACACAACCTACGCAGGACTTGTTTTAACTGCGAAAAAAATTATGCAGGAAGTATAAATTGCTAATAACTAATCATTGTTTTTAGAGTTAGTGCGCACAACTTGAATTTTAAAAGGTCTGAAAGGATGAACGAAATGATTATTAAAGTAAACCCTGAGTGCGGCTTATTTAACTGTGATAAGCGTCGAGGTAGCTATTGCTGCTATTATTGTGATAAAGATTGTGATAATAGATGTATCAACGACCCATCAGCATGTGGCAACTACTTAAGGCATAAAAATTTTTACAATTGGTTGACTAAAGTAATGCCAAAAGGCGAAATTGAAATTAAAGGAACTCAAAAAGAATGTCTAAGAAAGCTGTCAGAGTATGAAGCTACAAAGCTACAGCCGCAGGATGTGGAGCAGCTTGCGAAAAGATGTCGCCAACTGGAAGAGGAAAATAAGAGGCTGAAAGAAAAGAGGTGCTATTAATTGACTGAAAAACAATGGCAGGATATCAAGACAAAACTAGCATTGTATCCGGGAATGATTATTAGGATGAAAATTGACGGGTATAATGTTGCACTACAATCGCAATATGAAAATGCAGATATGATGAAATTAGTTATTGCTGTATATGTTGATGACAAAATGAATGCAGATCTGCTTAACCCTGAAAATCAAGCTTGCCTTAAATTTATGTGTCCTTGCAAAAGGTGCATATTTACCAGAAAACAGATTACAGAATTTTCTCGCAGCAAGAAGAAGCAAAAGGAACTGAAAGACAAGTACACACATACATACTATCTCCCCTACTGGTCATCATTTAGTCGTCTTAAAATCCATTTTATTAAAAATAACACGAGCATTGAATTAATAGAGCAAGGAGAAAAATAGCAATGGTGTACAAAAGTATATATTTTCGACTATGCAGTGACAAAATAGTAAATATAGTATGTGATAAACAACAATATTCAATCGTCTGGGATTATGAATCACGGTTACGCAGAGCACCTCTTCTGCTTGCCACAGGCTGGTATAAGTCATATGAACAGGCAATCGCTAAATTAACATCAAACGGTGTTATAAGGGGTTACGCAGGTTTTACAGTGTTTGAAGAAAATTTTTTGCTACGGTGCAAGGAAGTTGCTGCAGTGGATTTAAAGGCAGTAGAAATTGCACAGAAGAGCAAGTCAGGTGTTTGTCCTCTTTGTGGGCAGGCAATCAAGTAAATATGGCGGACAAGCTCCGCCGTCTTAATGCAGCCGAAGACGGTCACAAGCCCGTATAAATGCAGAGTGAGACAAAAATCAAATTAGGAGGAATAGTAATGGTAAGTAAGAAAATCAATAAAAACGGCAGTATAACACTGCCAAAGCAGCTGCGAACGGAAGCCGGATTGTTTAAAGGTAATGCAGTAGATATCGTTATGTCAGACGATGGCATAAAGATAACTAAGCATGTACCTACATGTAGTTTTTGTGGCAGCACAGAGCGAGTAAGATCGGTAATGGGCATAGAAATATGCCGTGACTGCGCAGCAAAAATACATAAGGCGGTGGTTTGTGATGGCTGAGGCTGATTTGCTGGCAACAAAAAAATACAAGGACAATATAGCAAGTAAAATTGATAAACTTGCTAATCTAAAAGATGAAATTACAACTTTAAAGCAAGAGGCGGATATTATAGAAGCCGAGCTTTTAAAGGTTGCGCAGGAAGATTTGGCTAACACGAAATATAAATCGGTCAAATACGAGGGCACAGACAGCAACCTACAGGCCACTGTGAGTGAATCTGTTAAAATTACATTGGAAAGCCTATTGCCACAGATCTTTGGGGCTGTTTACAACGACATGGTTAAGATCTCAACCAAAGCGGAGCTTACTGCTCCGGCTAAACGCCTAATCGCAGGAATTTGGCAAGGGAACTTTTGCATGGATACTACAGTAATTGATGTTATCAGCTCAATGCATTTAGATGACAAGACTGCTAAACTAATTAGTAAAAAATGTAAGGGTATTAATTACCAAAAGGATGTTGACAACCTAATAATTATTGCAAATATGTCAGACCAGCAAGCGCAAGAATATGCTTATTTGCTTATGGAAGCGGCGGTTTGGCAACAGTTTAAGGCTATTTGTGATGTTAATAAAATTGATAGTCAAGACGAAATCAATGAAGTTATTAAAAAAATACAAGCAGCTTTTGTAGTGGAGGTAACCCCAAAAATAAGCATAGTGGAGGGATAAATAATATGCTAAACAAAACTCAGGTGCAACGCATATACGGTATGGGCGCGGCATTAGGCATGTTGGATAATAACAATCATAAAGATGATATGCTGCATAACTTGGTATATAATATTACAGGTCAGGACAGTGTAAAGCAACTAACGGACAGTGATTATAAAAAAGTTGTAGCTGAGTTAGCGCAGCGTATTAAAATATCTCAGCTACAACCACCGGAAAAATCACGATCAGGCAATAAAAGATATAATGCAACAGCAAAAGGCATGACTGCAGGTCAGCAGCGCAAGGTGTGGGCATTAATGTATCAGCTGGCCGGCTGTGATACAACAACAACGGTTGCAACAAAGGGAGAGCGCTTATGCGGAATTATCAAAAAAGAGCTGCACATAGATGCGATCCCCCAGCGACCGTTTGAGTGGCTGGGTTATAATGACGGAAATAAGCTTATAGAGGTACTAAAAGCTTATGTTAAATCTGCAGAACGCAAGGCTATAAGGGTAATTTAAATGGACAACATAAAGATACAAGACTTACAAGGAGAACAGCGCCAAATCGCAGAGACAATTGGGTTAGAGGCGTATCTAAAGTTAGTCAAAATTTACGGTGGAACTAACATATATATAGCAAAAATAGATAAGCTGCTAAGCATTAAACGCGATATGGAAATTGTAAAGCGTTTTAATGGTTATAATTACAAAAGCCTGGCCAATCAATATAGATTGTCGGAACGAGCGGTAAGAGAAATTATAAATCGGGAAAATTCCCGAATCCTAAACCAACAGCTATCATTTTTTGATGATAGCTAGTAGTGAAGAAAATTATAGAAATATTTCATATATGGCGCTTCCAAAGTTTGAGGTATCATTAAGTTACAAACTTAATGATACCTTATTTTTTTGGTGGATAAGAGGTGAAATGATGAATTTTGGGGCGGATACTTGGTGGATAATTTGCACGATAACAACTGTTGTTATTGCTATTATAGGTTTTTTTCTCAAGCGAACGATGAACACGCAGGACACGCACAGTAAGGATATTAACAGAATCAAGCTCACATATGTAACAAAAGAAGAGTTGAAAGAAACAAAGGAAGGCTTATCTGCCGACATCAAGCTGACGCAGGCAGATGTAAAAGAAATAAAAGAGCAAATGCTCAGCAAACAGGATTATTACCGTTTGCAAACGCAGACGGAACAGAAGATAGATAAAATCTACGATTTGTTGTTAAAGCAGAGAGGTGATTACAATGGAAAATGATATGATGCGCGACATAAAACAGGCGCACTTTCGGAATAACAACGCAGCTGTGCTGCGTGCGTTAAATCTATTACGCATAAAGTATGAAAGATTATCGGATGTCAAATACGCACTCAATAACATTGAGGAGCAGGAATTTCTTGATAGCGTGAACTATCTGCATGAAGCCGGATATGTGCAACTACGCAGGATTCGCACGAAAGAAAAAGCACTGCTTGCCGACTGGGATTACACCGAGCTTGAGGGTAAACTCACACATAAAGGTATCAAAATCCTCAACGGTGATGAAATTGACAACAGCATCGGGGTGATATAATGAGCCGCAAAAGACGTGCCAACGGTACTATTGACAAGCTTAAGCCTGCGCTCAAAGATACAGTTGACCAGATGTTGCTCAGCGGACAAACCTACAGAGAAATATGTAGGTATCTTGCCGAAAACGATGTACAGCTTACGCAGGCGAGTGTGAGCAGATATGCTCGGAGATTTCTTGCCTCAGCAAATGAACTGAGAATAGCACAGGAAAACTTTAGGATGATTTTGAGCGAAACAGAACGTTACCCTGATCTTGACCCAGCAGAAGCTATTTTGCGGTTAGCGAGTCAAAAAGCTTTTGAGGCTTTGTCCTTGGTTAATGAAGATAGCTGGGATGACGCAAAGCCGGAAACAATTATTTCAAACGCAACAGCTCTAGCCCGTGCTGTTGCGTACAAAAAGAAAATCGACACAGATGTCAGGTCCGATGAGCTTATTGCTTTGGACGCTAATCAATCATTACTGTATGATAATTTGCGTAAGAGCAATCCTAAATTATATGCAGCCCTAGAAGAAGAAATCAAGCGTATGCGTGAAGAACAAAAGGAGCAGGATTATGGCTAAATGGTATGTCTTGCAGGTTACAACGGATAAGGAAATCGAAATTAAAAACAGACTTGAAAAGCAAGGCTACAAGGTGCTTGTGCCGCTCGTGGAGAAAATAATCAGACAAAAAGGCAAATGGAAAAGACAAATAAATGTTATTTTCAGAGGCTACATATTTGTCAAGCTGGACTACAAATGGTCGGACTATTATAGCCTCTGCAAATGCCCGGGTGTTATCCGTTTGCTAGGCGGCGGCAAAAATCCCATACCGCTTACCGATGAGGAGATAATGACGGTCAGACGGATAGATATGCTCCGCTCTGCTTCACTTGTTGAGTTTGATAATGAGGGCAAGTTGATACCTTTAAACGGTATTTTAAAAGAGTTTAAAGACCAATTAATAAGTTATAAAAGACGACAGCGCAAAGCTGTTATTGAGCTTACAATTGCAAAAAATAAGACACCTGTTATGGTGTCATTTATCGAAAAACAAACTGTATGTCATAATCCTTACGATTAATATGACATATACACAAACGCAGTTTTAAACGCAGAGTTGATTCGTCCTCTGCTGTAGCGGCTGCCGTTATAGCTCCGTACAATGTCAGCTAACCAGCTGGCATATGGCGGAGCTATATGTTATTAGAACGGTGTAATTATATTTTTTATTTTGCTTATGTAGTCTAGGACAGAATTTACTTTGTTTTCAAATCTGCTTTCCATATAAATAATACCTGAGTTTGTTAGTTTAATGTACGAAGCAGTATTATCAGCAGATATATAACTGATTAGTTTGGCATTGCCTAATTCAAAGCAGCAGTCTAGTACATCTTCTTCTAGCCAGTTAGGAACAAATTTAGCATGTATATCTGGAATATTACCAAATTGTTTGGAGTCTTCTCTACTATCTCCATTATTTCTACTTTCTAGATAACTCTTATACAACAAGCAAATGAGAGCATCACTGTCTTTAGTAAGTTGGATTTTCACCTTTTCACCCCCTTTTCAATATAAAGTTTATCAACGATATTTAATACAGTCAAGGAGAATTATATGAATATTTATGAAGCAACATTATTAGCTAAAGATACAAATAAGTGCATTAAAAGGCAATGTGCAAAATTTAAACAAGTTGTTATTAAGCCGTCAGGATTAAGCGATTGTTGTGTTGTTATATCAAAAACAAAAAGGCAGCCACGCTGGGAACCTACAGAGGACGACCTTATTGCAACAGATTGGGTGGTAGTAAATGAGCCGTAGAAAGAAATCACTAGATACGCTTGAAGCTCTTCTCAAAGCTACCAATACCAAAGTCGAGTTTAATATAGTTGAGGACTTAGAGAGCCTTGTTAATACATATGGTGTGATTAAATCAAGAGATTTTAAGAAAAAGCTGAATGCTATACTTGAAAAATACAAAACCTCTGAACTTACAGCTGTAAGAAATACTGTTTTAAATGAAAGTATTAAAGGTAATATGCAGGCAGTAAGAATGTACGCCGAATACTTTAAGCCTACGGAAATTGTCGCAGAGGATGACGGCTTAGTTGCTGCATTAAATAAGGCAAGTAAGGATGTGTTTACTAATAATGGCTAAGTTTAAAACATTTAGTAAAAAGCAGTTGCAGGTGCTCACATGGTGGGCAAACCCTGTTATATCTGCTAAATATAATGCAATAATAGCAAACGGCTCAATACGGTCTGGCAAGACCATGAGTATGAGCTTAAGTTTTATATTTTGGGCAATGACAAATTTTAATGAGCAAAATTTTGCTCTATGTGGCAAGACTGTAGGCAGCTGTCGCAGAAATGTTATTACTCCGCTACTTAAAATGATAAGGAGCAGATACAAAATTAAAGACAAACGCTCGGAGAACATAATAGAGCTGGAACACGGTGGCATAAAAAACAGCTTTTACATTTTTGGCGGAAAGGATGAAAGCTCACAAGATCTCATACAAGGTATCACGCTGGCAGGTGTGTTGCTTGATGAAGTTGCTCTTATGCCACAAAGTTTTGTCAACCAGGCAACAGGTCGTTGCTCGGTTGACGGCAGTAAATTTTGGTTTAACTGCAACCCGGAAAGTCCATATCATTGGTTTTACAAAGAGTGGGTTGATACTAAATCAGAACAGGCACAAGATAAAAATGTAATCCGCTTAAATTTTACGATGGATGACAATCCTGCTCTGAGCGAAGAAACAAAGGAGCGCTACAAAAGTATGTATACAGGCAGTTTTTACCAAAGGTACATACTTGGATTGTGGGTAGCTGCTGAGGGCAGGATATATCAATTTGAAAAGTCGGAATACACAGTACTGACGGAAAAAAGATATTACAGTCAATACTATGTATCTATTGACTACGGTACACTTAACCCATTTAGTGCAGGGTTGTGGGGCTTACACAAAGGCGTTTGGTACAGAGTAAGAGAGTATTATTACAACGGACGACAGCGAGGACGGCAAAAAACAGACGAAGAGTATTACTCGGAGGTTGTTAAGCTTATAGATGGGTTGCATATAACAAGTATTATTGTTGACCCATCAGCTGCAAGCTTTATAACCCTTATACGTCGTAAAGGCAGATATACGGTTATCCCTGCAAACAATGATGTACTTGCAGGGATACGCTTTACAAGCGACTGTATAAAATCGGGCAAAATAAAGATTAATGACTGCTGCAGTAATATCCTTGGGGAGTTTACGGCATATGTTTGGGATACCAAGCACGCAGAAAAAACCGGAGAAGATAAGCCGGTAAAAGAACATGACCACGCAATGGACGATATGAGATATTTTTGCTACACAGTTTTAAACAACAGAGGTGGCAAATTTGTTAATATTAGCATTTAATAAGGAGGTATTATGCTTACAGATTTATCATGGCTTGATATAGGCAAGCCGTTTCCACCGCCATGTGCACTGCATAGGCTAGAACGCTACAAAGAAAATAAAGAAATCTTTGAAGATAATTACGAGTCAGTATACAGAGAACAGTGGAAACGCATTGAGCGTGTTATCGGTAATATTAACGATGTTGTAGGTTATGCTGTCATTGCAAATTACCAAAAACTAATGTCGATAAAAACCGCTGACTTAGCAATTGGGGAAATGCCAAATATTACAGTAAGTGACGATGCAAAGCAAAAGGTTATTGATGATTTAATTATAGATACAGATTTGCAAAACTGTTTGTATATGTCGGCATTAGATTTAAGCAGGTATGGGGACAGCATACTTATGGCTACTGCAGACGGCAAGGTTGATGTAGTGTCTCCTGCACTGTGGTATCCGGTTGTTGACCAGTTTAATGTTCGCAGATTTTTGTATCATGTATTTGCATTTATATACTTAATAGACACAAATAAAAAAACATACGGATTAAAAGTACAGATACATAAGCCGTCAGAACCGTCAGAGTGCGAAGAAAGGCTCTACGAATTACAGGGCTTACCCGGCAGCTTTAAGATTAAAAAAGATTTGACAAAGCACAAGGCAATGAAAATACAAACCAATCTTGATACCTGCCCCGTGTTTCGTGTAAGCAATATGCTTACAAGTGACCGGCTGTTTGGCATTGACGATTACCGCAGCGTAGACAGCTTAGTGTCAGAGCTTATGGTACGCATATCACAGGTCAGCAAGGTGTTGGATAAATTTAGTCATCCTGCACTCACCGGACCATCGACAGCGTTGAGTTGGAATGAGGTAACACAACAATACGAATTAAAATTTAGCTCATATTTTACAAGGGACACGACTGACTCTCCGGAGGTAAAAGCAGTTGTTTGGGATGCATCTCTTGACGCTAATTTTAAACAAATAGAGCTGATAATTAATCAGCTCTATGCAATATCGGAAATGGGCAGCGTGCTGCTTGGTGATATTAGCAACACGGCAGGTCAGGTAGCGTCCGGTACAGCTTTGAGGAGACTGATGATGTCGCCCCTGGCAAAGGCTAAACGATTAGTTAACAGATACACAAATCCACTAAAACATATATTGTGTGTGTTGGCAAAAAGCAGAGATGTAGAAATCATACCGAGTGACATAACGATTACCTGGAATGACGGCTTGCCGGATGATCCGACGGAGGAGGCTGAAATTGCTAACCTGAGGACAGGAGGAAAAGCTACACTTAGTCAATACACTGCAATACAGCGACTTGACAAGATGTCTAGTGGCGATGTGGATGCAGAGCTGTCTATGATACGAGCGGATGAGTTAGAAAATACAGCCGGCAGTGTACCTCCACTAGAGCAAGAGGATGTGTATGAGTAATGACATATGAGCAAGCACTGGCACAGCTGTATACAAAAGCGGAGATTAAATTAATAAAGACGATTAAGCGCAAAGCAAAGTATGGAAACGCAACGGCTTATGAACGGTCATTATTAAATCAGGTGCAAAAGCAAATTAAGCAGCTGCGAAAATCATCAGATGTAATTGTGCAAAAGTTGGTTAAATCAAACTACAAAGCCGGACTTGATAAACTAATGCGAGACATTGCATTAGATCCTGCTGCCCCACGCAGCTACAGCCTTATGAGTGGTTTAAACACAAACCAGATTAATATAATCGTCGATAATATAACATCACAGCTCAACAAAGCTGTTGCAACGGTCGGCAGACGCACACAGGATTACATAAGACAAGCAGCTCTGCAAGCTACCGCAAAAAAGCTAACAACAGGACAAACTGTTAGGCAAATGCAGCAAGACTTGCAAAACAAGCTTGTTGACAGCAAAATAACATCAGTTGCATATGCCAACGGTACAGAACACAACATTAAAGATTACGCTGCTATGGTAGCCCGTACTACTACAGCAGAGACTCAAAACACTGCACAGGTTGTGCAAGGCAATGCTTGGGGATATGATTTAGTGCGTATGACAAGCCATTACCCTACCTGCAATGTATGTGCAATGTATCAAGGCAGAGTGTATGCGTTAACAAAAGAGGCTGCCAATGGCAAGTACAAGGGCAAAAATGGCAAGCCCCTTAGGTTTGCATATCTTTATGATACTGCCTTAGTTGATGGGTACAACACCATACACCCTAATTGTCGCCACCGTTTTGCTATATTTCCTGCTAATGCATATACCAAAGATGAGCTTGTGGAGTTTAGCAGACAGAGCATGCAGCCTTTCGTCGATTTACGCTCCGATACAGAGCGTAAGGCATATGCCCGGGAGCAGGCTGTTAAGAGAAAAAAAGGTGCAAGTCGAAGACAATACGAGGAAATTAAGCAATATTTGCCTGAACAAGTGCCGAAGACATTCGCTGCGTGGCAAATAATGAAGCATACTAAATCACAGCGTTATATTGATTTAGTATCTGACTATAGAAGCATTAAAAAATTTATTGCAAATGGTGACGGAAGTAGTATAATAAACGCAGGGGCAATTAGCGGTGCACTCAATCCATATAGCAAAGCAGCAGAAGAACATGCTGTTAAATATTACGAATCAGTGCGGCATATGACAACTGATACTGCAAAAATAGCCAAAGCAACATCTATAAGCGAAGATAAGATTAACAAAATTAAAAATCATATTTTCATCCAAGAGCATGATTTACTAGATGGACACAAAAGATTTGCCCCGTCTTATGATATGGCACAGTCTTGGCAAAGACTCATAAGCGGTGATATTAAAGAACAAGATATTGTGCTTTTGAAGCATGAGTATGCCGAATTGAGATACATGGAAAAGGGATTGTCGCAAAATGATGCACATATAAAAGCATCAAAAAGATATAACTTTGCTAGATACTGTAAATAAATAGAGGGAGTAATTAAATGGTTAAGATATTTGACATAACACAAAAAGGAGATATAATTTCTTGCAGTTATACACCAGAAACAAGTGATTTAAAAGGTTATGTTGAAGTTGACATGAAAACTCACGAAGTAAAAAGCGTAAAGTATTCGGAATATGAATACGGTAAGAAAATGTATGTTGCACATGTTCGCTCAAAAATATTAGAATTGCTTAGTACAAAACAATCACTTCCGAAAGAAGTTATAGCAGTTTGGTACTGATTACCGCCTACAAAGCATGGGCGGTATTTTTACACAAAAAAGGAAGTACACACAAGGCGGTTATTTTGCCTTGTGTGGCTTTTTTATTATCATAGTAAAATTAATCTAACAAGATTATTAAATGCAAATTAAACAAAATTAAACGGTATTTAAACGCACATACCAATGACTATGTTATTAAGCTCCCGGCTGGGGGCTTTTTATATTGCCTAAAATTAAAAAAAGGAGGAGTTATCAAATGAATAAGAACTATCCAAAACTAAAACCAAACATCCAGCTGTTTGCGGACCCGGGCGGAGAAGCTCAAACTGAAAATGAACCAACTGCCGAAGGCAGCACGGAACCTAAGCAGTCTGACACAAAGGATGAACTCGAAAAGCTCAGGTCTGATAACAAGTTGTACGAAAACACACTGAGAGGTATTTTGGGTGTAGCTGACGGCGAGGAGCTAGGTGACATTAACAAGCGTATTACTGATTTCAACAGTAATTTGCAGGCAAAGCTCTCAGCTGTAAATGATAAAATGATAGAGGCAGAAATTAAGTCACTACAGGGCTATGACAGTAAGCTGCTTGCGAAAGTCATTGACAGAAGCAACATCAAAGTTAATGAGGATGGGACAATCACAGGCTTGCAAGAGGCTGTGGCAACGGCTGCGGAGGAATTTCCGGCGGTTATTATCAAAAAAGATAAATCAGCACCATATGCCCCATACCACCCGGCAGGAGAGCCAGCAGCCAAAAGGACAATGAACGACATTCTTAGGAGGAGATAAGTTATGGCAAATAATATTATTACAAGAAGTGACGCAGAAGCATTAATCCCGGTGGAAGAATCAAATGAAATTATTGCAGGAGTAAGGCATGGCAGTGCTGCTTTAAGCTTGATGCGTAAGCTGCTAAATATGACATCAAAGCAGCGCAAGCTTCCTGTGCTGAGTGCTTTGCCCGTCGCCGGCTTCGTCAGCGGAGACAACGGCCTGAAAGCAGTATCAGCAGCAAAATGGCAAAACAAGTTTGTAACTGCAGAAGAAATCGCGGTTATTATACCAATCCCGGAAGCTGTACTTGATGACAGCTCATACGACATTTTCGCAGAAATTAAGCCAGCGATTATCGAAGCATTTGCAAAAGTTATTGATGCAGCGGTCTTTTTTGGCGAAGACAAGCCAGAAAGCTGGCCGGAGGGAATCGTTGCAGATGCAATTGCTAAAAACAAAAAGATTGCACTTGGCACAGGCGATGATGTAGCCGATGACATTAACGATGTGATGGCATTTGTGGAGGCCGATGGTTTTGATGTCACCGGCTTTGCTGGTGACATCGTGATGAAAAGTAAGCTGCGTGGACTAAGAGATAAAAACGGTGGTTTACTCTTCCAGCCGGCACTCACAGCAGATACACCTGCAACACTCTATGCACAGCCGGTTAATTACATAAAAAACGGTAGTTGGCAAAAGGATACCGCACTGCTGCTTGCAGGTGATTTCAGCCAAGCTGTGTACTCTATAAGGCAGGACCTGTCGTATAAAGTGCTTGATCAGGCTGTTATCAGCGACGGCGATGGTAAGATTATCTACAATCTTGCACAGCAGGATATGGTAGCGTTGCGATGTGTAATACGCCTTGGCTGGCAGCTGCCTAACCCTGTAACAGCTATTGGCGGAGATAGTCGCTATCCATTTGCAGTTATCACTCCTGCGGTTGCTGCTCCTAGTGATGATAAGGGAGCTAAGGGATAACTATGCTTACAGTAGGTATAGACAGCTACATAACAGTAGCAACTGCAGATGATTTAATAACAGAGTGTCATCACAACACACTGTCAGACAAATGGCTTGGTTTAACAGAGCATGACAAGGAGATACATTTGCGTAATGCTACATACCGTATAGATTGTCTCAATTTCAAAGGCTATCGGCACAGCCCTGCCCAGCAACTTGCATTTCCCAGGGGCATGTCGACAGACATACCCCTGAAAGTGCAGCTTGCAGTTGCTGAGGAGGCACTGGCTGCTATAGATACACAGCTGTTGCAACGATGCACATTACAGCAGCAGGGTGTTACGAGTGTTACTCTTGGCAGTGCATCAGAGAGTTATAGTGGCAGTGCCGTTGCAGGCAAACAAAATTGTCCGTTATTGTCACAAGTTGCATACAATTATTTGCGACAATACATTACAGCGTCGGCGGTGATAGTATGAGCATATTTGCAAATTATTACACTCAAGAGGCAAACTTAAACCGCCGCACAGGTATTAATGAGTATGGAGATGTAACATATGCCACAGCTGTAAAAATAATGTGCAGAGTTGAGCATAATTACAAAGAAATACTTGACACAGCAGGCAATAAAATAACAAGCGAGGCTATGTTGTTTACAACTGTAATGTGCAAACCGCTTGATATCATTGTTATTGATGGTGTCACATATACGGTGAAAAGCTGTAAACAAATTAATAACCTTGCCGGCACACTTGACCATTACGAGGTGTATGTCTAAATGGGTATAAAAATTAATTTTGCAGAAGGCGAGTACCTTAAAGGATTAGATACAATCACAGCAAACATTCAGGACGCAGTTAATAAAATGGTATCAAAGCAAACAAAAGGGCTTGCAGATGCATTGCTGTATGTTGCTGAGGAGGCACAGCAAAGAGCGCCGGTTGATACCGGTGACTTGAGAGGCAGTGTAAAAGTTGAGCTTGATGGAGATACATACGCACAGGGAGTTAAAGGTGGTGGAGTTAATATATCAGGAGCGCTGCCAAATGCAGCTACACGAGGCAGCGTAAGCTTTAATACTATATACGCTGCCCAACAGCACGAGCAAATTAACTACTCCCATCCACACGGTGGGCAAGCGAAATACCTTGAAAGCGTATTAGTAGAAGAGCAAGACAGAATTTTGAAATTAATTGCTGGAGGGGAAGCAGAATAATGCTTACAGCATTAAAAGAATATCTTACCAAAACCGGCTATGACAATGTGTACATTGACTATATGCCTGCGGCGGAAATGACCAGAAAAGCTATTAATTGTACGGAGTGGGATAATACTGTCGCAGGCATTAACGATGGTACAGGTACACATTACATACAAATACAAGTAAGAGACGCTGATTACAAAAGTGCTTACACAACATGCAAAAGCATATTTGAGTTACTTGACAGCGGCTCGGAGGAAAAATTAATTGACCTTACAGAAGATGTGTTTTGCATAGCTCGTCCAAGGAGGGCGCCATTAATATATGCAAGAGACAATCTAACTACAACGATTTACTGTGAAATAGCTCTGTGGGGCAAGATTTAAACAACAATTAAAATAACATTAAAAGGAGATTAAAACTATGTCAAATAAACTATATTTAAAAGGCTTTAGCAACTTTGGCTATCATAAAATTAAAGAAGATGACGCAGAAAAATACAGCGTAGACGGAGAGAGAGTTATAGTGCCGTCAGCTCGTACCTGCTCACCAACTGACAATCGTACAGATTTTAGCATTAACGCAGATGATGGCGTGTGGGATAGCGGCTCTGACTGGGAGTCAACAACGTTAGAAATAGCTGTAGCACAGATGGAACTTACAACTCTTGCTGAACTCACTGGCGCAACAGCTAATGAAGACAACTCCATTGATGAGGGTACACTTGACAATGCCCCAGCCATTGCACTATCATTTGCTGCCCTGCGTGCCGACGGTGGCTACAGATTGTACAGATATTATTCTGCCAAAGCGACAAATATTGCAGTCAGCCATACAACCAAGGGTGAAAGCACAGATGCACAGGTGTACACAATTACATTTAAGGCAATCCCTCGCAAGTGCGATGGCAGAATTCGCAGCACTCTTGATGTTGCAAAAGGCGATGCTTTAACTTGGCTTAGCACAGTAACACCTGTAGGAGCGTAAGCATATGAGTATATTTAATAAGCTCGCTCACAAAAAAGACAGTAGTCTTGATGTGTCTTCCCCACGCAGCTATATGCTGCATGGGGTTAAGATACACAAGCTTACTGTCGCAAAATATGTTGAGTTTTTAAAAATTGCAGATGATCTACCAAGCATTATTTTTAACAATGCATTTCCAGATGCGGAAAACTTTGCACAGCTGATAGATGAGATAAGCAAGCTTGACAAAAAAGCAATACTTGAGCTTGTAGGCAGACTACTTACTACAGTACCGTCGGAATTTTGTAGGTTACTTGCAAATCTGCTTGAGTTTGACGAAGCAAGGCTGCTTGATGTTAACTGTGCAGATGCCCTTAGCCTAAATCAGCTCGTAGAGATTATTACAGCATTTATAAAGGCAAATGATTACAGCAATTTTTTCGTTTGCGTGCAGAAGCTAATGAAGGACTACCAAAATCTGACAACAAATACGACGGCATCTGGTGGCTCCAACGCTGGTTAGCTGCTGCACAAAGCGTAGGTATTACAAAATCGGAACTGTTTGAAAAATATTACTACGATGAATTTATTGCTGTTATGGATGAATATGCAGACATGCACACACTTGACGACAACAAGCAAAAAGCAGTATATGCCGACGAAATTGATTAATAAACTGTAATAATAATTTTATTATATTATTATTGCAAAGCCGTCTCTGCTGTGGTATTATTTGCACAAAGGAGATGGTTGTATGAAAAAAATAATATCAATTTTGTTAGCAGTTGCTTGTGTAATTGTTTGTGCCGGCTGTGGCAAAAATGAGCCGCAAATTGAGCCAAGCGTAACAGTCAACGAAGTTTTACAGGAATTAGAAAAATCCGGATATACGGTAAAATCTGTTAATAATCAATATAGAGTTCCAGAGCTTGACTGCGAATTTGGGCTGGATACTAACGATAAAAATTTTGTAAATCTTGTGTTGTTTGAATCTAAAGAATTTAAAACAGATCAAAAAGATTTACTAAAAACCATTTGGAATAAGTTGCTTGATGATAAGGTATTGATCGGAGATATTGTATATGATTTATGCTCTGAAGAATACCTCAAAAATGGCATAGCTTCCAAGATAGAGCGAGGAAATTTAACAATTCGGTATTTTACAACGGAAAAAATGAAATCCGATTCTAATTCAACAGAGGATTACTATAGCGTATCTTTAAAAATAAACGCTAATAATTAATTGTTCAAAAGGACCTAAAGCACCCGGTGTCGGGTGCTTTTATTTTACTTTAAAAGGAGGAATAAACTTTGGCTAATGAAATAAATGTTGGCAAACTAGTCGCTGAAATAGTGTTAGAGAGCGAAACAAACGAGGCGGAACAAAAAATTGCACAATCGGCCCAAAACATAAAAGATACGCTAAAGGATGTAGCCAATACAAATGTTAAAGTAGATGTTACAGTTGATAGTCAAAAAGCAGCACAGGCAGCGGAAAAAGCACAGCAAGCTATAGAAAACATTGCAGAAAAAACTAATGCCGAGGTAGATATCACTGTTGACGGTCAATCCGCCATTGAAGAAACAAAAAGAATTGAAAAAGAAATACAAGAATGGATGGACTACCGTTTTGGAAAAACAGCTGTTGCTATAGTGCCAGATGATACCAATACGGAGGAAATGCTCCAAAAAATTGGGGAGTATCTAGACAACATTGGCATTAAAGCAACAGATGTTGAAGTGGTTATGAGTGAATGCTTTGGAGATTTAAGCGTATATAGTCAGTACGAGAAACAGCTCAATATAATAGCGGCTAAGCTTGATCAACAAAGAAATAAAGTATCTGATTTAAAAAAAGAACAGCAATATTTATCATCAGAAAACTCATCAATATCACAGAATAAAAAACTTGATGAAGTTACTAAGCAATATGAACAGGAAATACTGAAATTAAAACAACTTGAAATGCAATTTGATAAAGTTGTTATTGCACAAGATAATTATGTAAACAAGAAAATTACAAACTACCAAAAAGGTGTTGAAGCTGCTGAAAAAACGGCGCTAAAAGAACAGCAGTTATCTGAACAAACAGCTCAAAAACAACAGCAAATAAATGATAAGCTTGCGCAAAAACAAAATAAGGCTGACACAAATTTAGCTATTACGGAATTAACAACCGGACTGCGGTCGTTAAACACTGTTGCCCCGGGGACGATAGATAACATAGGTTCAATCGTGCGAAATATCAATTTAATAAAAAAGGCATCTGCATCAGGTGCAAGTTCCTTTGTGAGCACTATTGCAGGTATTACAGGTGTTGTTGGATCTATAGCAACTCTAGCAATAAATTATTACGAAGGAGTAAAGGAAGAACAAGAAGAGGCACGACAGCAAGCTGCAGAACTGGCAGATGAATACTCAAAAAGCAGCAAAGCTATAAACGATATTACGACAGAATATAATAGTTTGAGGATGAAGCTAGACAGTGCTACGCTGTCTCATTCGGATGAACTGAAAACAAAAGAACAATTGTTAAGAGTACAAGAACAGCTGGTCGAAAAATATGGTTCCGAAGCAAACAATATTGATCTGGTAAATGGTAAATTGGATGATGAAATTGCAAAGCTTAATAATTTATCAAAGCTAGAAGCCATGGCTTATGTTGGCGAAAACAAAGAAAGTTATGAAAAAGCAAAAAATGAGCTGGCGTGGGAATGGGACTATTCTATCGGTGACATTAATGTTATCAAGGACGAAAAAGTGCGCAAAAAAGTAGAAGAAGAGTTAAAAGGGGTTTTTAACGCCAAAGATAACGCCATTGGTTTAAGTGTTAAGTTGGACTATAACGATGTACAGGACGGATTAATAGATATTCGCCAGTATTATGAAGAACTTAGAGACGATGGTGAAATTACAAAAGATGAGTTTGATTCGTTAGCAGACACATTAGAAAACACTGCAAAAAAATTACCAAAGGACAAAATAAATGACTGGAAAGACATAGTAACGCAATATGAAAGCGCACAGAATGAAGTCGAAGAAAGCAACGAGAATTTAGCCGATAGTTTCCAAAGTGTTTACGATGAAATCGTCAGCGAATTATCGGCTGTTAAAAACGCATCCTCGGCGTATGAAAGCATAATTTCGGGCAAAACTCTTGACTCATCAACCTTGATTGAACTCTGTGATCAGTTTCCTACCCTCGCAACATACATAGCGCAAACTGGAGATTTGTCGCTTGAAATGGGAGAAAAAATAAAAATAGCGCAAAAGGAAATGCTGCAGAGTAATATCGCAACCCTGGAAGAACAGCAGCGCCAACTAAAGGAAAAAAAGCAGCAATTGGAAAAAACCGGGCAAGAACTGTCTAATGATGAGGAAAAAAATCTTGCTCAAGTTACAGGAGTATTAACTATCTACAAATCCCAGTTGGAAGAACTCAACAACGCAAAAGTATCAACGAAAGTTGAAATAAATCTTGATGATTTTACAGCTGCAACACAGACATTAAGCAATGCATATAAGACACTTAATTCAAAAGTACCCGGAGTTTGCAGAAGCTCTGAATAAAGGCAGTAACAGTATTGAAGATCAAAAAAAGGCTGTTGAAGAGTTGTACAAGGCAAAGCAAAAGGCAATGCTTACAAGTCTGCAGTCGGATGAAACAGAACTGGAAAGTGAAATAAGCACTGCGAATAAAAAAATAGCTAAGTATGACGAGCTAATTGAAAAATACAGCAACATTGGATCGGCGGTAATCGACTACAAAGAAAAACAACAGCAGTTAAAAAATCAAGTCGAAAAATCAAATGATAAGCTTGCTCAAACAAAAGCTCAAATAAATGCTATAAATAAATCGTCGTTATCAGACTTTGCAAAGCAGGAAGACAGTGCAACAAAGTCCACGGCAAAAACCAATGAAAAGCTGCAGGAGCAGCTAAATCTCATTAATCATCGCAAAGCAATAAATAATATGAGCTACGAGGAAGAAATATCCTGGCTGCAAATGCTGCTTAGAGATTACACAAAAACAGCTGATGAAAGAATGTCGCTTGAGGAAAAAATCTATACAGCACAGCAAAATCTTATTAAGCAACAAGAACAGTCGTACAGTGATTTGTATGATGCACAGCTAAAAAATCTGGAACACTTAAGAGCAATGTCACAGATGAGCAACGAGCAATACCTCGCCGAATTGCAAAACATATACAGCACTTATGTACTTACAGCTGATGAAAGAATGTCGCTTGAGGAAAAAATCTACACACAGCAGCAGCAAAATTACAGTGATCTGTACAAGCAACAGACAGACCAAATTGACCACCTAAAAGCGATGGACAGCTTAAGCAAGCAACAAGAGCTTGCGTGGCTACAGACATTATACAGTCAGTATGTACTTACAGCTGATGAAAGAATGGCGCTTGAGGAAGAAATATATAGCTTAAAAAAAGATATACAAGATGAAGAAACACAGGCAATTAAAGATGCAATGAATGCAGAGCTTGAACTGCTTGAACATCGTAAGCAGCTCAACCAACTCAGCGCAGAAGATGAGCTTAAATGGTTGCAGCGTATCAATGACAAGTATGAAATGTCCGTTGAAGACAGACGCAGCATGGAAGTTAAGATATATCAAGCTAGGAAAGCGTATGAAGAAGAAATACAGAAGTTGCAACAAGAAACGCTTGATAAAGCACTAAATGCGTTATCAACACGCAGGCAGCATATGCGGATAACCTATGAAGAAGAAATTAAGCAGCTGCGAAAAATCTATAATACATATAAATTGACAGCGGAGCAGCAGCAACAAGTGCTTGAGCAGATACGCAGTGTATCATCAAGTGCTAGGTCAGACCGCAGCAGTCAGTTTGCAAATATGGCCGACGGGGTCGTAGAAGCTTTAAAAAATCAGTATCAAGAGCAACGAGACGCCGAAGAAAAGGTTATTAATGATTCTATCGAAAGCTGGCAGAAATGGGAAGACGAAACAACAAGTGCAATACAAGCACAGATAGATGCTTTGGACGATCTTGCAGATGCAGAAAGCAGTGAAAAAGAACGGCAAGAATATGAAAACAAAAGACAAGCTACGGAGCTTTTGTTGGCATATGAAAAAGACGACTACAATCGCAAACAATACATCAAGGAGCTAAATCGTCTAGACAGCGAGGAAAGCAAGCGTTTAGCGGACGAACAGCGTGAAGCACAGAAAAAAGAACTGCAAGCACAAATAGACTCCGCTAAAGAACAAAGCTCAAAGCAGCAGGAAATATTGCAAGCGGAACTTGATGCGATTGCTAAAAACTACGACAAACTTATGTCACAGTATAGCCTGGAAAATACCGCATACAAAAAAATGTTGAGCAGCTCGCAAAATGAGATTGTTGCATTTATTGCCTCATATGCACCTGAATACGAGTTGTTGGGGCAAACCCTTGGCGAAAAGCTATATATGGGGCTTAAAAATAAAATTAAGGATATTGATTATTATTTTAAAAATTTAGGTGTTGTGTGGCAGTACTACAGCAATACTACATCAAAAGTTGCCAATGAGGCGGTAGATAAATTTTGGGCAAGCAGACAGCAATATCAGCAACAGCTCAATAACATATCTGCAGTGCCGGAGGTTAATTTAACAGTCAATTTTAACGAGCCGGTGGAATCACCTGTACAGGTGGCTCGAAAAATGGAAGAAGTAACGCAAAATCTTGTTGCACAGCTTAAACAGTAAAGGAGAGTGATAAAATGCAAAAGCTTGTCTATGTCAAGCCTAACGGTGATTATGGCAATCCTGATGATTGCGTGTCGTTAAAATTCGGCACGCCTTTTATTTTGGAAAAACTCAGTGGAGTAGGCGGCGTTGAAAAAACATTTGTAACCGCAGAGGTTGGCAATGTAGACGGCACACTTGTACAGCACATACGGACAGAAGCAAGAGAAGTGCCTGCAAGCGTGTGGGTGTGTGGCAGTGACCAGGCGGAGATGTACGCAAACAGATTTAAGCTAATATCTGCATTGTCAAATACACAACAGCCCGGCACCCTATACTATAGCAACGACTATATTACAGTCAAAGCTGATGCATATCCTATGTTACCCGGGGATTTCAGCGACCGGGTTAAAAATTACAACAAATGTAATATTAAATTTTACTGCCCGTATCCGTTTTGGAGTGACACGGAACCTCAGGCAACGGAAATGTCATATCATATTGAAGATAACGCTTTTTCTTTTCCTCTTGTATTTCAGGACACTGTTTGCTTTGCAGAAAACAGCACCACAACAGTGGTTTACTGCAACAGCTCAGTGCCAACACCTGTGACAATAACACTTGTTGGCAATTTGGTATCCCCTATTGTAAGAAACGAAACAACAGGAGAACAAATTGAAATTGCAGATGTCAATTTAAATGATGGCGACAGTCTCACGATTAGCACCAAAAAAGGTGCTAAAAGTGCCGTCTTATATAAAGACGGCGTGACAACCGATGCATTTAATCTTGTCACTCCGACAAGCGTCTTTTGGCAACTGCAGCCCGGAAAAAATGTCATAACATATACATCAGACAAGAGTATTACTGCAGCAACGCTTGTGTTGTCGTATTACAACCAGTATGGAGGTGTGTAAAATGGATTATCCGAGTATAAAGATATTGTCAAATGATTTTACATTTTTAAGTGAGCTTGATGTGTACACATCCCTGCGCTTTAAACGAGCCTGGCAGAGCTATGGAGATTTTGAGATACACTTAATAGGACAACACCCTTACGCACAAATTGGTAATTACATCATGATTGATAATAACGCTGATAAAGTAGGTATCATCAAGTCGGTTACACATAATGCCGGTCCGGAGGGCATAACGACAACACTAAAAGGATATCATCTTAACGGTATTATGACACAGCGCATTGTGCTGCCGTACACTGATAATGCAAACCACGGTTATTTTTGTGTGCCAAAAAAAGTTGCAGGGCAAGCAGTTGTTCCTGCGCCGGCAGAAACAGTGCTAAAAAGCTTTGTAAAAGCGTGCTTCCCGGCTACGCAAAACGACCCACGGCATATTGATATGCTGATAGCTGCAGACCAACTGCGTGGCAATAAAACTGTGTGGCTTAGCAGATATGATCAGCTTGATGAGGTCTTGCAAAGTATATGTGAGTACACAGATGTTGGCTACAAGGTGCAGCTTGATACTGCAAACAAAACGCTTGTGTTTGATATATCCACCGGTGTCGATAGGACTGCAGGACAGAGTGATAATAGCAGAGTTATTATGTCGACAGAATACGAGAGCATTAACAGTCTTGATATACAGGACGACAAGACAAAACAAAAAAATGTTGGGTACGCTGCTGGCGTAGGAGAAGATGAAAACAGACTTGTTATCGCAATTACAAATGACAACACTATGCCAGCCGGTCTTGAGCGCTCGGAGGTGTTTATAGACTGTGGCACGCTGGAGGCAGCGGAAACAGACGAAAGTCTGTCGCTGTCAGACGAGGGTAAACATAAGCTGTTGGATTACAAAACACAGAAAAGCATAACAGCTAGCTACAATTTTGCCGGCTCATTTACTTACGGGCGAGATTTTGATTTAGGTGATTTAGTCACGATAGCCGACCGACTGTTTTGCATACAAATTGATAAAAGAATAACAGAAATTGAAGAGTGCTACGAGGCTAAGTCAAGCAGCATAAACTTAACATTTGGTACAGCTCCGGAACATTTAAACCGTGTTATAAAGAGCTTTTTACCGGCTGTTAAATAATTTTTAAAATGATTTTAAGGAGGTTTTAAAGTGTCAGAAATATCAAGATTTTTTAACCGTAAACAAGGTGATGGCGCAGGCGACTTCACCTACTCCGCAGATAACTTTGCGGAGTTTTTTAGTACATTTTTTTCAACAGGAGTTGTAAATGTAAGCAGCTTGAGTGTGTACTCCACAGGCAGTAAAGTGGTGGTAAATAAAGGGTATGCGATAATTGATGGGCACTGGTATCACAACGATTCAGCTTTAACGCTTGCTAACCCAACACAAAATATTGCAAAGCGTAAAGACATAATTGCGTTAAAGTTGGACAAAGAGGAGCGCAAAATAAACGCTGTATGGCTGCCGGGCTGGCAAGACAAATATCCGACTGTAACAGATACGGCAAATGTAAAATATCTTATTATTGCAAATGTAGAGCTACTTTCGGGCGGAAGCATAAAGGCAGTTTATGATAAGCGCACATACTGTCAAGCGCTCTATACTGTGACGCTGCAGAAGTGGCAACGACAGTGGCAAACATTTCTTAATGCTTGCTCCGGCAGCTATAACAACAAAATTCAGCCGGTGACGGTATCAAGCGAGCTGCAAAAAGCTCGTGGCGGATTTAATGTGCTTGGCCAGCGTTTAGACATCACAGACAGTAAAATTGATGACATATCTGAGGCAGGCAGCAGTAACCTGTTTGATTATACCAAAATCACCCCCGGCTGGCTTGACGCGTATGGCAGTATAGAGCCACATGCAAATACATATACAACAGACTATATTCCAATCCAGCCAGGCATTAAGTTGTATTTTTATAATGATACAGCAAACGTGTACTGCGAAAGCTATGAACTATATAGGACAAAATCGGCAGATGGGCTGATAAAAAATGTTGCTGACAAAGACAGCTGTATCAACGATTGTAATGCAGCATATATGAGAGCGTCATTTTACACAACATCGGTGCCGGCAGATAAACTACAAATTACAAAATCAAGCGCACCAACTGCATATGTTGCGTACAAAACAGTGCTTAAGCAATGCAAAAGTTGTCTTGAGTACATATCTGACATCCAGCAGCTAAACGCTGATAAAGTGTACAAAATTGACAGTGACAGCATTGCAGGCAATGCTCCGGTAAAAATTCATATTTTTTCGTATGGCGGTGGCAATTCTTTGCTCGTCCGTGCGGATAATGAGCAACTGATTAATCAGTTAACAAACACGGTTGTTACTTATGACATGACGGATATACAGCTTACTGCTGCGGATTTAATAGCAGGACTAAAAATGACGCAAGGCGGAACAATGTCTATAAAATATTACAGCAAAAGCTGCGAGGACTTATTTGAGCTGATTGGCAATGCATCAGGAGCAAAAATCGTTACAGCAAATTATAATGCGGTAGAGTCAGACACAGATTGCACTATTGTTGATAATGAGGAGGTTGATGGTTAATATGGCATACATAACAAAACAAATTGCAGGAGAGTATGGGACAGATACTAATTGGATTAATTCATACTTGCAAAAATTAAGGGATTTTTTACTTGATAATCCAATTAAAAAATTCCAGCTGGTGGAAGAGAATTACAATAATTCAGCTTCTGAAGAAGGAAGTTTTATTAAAGTGAAAGCGGACGGTCTGATTTTTAGGTTGTCAAGAATATCAACAGGTTGGACATCACAGTATATTACTGTTAGTTATGATACTGACGTTCTAGCAAATGTTCCTCTTGAAGGAAAATTGATTCTGGATGTGGCTACAATTCAAGACTATACATTCCCTCAAGGCAGAACATACAGAGCTGTATCAAATGTGTTTTTGGCAAGCAACAATAATAGTTTTATTTTTAGTGTGCAGCCAATTGCTGCAAAAAAACTTGCCCCTCAAAAGTTGTGGGGCGTGATTAACTATCAAGACTTAAATGCAAAAAGTAACAGTTTTGCTTTTGCAACTTACAATAACGCTAACTCCATGATACCGTACTCGATTGACAAAACAACAGGCACAGCAATAGGACTTAATGTATCGTCAAAATCGACAAACGACACTGCTCAACTTGTGCTAGAAAATAAAGTACAGGTCAATCAAAATGATTACTGGATTGGGACAAGTAACGATATTGTAGGACTTGTGCCGGTTACGCCAATTAAGGCATATCAGGCAAACAGCAAAAAATATATTGCAATTGGCACAAATGTTGCTTTCCCGATTGGCCAGCAAATTGAGGTCTAAAATGAAAAGAATCATAACATTAACTGATGAATCAACCAGTTGTTTTGCCGGTTATCAAGGTGAGCATAATGCAACGCAACTTAGTTGGCAGTTACCATTAGAGCTGCAGTCTTACAACTACATCCTTGCTTTTGCACTGCCTGACGGCAGCACGGAATCGGTTATTATCGATGAGTACCCTATAGTCTATAATTTGTCCCAAACAATAACACAGCAGGCAGGTGTGATTAATGTACAACTCACCGTCCTTAACGATGATGGCGAGTTAATATATAAAACACAGCAGGTACAGCTGCGTATTGCGAGCAGTGTAAACATAGACAGCACGGCAAAGCCGTATGTAAGCGAGCTTACGCAAGCAATTGAGCAGTTTATAGCAGCGACAAAGTCGCTTGATAATATAGCAATTACCGCAGAACGCAATGACAAAGGTGTTACTATATCTATCACGGATAAAGACAAAACGGTAAGCACTTATAGCATATTTGACGGCAGCGACTATGTGCTCACAGATAATGACAAGCAAGACATCGCAACTGTTGTTACCGACGATTTGTCAGATAAGCTTGACAGTAAACAAGACAAGCTTGCTTCCGGCGAAAACATTAAAACTATCAATAATCAATCGATTTTGGGCGAGGGAAACTTAGCTATAAGTAGCAGTGCAAAGCTGATTGGCGAAGCAACAACAAGCGAGATGGTTTCAGTTATTGCGGTTAAGCCGATTGAGGAATTACAAGTAAATGGAGTTTATGTTCTACAAATCTATGGCGGTTTTAACGACCAAAATATGTCGCTAACGAGTGGAACTTGTCCATTAAGATTTAAAGTGAGAGATAGTCAGAGAAGTATATATTCAACAGTAATTAGTTATCAAGCAGTGTCAAAAACAGTCATGAATTTCGGCTATGGGATGTTGTTTGTACATTCTAAAGATTATGTCGCTGGACAAATAAATGGCAACATTATAAGGAAGGGCGGCGAATCAATATTGGGCGAAAATAATGCAATAAGCTTTGAATTAGTAACAGAGGATAGGTTTTGGGTGAAAGATACTAACATTAAGATTTGGAGGCTTGTATGAAAATTTGCGTGAACGGAACTATAAGAGAGATGACAGCTGCCGAAGAAAAAGCATACAGAGAAGAAATTGCAACACAGGATGAGAGCGGCGAGGGAGACAAGCTGATAATGCTTGAACAACAGGTGAGCGAAAATGCAGAGCAAATAACAGAGGTGCAAGAAGCATTATGCGAAATATATGAGCAGATTACTTGATTTGCTCGTATATGTGTTGAATAGCAAGGAGGTGATTGACATGGCAGTAATATACGCTACTTTGATAGTCAAGGGCAAGCGGACATATAAGTCAGTGCCCGAAAAAATAAAAAATGAAGTAAAGGGCATATTAATCTCGCTTGAATGTGAGGATTTAATTGAGGAGTGATTTTATGAGTAAAAGAGAAGAATTTGTTTCCAAAGCACTTGGATATAAAGGGTACAACTGTAGTCATTTTATCCAAGTAATGTCAGACTATGGTGCGACCTATGGAGATGCATGGTGTGCATGGTTTGTAAGCACTGTAGCCCGTGAGTGTAATTTAGTAAATGCTATTACGCTCTCAGGCGGAGCAGGGTCAATACCACGCTACAGTGTTGCAGCAAACAAAGGTAAATGGTTAGAGGGCTACAATAGTATTCCACAGGCAGGAGACGTCATTGTGTTTACGTGGAATGGGCTGGGAACATATGAAGGCTCAGGCATGGATAAATACTATAGCGACCATGTCGGTATAGTATACAAAGTAGATAGTACATATGTTTACACTGTTGAAGGGAACGCTAACGGCTCAAATACATCGTCAACAGTATGTTGTAAACAATATTCGCTGTATAGTGGCAAAATCAATGGTTATTATCGCCCAAACTGGACGCTGGTAGGCGATGACGGAAAGGATGAAGAGGTCATGGAATTTAAAAAAGGAAACAAATCTAACGCAGTGCTTATGTATAAATCATTAATCAGAGAGGCACACAGCTTAGGCATAATCAAAAATAATTGCGATGAATCAGACAGCTTTGGAGACGGTACTGATAAAGCAACACGGGAAATACAAAAAAAGTATGGTCTTGTTGTTGATGGAGTGGCAGGAGTGCGTACAATAACTGCGCTAAGAAATGCTGTTAGTAAAGCACAAAATAAGTTGATATACCCATCGGAAATCAGTAGTGGCTGGGGCATTGGTGTAAGAATGGCAAAAATTTGCTTAAGGACATTGCAAAAAAAGGGTACAATTAAGACTGCGCCAGATAGCAAATACGGCTATGGGGCAGGAACTAAAAAAGCAATTAAGGAAGTGCAAGCTGTTGCAAAATTAAGTCAAGACGGAATTATAGGATCAGCAACAGCAAATGCAATAGAAAAGTTGCTACAGCAATAAGGAGGCTTAAAATGGAAGATATAGTTAATTATGGTACAGTGATAATAGCTGCAATTAGTGCATTAGCTTTTGTCGTCAGCGTCATTACACAGGTGACCAAATCAATAGCGTTTTTTAGTAAAATCCCGACACAATTAGAGGTCGTTGTATTATCTGTCATAATTACCCCTGCAGCGTATATAGCATATGCTCAATATAACTACATGCAGCTGCACTGGTATATGATTGCAGCATCAATTATAGCTGCTTTTTTTGTTGCCTTTGTGGCAATCTTTGGTTGGGAAAAGTTTTGTACCCTGTACAGAAGATTTTTTAAAAACTGATTTAAACAAATAGATAGCAGTCACATAAATTATCTGTGTGACTGCTATTTCCTAGTAATAACGCCCCTAAAAATGTTATTACAGGAGGAAGATAATGAATAGTTTTATAGGCTGGGTTGGCGGAAAAAGCAGACTAAAAAAGTACATAATACCGCTGATGCCGGAAAATGTTGAAAGATATATTGAGGTCTTTGGTGGAGCTGGTTGGGTATTTTTTGCTAAAATACCGCACCAAACTGAGATTTTTAATGATATTGATGGCAACTTAATCAACTTATATCGCCAAATCAAAAATAATTGCGAAGAGCTGCAATCAGAAATTGACTGGTTACAAAGCAGAGAACTGTTCTATGAGTATAAGAAACAAATAGAAGAAAAGGCTCATCTTACTGATATTCAGCGTGCGGCACGGTATCTATACTTAATAAAAACAAGCTTTGGCAGCACAAAATCATCATTTGCCACTGCTCCCAAAGGCACATATAAAATAATAGAACAGCTGCCATGATATAAAGAAAGATTAAGCAAAACGATAATTGAAAACAGAGATTTTGAGCAACTGATTAAAGTTTATGACCGAGAAAAAGCATTATTTTATCTTGACCCACCATATGTTGATACAGAAAAATATTATACAGCTGCAACTTTTAAAACATCTGATCACAATCGTTTAAAAGCTGTTTTAAGCACAGTCAAAGGTCGTTTTATCCTTAGTTACAATGACTGTGATTTTATTCGTGATTTGTACAAAGACTATAAAATACGCTCTGTAGACCGTATTAATTTGCTTTCAGCCAACGCTAACAACCGTAAAAACTTTAAGGAGGTAATCATTACAAATTACTAATTCCGTAATAATCTTACATTATAAGTAATATAGTAACGCCTTTGGTTATAATATATTCGGGGCGTTATTATGATAATTAATAATCTTTCCACACTTCTAGGCAAATGCAGAATGACACAATCCGAGCTTGCCAAAAAGACGGGAATAAGACCTGCGACAATCAATGAGCTTTATCACGATATCGCACGAGGCGTTTCCTTTGAACAACTTGATAGACTGTGCGAAGTGCTTAACTGCACAACATCTGACCTGTTTGAATACACACCAAATGCTATGAAAAAGACAGGAAAATCATTGATCCTAGAGGACCATGGGAACAGAAAAAAGCACCGATAAATGGTGCTTTTTTACGGAAATGATTTGTGAAATATACTCACAAAAGCAAAAAGCAGATATCCATATTAATGGTGTTAAATCACCTGCCGTATGGATATCTGCTTTTTTATTTACGCATAAATATGCAATTTGTGCAAATGTAAACGAGTCTATCTTTTTGCATTCTATCTGCAACTTTTTTGCGTTTTTTCTGCAAAGCTACAATAGTTACCTGTAAATTCTTTGCGTCATTCAAACTTTCCTATTTATGCTTTTGACATTAACGGGAAAAGTATTTTGGTTATGTATCTTTCCGTATCTGTAATCTTGTCTTATTTTCGCAGACAGGACAGCACACCCAATCTACATATACCTTTCTATTCTGCATTGTTCAATAACCTCATTTTCCAAAAGAGTAATTGCCTTTTTTGGACATAAACTAATGCACCTATAACACATAGTACAGTGGTTTTTTGACATTGCTTTATTTTCTTTAATATAAAGATTATTCATTGGACATACTGAAACGCATTTACCGCATCCAATACAATCATTATTGATTTTCAATTTATCTGAGTAGTCCTTCGTCTTTTTGTAAAACCACAGTCTTTGACCAAATAGTCCAATCATATGTGCAATCAGTGTAATGCCCTCTTGAGGATAAACACCTTTTTTAATCTGTGAAGCAACATTCTCAATTTTTTCATCCGCCCGTGCAATAATGTCTCGATTTTCTTCTATTGTCTTTTTCAATAATTTGCTATCACAAACAGCGTCGGGCATACGAATATGTACTCCCCCTAAAATGGTTGCTCCACACTTTTTTAGCAGTCTTGCTGTACATCCCGCACCATCGCCACTAAAAACACCCATAGTGGCAATGCATAGTATCTTTTTGTGTTTCCAAATATCGGCGTTCTTTTTTATAAAATCCCGCACCATATACGGAGCATTGGAAAATTGCGTCGGATACCCTATAAATATCACTTCATTTTGTTGAATCGCTGTAAGTGCGTCAGGACTTTCTATTGCAATTACCTCTGCGGACATATCAATTAGCGAAATCAATTTTTCAACACAATACTTTGTGTTACCCGTACCACTTAAATATATTCCAACCATAAGTCCTCCTAAAATTCACAACTAAATATTTTGATTAAATCATTCAATTTATCTTCCCATTTATGACTATAATGGACATTCTTCATTGTTGTAAGTGCCGTAAGACCATGTACATATGCAAATAAGGCAATAACTAAGTCTTCTTTCTTGCTCTGCGACATATCAGCATCAGCAAGCAATTTTAAGATTTGCTCTTTGTATATAGTAAAAGGTCTATAATTACATTCTTCATTTCCGTCAATATCCAAATCAATCCGAATATTTCCTTGTTGGAATAAAAAACTAAAATATTGTGGCCATTTCATAAAAAAAGAAATATATGCCTTTCCAAATTCAAGCAGAAAATCCGGAGTGTTCTTATATTTTGATACCGTATCTTCCAAGACTGCCGCAAACTGATTGGTGATGTGTGACTGCATTTCCCGAAGCAACTGTTCTTTGTTTGAAAAATGGCTATATGGAGCTGCATGACTTACATTACAAGCCTGTGCTACCTTACGAAGGGATAATTGATTTATCCCATACTGGTCAACCAATTCAATTCCTTTTTCTATTAGCTCATTTTTCAAATTTTTATGATGATATCTCTTCTTTTCCATAAACGTCCCTCCAAACTTTACATTGTCAACATTATACTCCTTAATCTTTACACTGTCAAGATATTGGATAAATCTATAATCAAAGCGACAACGATTTTTCTCCGCATCCCCGTCATTCTATACATAAATAATTTTCCTTACCACAATTTCCCTTATACACACTCGAATGTAATTCATTCTTCCTGTCAATTCTAAAGCATTTTCAGCCTTTGGTCGCTCCGTGATCACTTGCGCATAATAAGACAATATGAACTTTAGTCTCTTATTATAGGAGATTAAACATTCTATGATAAGGTATTTCACATCGTTTAATCAGACACCATATTTCTGTAAAATATAAGAGCAAGACTTTCAGAAAACAAGCGGTGAGCTTATAGGCGATAAATAATGATTTTTATTATATACAAAGGTCTGTGCAGTAATGGTGGGCTTCACCCTTAAAGCTTAATGTAATAAAATAGAGCCGATGAACAGCGGTTGCTCACTTGTTCATCGGCTCTGCGTTTTAAACGTCTGACACTTCTACGGTAATGATATTCAGTTGCTTTGCATTTATCAACGTCTGCTTATGGCACTTGGTACAGGACAACGGGAAGTTCTTTAGCTCTGTATTGTCATTGTTTTTGTCATACTTCAACACCTTATCCTAAGTCTATAAGCTATGTACCCAAAGCCCATAAAATGCAGGATTTTGATCTGATTTGGGCTGTGGAACATTTCCGATGTTTCTCTAAGGGCCCCCTATAAGTTGTTGCATAACCTCTTATTACGCCAAACATTGTGATTATTTATTTGAACAATTAAAAGTTGTTCTATTTTCTATTATAATCTAGAATAATTAAAAAATTATCAGCGTTAAATCATGGGTGGTAAACGCTTATTATGTAATATAAATTTTATATATTACATAAAAATCCAGCCGATAAACCCGTGAGTTTACTCACAAATTTATCGGCTGTTCTTACTTGTTACGGTGATTTTTGAATGTGCAGTTTATTTTAATAAGCAATAATAAGTTTATTTTTCCAAATATACAAACTGAAGCTCATCATTAATAGGCTTATGCTTAAATACTTTTATCCCATTTTTTGATACATTAAAATGTTCTCTTTGCTTCGAGTGCTTGTAAAAAGTTCATATCGCTTGTTTGGAAAATACTGTTCAATTTCCTTTAAAAGAGCTTTGCTCCATACCCTTGGCGTCTATGCTGTGGGTGAACCATCAGTTTGCCTGTATATACTGTTCCACTGTCTTCTTTTGCTCGTACCGAACCGATGATATTTCCGTCATCATCAAGCATTTTAAGAATAATTCCTTCCTGAAATTCACTGATAATTTCGTCCAAAGTTTGTTTTAAAGGCGGTATATCTCTGCTTCCAAATAAATCCGCCTCACTTTGATATGACAGGTATTGCAGCCGCAAAATTTCCTGCAAATCTTCATAATTCGCTTTGTAAATTTTTCTATCCATAATGAAAATTCCTCCGAATCTTCAATTTGCTCTTATGCAACCTATCGGTATAAAGGAATATACGCTTTAATTGATTTTTTACTACAAAACTTATTCCATACATTTTGAGAAATGGTGGTACGATAGAACGCTGATAGGGCAAAAATATATACACCAAAATTCTAATACTGCCACGCCTATCCAGCTTGGTGCGTCTGCTTTGAACACTCCGAGCATAGTCATAATTAAACAAGATATAAAGAACACACCATGTATCATAAGCAGATATTTAAGCCATTTATCAGACTTTGTTTTTGCATTAATTGTCAATCCTGCGAAAAAGGTTGATAACGCCATAATAGCATATCCTAATAAATCGTAGCTAAACATTAGGTCTGCTCTTTGAAAATCAAGAATATTTTCTGCCTGTTGTGTTAGGGCGGTCAATCTAACAGTTGTTAGTTGTGCAAAGTAGACCAACAGAATAATTGTTGTATACACGGCTGCAAACGCCGCTGATACATACCCTGCCAGCTTGCGTTGCTTTTCAGAATAGTAGGCATATCCACACATCATTGATACAAAACTTAAAGAAATAAATATAGATAAAAAATAGCTTCCAAAATTAAATTCAAACAGCATAGATACAGCAAATCCAACTACAGCAACTAGATTTACGACTGACCCCAACATTCCAATTTTTTTATTCATTAATCTGTTCCTCCATCCCATTAAAAAGAATATTAACCAAATTACGAATGTATGATGCCCTATCCTCCGGCTTTTCAAAATCATAACCAAGCAACTGCTTGACTGTTTCGCTTCCCAGAAACGCCGTTTGCATTGCAGCTGTAAGAATAAACATTAACATAGATTTATTTTTACCTGTAACATGGTTCTTTACCATCATTGAAAATCCAAGCTGTGTAAGAACAGAATTACAATTAGCCGTATAATTTTGGAAATCTCCTAAAATTGAAATGCGTGAAATTGCAGAATTTTCAAACAAAAAATTAAAAACGCAGATTGCACAAGATGTTAAGCGCTCCTTATCTGTTTCAAAATTTTCTGTCATTTGAAATTCTGTAACAACCTTTCCGATGATACGCTGTACACATTCCGTTATTAAATTTTCTTTACTTCCAAAGTGATAATTAATCAGACCTAATCCCACACCGGCTTTTTCCGCAATCATACGGGAGGTTATGTTTTTGGTGTCGCCGTTGTATTGTTGAATTAGTCCTGTAGTCACTTCAATAATTTGTTTTTTTAGGTACTCGTTTTTCTTATCAATAATAACATCTCATTCCTGAACATTGTTCAAAAACATTACACTGAACAATGTTCAGGAAGTCAAGTCAATATATTAAAAAATACGGAAAATATTTAAGGAATTACCACAGTTATTATTTCGATTAAACTAATAAATTCCCCACACTAAGTTTATAGATTGTAACTATACATAAACAGTGAAATTGAGTGATTTTTAAATTACATAAAAACAACAAAGCCGATGAACTGTGAGGTATCTCACAAATTCATCGGCCCTGCATTGCCAAAAGCATTACTGCTGTTTAGCTATTTCTAAGGTTAATTTATTCGCCCGAAAGCAGTGCTCTTGGGGCAATCTTTTTAATTTTTAAAGACAGCGCACATACAATAACAAATGCAAAAATCACAAGCCCAATACCTGCTATAACAATAAACAATATAGGAATTGTAAATGTACACTTTATAATTCCTATACCACTTAAAAAAAGTGCTGTTAGCGGGTTAATTATAAAACTGCTTATAACAAGTCCCACAACAACAGAAAGAATTGTGGTTGGCATAAAGGACAATGCGGTTTGCAGAATAAGCTGCTTTGATGTAAATCCAAGTGCTTCCATAATTCCGTAATCGTTAAGCTTATTGTTGAGCATTGTACGCACAAGCAGGTATAATACAAAAACAATAATAACAGCTGAAATTATAAGTACAGCAATAACAATAACCGTCATAAGTGAAACATAAACATTGGCTAGATTTTCCAGTGTTGTTTTTAGGTTTATGGCTGCAATTACACTGTCACTAAATTTATCCTTTACCTCCTGATTAAATGCATCAATATCGGTTTTATCGGTAAGATTAATGTGGTAGTTCAAAATAGTTAGCTCTCCCAGCCGTTCGTAACCTTTTCGTGTAAGCATACAATCCCTGCCAAGGTTATAGCTGGTTTGCGTAAAGCCGCAAATTAAATACTTAAACTTTTTTCCGTTTGCAGCTATTTCAATTTCGTCTCCTACCTTGAGTCTCTCTTCACCTGCATATTTTGCACCCACAGCAATTTCATTGTCATACTTAGGATATCTTCCGTCAACTATAAGGTTTTGATTATCTAACACCGAATAATCATCGCACAGCGACGCCATAAGATTTGCGCCATCGTTATGTGATACATCAAGAGTAGTGTAGAGATAAATTTTTTCAACACGGCTGTCATCTTCCATTGCGTGCAGAAAAGAATCTTCCTTTTCTGTTAGTATATTTACACTGCTGTCAGAATTTTCTCCCACAATCAGATTTAAAAATGGCGTAATATCTGCAATTACATTTTCAATCATTAATCCTGAAAATACAATCACCAGTGAAAGCACAAGCATTGTAATAAAAACCGTTATGTTGTACTTTACTCCTGACATTGTATTTTTAAGTGCAAAGGCAAGGTTTAATGGTGCGTTTGTCTTTTCAAAAGGAATATGGTTACGCTTAAAATTGTGTGTTTGGATTCCGGAGCGCAGTGCATCAATAGGTTCAATTTTTTTGATTTTTCGTGATGCAAACCATACCGCAAAAGTAACTGCCACGGCTAAAACCACCAGGGTAGCTAAAAGAGGTATAGGTAAAAATCTCATTGTGTATGGTATTGCCGTTTGCTGTATCATCATCGTGTTAATTGCAGGGAACAAACAGTAGGAAAGCACTATGCCAACAAGCGCCGCAATAAAAGTAAGAGTCAAAAATTGCAGCAGCAATGAACAAATCAGCTGTCCAGAGGTATACCCTACGGCCTTTAATGCACCAAGATTTTTCATATTAACCTGTATATAGTTGATTATGTTAGACACAATTACAACAAGTGCAATCAAGAGTACAAAAAACGCCATGGCGCTTATTATTCCCGAGCAGACCATTTGTGAAATATACCTAGCCTGAGCAACCGTACTGTAGTTGTTGTTAAATACCCCAATATTAGGGTAATCCTCTAAAACGGCACTGCTTAGCCATGTTTCGTAGCTAATATCATCCTGCTTGTCTTTTAGCCTTACGGAACACAGGGTTGACTGTGGTGCATAACCCATATCTTCAAGCTGAGTATACTTATCTTCGGTAAGGACAACCTCAATCATTCCGCAATTACTTGACCCCATCATAATACTGTTGAAAAAGCCACATATGGTGTAGGTCATTTTGTGATTGCCAATTATAATGTCAATCTGTTCTCCTACCTCAACACCATCTGTATTTTTAAAAACAAGGGGCAGGTATACTCCACTTGTTTCATTGCCCTCCTCTAAGATTTCAATCTTACCGACAGTCCGTGTAACAGCCGCCTGTTTTTCCAAGAAAATACTGTTATCGGTAAATATTTCATCGTCGTTGTAGCAGAATGTAGACTCCGCACACATACAGTTATCCAGGCGATATTCTGAGGTGCGGCTGTCGTTTTCAACCGTCTTGGATAGGAACTTTTTGAATTCGTCTTTGTTTTCGTCTGCTACAAGGGTAACATGTTCAGCATTCAGTTTATTATGGTACCTGTCAAAGTTAGCCGTATAGTCAGTAGCCAACATAAGCCACAAATTCAACATAAGAGCCGACAACAATACCAAAACGACAATCGCCGTTGTTTGACCTACAGACTTTCGTATATTGGAGCGAACAATCAGAAAACTTTTTTTCATATTACCACCCCATATCATTTAAAAAGGCCGAAAGCTTTTGGTGCCGCTTTACATTACCGTGGGAATATTCACCTAAATCACATTCGCCTAAAATAACACCGTCCTTTAGGTACAAAATACGATTACCCCGGCGTGCTGAACGAATATCATGAGTTACCATAACAACGCTTTGACCTTGCCGGTTGAATTTTGTAAGGGTATCCAATACATCAAGTCCCGTTTTACTGTTAAGAGCACCTGTAGGCTCGTCGGCAAAAAGTATTTCAGGTGAATTAATAAGCGCCCTTACTATTCCTACACGCTGTGCCTCTCCGCCGGAAATCTGTGTAGGAAATTTCTTTTGGGTTTCTTCGGAAATATCTACTGCTTTAAACAATTCCTTAGCCTTAGTAATAAGCGCCTTTTTATCCTTGTTTACAAGCAGTCCTGCGGCAAGTACATTATCCATAACGCTCATACCGTCTATAAGATAAATCTGCTGAAATACAAATCCGCAATGGTCACGCCTAAATACGGCAAGACCGTCCTGACTAAAATCAGAAATAATGCTGTCTTCAAATGTAATTTTACCAAGTGTAGGTGTATCCATTCCGGACAGGGTATACAAAAGCGTGGATTTACCTGCACCGCTGGCGCCCATAATAACAGTAAAATCGCCCTTGTACAGCTGTAAATCAATATTCTTAAGAACATGCTGCATAGTACCGCCGTTTGAAAAGGATTTACTTAATTTTTCAGTTTTTATTAATGCTTCTTTCATACTGAATAACCTCCTTTTTATGGGCTTAATTATACATTTTAAGTTCTTAAATGACTTTATATAATTCTTAAATATTCCTTAAATCGTACCGCTAAGGGCAATCCATACAGTTACTTTTAATCCGTTTGGTCCGTTTTCAATGTCCAGGCGTCCGTGCATTTCTTTCATACAATAATCCACAATATACAGTCCAAGTCCTGCACCTTGAATATTCTTTGTGTTGCTGCCACGCTTAAACTTTTCTCTTAAAAGCGGCAGTTCTGTTTCATCTACACCTCCGCCGTAATCTTCAATGCTTACTTTCAGAAAATTACCCTCTGCACATATTGCAACATTTATTTTGGTATCGGCATATTTATAGGAATTTGCAAAAATATTGTCAAACACCTGCTGCAGCCGGAGTTTGTCTGCAAATAAAATACAAACAGGGACAGGCGGTATTTGGGCACGGTGCAAATAATCTGCATTTTTAAGTAAGGTTATCAGCTCTTCACTTTTTAAATCGGAGGGAGTTACCGAAAGCTCGTTAAGCTCCTCTAATGTAGCTGAAAACAAATCAGTAACCAGGGTGTTAATTTGATCTGCTTTGCGGATAATTTGCCGATAATTTTCCCTGTTTTTTTCATCTGCCGACAGCGCCGCACCTACCTCAGACGCCGCCTTTATGCTTGCTACCGGCGTTTTAATATCGTGTGACAGCTTAGCTACTAATTCCTTTTTATTCTCGTTTGCCTTTGCTTCGGCAATTCTTGCTTTTTTCAACTCAGAACGCATAATATCAAAGCTTTCTGTAAATGCTCCAAATAAATTTTGCCTATCCATCTCCAACGGAATATCCAAATTCCCGTCTGCAACACGCTCGGCAAAGCCTTTTAGCTTATGGAATGGCTTTATAATTGTGCGCTGAATGTGGAGAAGATACCCAACACAAACTGCAAGCTGTAAAAGCATTGCTGCTACAGCTGTAAATATAACGGTTTGCTTTTCCGACTGAAAAACCACAGCCTCATTGTTGTATACAATAAGCTTTCCTGCAACTGCACCGTTAATTTCAATATCAAGAATTGTATCCCTGTGTTTTATTGCTTTGTTTATGCTTTCGCTAAGCCCTGACTTTGTTCTGTACAGAACTGTTCCGTTTAAATCAAGAACAACATAGTCAAGGTCTGTGGAATTTATATGTTTATCCAAATTTGACCAATCACTTTGAACTGTTCTTACAGCCTCATTAACCGCTACTGTGTCCTGCACACTCTCCGACGAAGGAAGGGAAAATAATATAAGTACAACTATTTCTGCAATAAAGGCCACCAGCAGTACACTAAAAAAAGCACGACTTCTCATTACTTTCCTCCGATAAATTTATAGCCGTCACCCCAAACGGTAATTATGTAAACAGGCTTTCCCGGCTCCGGCTCAATCGCCTCCCGTATTTTACGGATATGCACATTCAGCGTGCCGTCTCCTGTAAATTTATCTGCCCAAACCTTTTCAAACAGCTCCTGCTTAGAAATTACCCGTCCTTCGTTCTGTATTAAATAAACCAACAGCTTAAATTCAAGAGATGTTAGCTTTACTAAATTTCCGTCTGCCAAAACCTGTCTGGACTTAGTGTTTACTGTTAAATGTTTATCGGCGTATATTACTGCGTTTTTACTTCCGTAGCGTTTCAGCACAGCCTTAACCTTTGCAAGTAATACGCTGAGAGAATACGGCTTTTGAATATAATCGTCACCACCGATACTAAGCGCAATAATCTGGTCGTCGTCGCTTGTTCTGGCTGAAATAAATAAAATTGGTATTTCTGTTGTGCTTCTAAGCTCCTTACAAAGCTCAAAGCCACTGCCGTCACCCAGGTTAATATCAAGCAGCAGCAGCTCTGCAGTATTTTCTTTAAAAAATTTTCTGCAATCAGCGGCACTGTATACTACTGCGGTTTTTACACCAAATAGGTTAAAGTACTCTGCTGTGCTGTCTGCAAGCAGCTTTTCATCATCTATAATTAAACAATCGTATGTCATTATTTTTGTCCTTTCGCTTTTAGAAGGAAAATAAATCATTTTTCCCTTATGGTTATTAGCAATAATTTATTTTTCAAAATCAACAATTTTTGACGCATTTCTAAAATAAATTTATATCCGTATTTATAATTATATTTAGATTATACAAAGAATACAAGTATGCAGGCCTTTATTTCTTGTAATTTTTATTAAACATTACCATTAGCTGATTTAATCTTTTTATGGCTGAGCCGCTTTTAAGCTAAAAACAGGAAACAAAAATATGGGCTGATGCTGAACTTTTTACGGAACACATCAACCCATATATAATTTGAATATTTATTTTGAATAACGATTATTCACAGTCACAATCGTCATGATTATGGTCTGAGCAGTCATCGCAGCCACAGCCGCAAACGCCGTCTTCGTCCTCATCACAAAGTGAGCTGAAATCGAATTCTAAAATTTCGCCGCAGTTAGGGCACTTTGTTTCGCCGCAAAGGAGAACATCTTCTTCTACATTAATATCTTCGCCACAGGTTGGACAAGTAACTTCATAGAAAACATTTTCATCCTCATCGTCACAGCAGTCTGCACAGTCACAATCGTCATCGTCAAAAGCATCGTCGTCATAAACATATGACTCCAACTCTGAAAGACACTCGTCAACCTCGTCAAGCTGGTAAACTGCGTCGTCAACTGTATCTGCAACTGTTGAAATACCGTTAGCCATTTCTTCCAAAACATCAACTATAGCATTGATAACCTTAACTTCGTCCTTGTCTGCGTCAAGCTTAAGTCCCTCTGCAAGACCTTTAATATAAGCGACCTTTTCTGATAATGTCATTTTATAATCTCCTTTACCTATAAGCACGCATTATGCTCTTGACATATACTCGCCTGTACGAGTATCAATCTGGATTTTATCGCCTTCGTTAATGAAAATAGGTACTTTAATTTCAGCGCCTGTTTCAAGTGTAGCCGGCTTAGTAACATTTGTAGCTGTGTCACCCTTAACGCCAGGCTCTGTCTGTGTTACCTCAAGAACAACAAATGTTGGCGGCTCTACACCGAAAACATTGCCCTTGTATGAAAGAACCTTACATACCATATTCTCTTTAACAAACTTAAAGTTGTCACCAAGAACGTCTTTACCGATAGGCATCTGCTCGTATGTTTCGTTGTCCATAAAGTAGTACAGGTCGCCGTCCTCGTACAAATACTCCATATCTCTTCTCTCAATGTAAGCTGTAGGGAATTTTTCAGTAGGGTTAAATGTCTTTTCAACCACTGCGCCTGTAATTACATTTCTTATTTTTGTTCTTACAAAAGCGGCACCCTTACCAGGCTTAACATGCTGAAATTCAATAATTGAAACAACTTGTCCGTCCATTTCAAAGGTTACACCGTTTCTGAAATCGCCTGCTGTAATCATAAATTATAATCCTCCTAATTATTATAGCGGCTTTAAACCGCACTATACAAATACATTATACATAATATGCCATAAAATTGCAACACTATTTATTAACTAATGTATAATATCATGACCGGTTTTAAAATAACCGCACTTTTTCAAAAAATATACAAAATATATTTTTTCTGTTTCAGCAGGCAATTATACAAAAATTTGCGTATAACTTTATAATTAAGCATAAAAGCGGCAGAAGAACGGCACCGGCTGTTCTTCTGCCTTGTTTTAAAAGAATATAGGCTGCAGCTGTTTGCCTTTTAGGGCAAGCTCAACAGCTGTAGTTATTTTAGAAAAATCCGCCACTAATGAATTTGGCTTTTTTATAACATCGTCCTGACTAAGAGGTACTACATATATATTTTTGTAATTTAATATTTTTCCCAGATTTTGTGCTGAAATTCCTAATGCGTCGTTACTTGCCAGTGCTAAAATAATGGGCTTACCCACTCTTAAAAGTGATTTTGCGGCCATTGTTACGCTTGTATCTGTTATACCGTTGCAAAGCTTTGCCAGGGTATTGCCTGTGCAAGGAGCTATAACCATGGCGTCGCACATATTTTTAGGACCCAGCGGCTCTGCATCCTTAATAGAATTAATTAGCTTTTTTTCTGAAATCTTCTCCAGCTTTTCTATGAAATCTTTTGCCAAACCAAAACGGGTGTCAGTGGCTGAAGCGTTTTGCGACATTATAGGTATAATGTCATAACCTTTTTCTTTTAGCTGCTGTGCTTGTGGTAATGCTTTACTAAAGGTACAAAACGAGCCGCACATGGCAAAAGCTATTTTTGTGCTGCTCACGCCTTTTCCTCCTCAAGAATATTAAAAATAGTATTTTTTATTATTTCACCTGATGTTTTTGGTGCAACCTTGCCCGGCAGTGATAATGCGTGAATAGCCGTTATGCCCATTCTCTGCGCACTGTCGAAATCCACTCCTCCCGGCACAGATGCCAGATCTATAATTAAGGCATTAGTTGCAATTTTTGCCATTACATGTGCGTCCAGTATTTTTGCAGGAACCGTATTAAATATTAAATCATATTCTCCGCTGGATATTAGGTTTGCATTGTCAACGGGAGTGTATCCGTTTAGCTTTATCCAGGCTAAGGATTCCTTTCTTCGGGCCGAAACATATACTCTTGCACCTAGGCCCTGGAGCATTTTTGCAAGCACCTTACCTATTCTGCCGTAGCCTGTTACAAGACACTTTGAACCGTTAATGGTACCAAGGTACTCCCTCATTGCAATTTCAATAGCACCCTCAGCGGTAGGTACAGCATTACAAACCTGCATTTCTTCTCTGTTTAAAAAGTCATATACTTCTATATTTTTCCAATAATCCCCTGTTTTCAGAAGCTTATCTTTCATAGGACTAAATACAATTTTGCCATTAAACAGCTGAGCAAATTTATTATTAAGGACTATCCGTTTATCCGAAAAGGGTGTGTTCAACAGGGTACCGTCCTTGGTTACAGGCAGGGGCAAAATAATAACCTCACTGTTTTTTATACACTCCTCCGGGTCTGCATAGCCTGCAAAGCTGTAAAGTCTTGAATCCAGCTTATCAAAGCAGCTGAGAGTAACTGTGTAGCCGTCGTTTGCAATAGCCCTTGCTGCGGCCAGCTGTCGCTTGTCACCGCCAATTATACCGAATTTGTTTATATTAATCATACTGTACCTCTCTGTATTAGTGCAAGCCACCTGTTAATACAGCCTTATTTATAAGAGCGTTTGTATTGGTGGCGGTTATAATTTATAATACGGTTTAGTATATAGTATGATTTCGCTATGCTTTTGTTCACAAATAATAGAGCCTTTAATTTTCCCTTAAGCAGCAAACGGAGATGTTCTTAAATAAAAACATCTCCGCATTAATAAATATATTATTTATATAACAATAAGTTCTTTGCTAAGTGCTGCAAAATTATGACAGCCGTCATTCGTTACAAGCACCATATCTTCAATTCTTACACCAAATTTATTTGGCAGATAAATGCCCGGCTCTACTGTAATAACCATATTATTGCTCAAAATAGTTTCGCCTGATACCGAAACATTTGGTTGTTCGTGTATGTCCAAACCAACACCGTGACCGGTAGAGTGACCAAAATATTCGCCGTAGCCTTCGCTTGAAATAATATCCCTTGCAGTCTTGTCAACAGAACAGGTCTTTACGCCGCTTTTTACCTTTTTAAGTGCAGTAAGCTGTGCTTGCAGTACAATATTATATATTTTTTCCATTTCATCGGTAGCATGGTGTACGGCAACGGTGCGTGTCATATCGCTGTGGTAACCGTTATAAAGTGCGCCGATGTCGCTAAGGAAAAAGTCCCCCTCTTTTACAGGATTATCTCCCGGTACGCCATGAGGAAGTGATGTATTAGCGCCGGTAATTGTAATAAGGCTAAAGGAAACTCCCTCTGCCCCTTTTTTGCGCATAAGATACTCAAGCTCCAGTGCTATCTGCGCTTCTGTTACGCCGGGCTTTACATAGTTAAGAACCTCTGTGTACGCCTCTTCGGTAATTTTTTGCGCCTCTGCTATAAATTTTATTTCATCGGCTGATTTTACAAGCCTTAGGTTGCCTATAAGTGTGTCAAGCATACTGCTGTCTGAAATAGCCGTTCCAAACTTTGCAAAGGCGTTCTTGTAATTCTCTGCTTGCGCTACGGTAACACTTTCACGCTCAATAAGCAACTCCTTTATATTCTCTTTGCTGCAAATTTCCTGTATACTTTCATACAATCTTTTAAAAACAACCACCTTACAGTGCTTTACCGACTTTTCTGCTGCCTCGCCGTATCTAAAGTCCACAAGCAAATATGCGTTTCTTTCAGTAACAAGAACACAGCCTGCCGATGAATTAAAGCCGGTAAAATAATAACGGTTGGTATTTGATGTAATTAAAAAGCCCTGGGTACTGTTCTTTAGATTTTTTTGAAGCTTTTCTATTCTTTCTTTCATGCTGAGCGCCTCCATACAGATTTAAACAGTCTTAATATAATCCAGTGCCATATTGTAGCCCTTTGCGCCAAAGCCTGCAATCTGACCAACGCATACAGGTGCTGTAACAGATTTATGTCTGAATTCCTCACGGGTATGGATATTTGACATATGCACCTCGATAAAAGGAATACTTACGCCTGCAATAGCATCTCTGATTGCATAGCTGTAGTGTGTTAATGCGCCCGGGTTAATTATTACAGCGTCGTATTTGGTGCGGGCCTCATGAATTTTATCTATAATAGCGCCCTCCCAGTTGCTTTGGTATACATCAACCTCTATACCGATTTCTTTTCCATAGGCAATAACACTTTGCTCAATAGCGTCTGCCGCTGTTTCACCGTAAATTTCCTTTTCTCTTATTCCAACCAAATTAAGGTTAGGACCTAAAAGCAACAAAACCTTTTTATTCATAATATTTATTCCTCTTTTATATATGGATTTACTCTGGCTTTTATTCTGTTGGTAAAGCCGGAGGTTAATTTTCTTCTTAATTTTACCGTTGTACCCTCTGCTTCAAGGGAAATTGGCTCAACCATAAATGTTTTTAAAAGTAAAAACTTACCGCCTAAAATGTCTGTAAAAAATTGGTCGCCTATAACCAAGGTACTTTTGCGGTGCAGTTTAAATTTAAAATACGCCCTTATATAGCCATATGGCGACGGCTTAAGACAGAACGAAACAAAGTCGCAGTCTGCCAAGTCGGCAATAGGCCTAACATTTTTATAAAAATTATTAGAGCATAATACAACGCTTATACCGTGGGCTTTTACATTGTTTATCCAATTAACATATTTACTATCAATACTGCCGGCACCGTAGGGCTTTATTGTATTATCAATGTCAAGTAACACGCACTCTGTATTAAGCTGCTTTAAAGTATCTACCGATATGTCAAGCAGGCTTTTAAAGAAATATGTCTTCATTACTGTGGCACTCCTAAAAATACAACTTAAAAAACAAAAAGACGGGCAATGCCCGTCCCTTGTCTACTAAATTAAGTAAAAAATAAGTAAAATTACTTAAATTTACGCTTACGAGCTGCTTCAGACTTCTTCTTGCGCTTTACAGAAGGTTTCTCATAAGCCTCTCTCTTACGAACCTCAGCTATAACGCCAGCTCTTGCACACTGCTTCTTGAATCTTCTTAAAGCACTCTCAAGAGACTCGTTATCTTTAATTCTAATTTCTGCCATTTATCTTCCCTCCCATCCGCCTAAGGCATGGGTATTTTGCATATAATTGCGTATAGTATTATACAATATGTTCTCATAGGTGTCAAGACTTAGGAATAAATTTAAGCGAATATTCAATAATAATTATTTAAGGTTATATGTAAATAAAATTTTTTAATTTTCCTGTTGACAGATTACTTAATTTTTAATATAATCGTTATCAAAATTATTTTCCACAATTCAATTAGTATCAACTACAAAAAGGAGATGAAACTGTGGACCCGCTTCCCCGAAGCATAAAAACAACACACTTTATTAAGCAATCCCCTATGTATTGTTTTAATTACATAGCTTTTGTTTGCAGGCAGTATTTCACAGCCTTTACCTGCCAATATTTAAAAAGCAGGCACAGCTGTATAATGCTGTGTTAGTATGCATACATACTTAACAACGGTAAATATAATTAATGCAATTTATGATGGAGGATTTTTTAATTAATGTTACAACAATTATTATTACAGCTTATACTTATATTACTTAACGCATTTTTTGCGGCTACCGAAATTGCGGTTATTTCACTTAACGAGAAAAAGGTTCGTGCTTTAGCTGACGAGGGCGACAAAAAGGCAAAAAAGATGCTTAAAATTATTACCGAGCCTACACGCTTTTTGTCAACCATACAAATAGGCATTACACTGGCAGGCTTTTTAGGCTCTGCTTTTGCCGCCGATAACTTTGCTCAGGGGCTGTCTGACTTTATTATTAAAGCCTTTAATGTATCCCCTGAATTTTCAGGTGCAATTAACACTGTAGCTGTAATAGTTATTACACTTATACTTTCGTACTTTACCCTTGTGCTGGGTGAGCTTGTACCTAAGAGAATAGCTATGAAGCACAAGGAAAAGCTTGCAAACTCCGTTTGCGGTATTATCTCTTTCTTAGCCGCAGTGCTAAGACCTATAATTTGGTTCTTGACTATATCTACAAATGCGGTTTTAAAGATATTCGGCATCAACCCTAAGGAAAAAGAAGAGCCTGTTTCTGAAGAGGACATAGTATTGCTGCTTGATGCAGGTGCTGATGAGGGCTCGTTTAAGGCAGATGACATTGAGTATATTAAAAATGTATTTAAGCTGGAAAACAAAACCGCAGAGGATATTATGACCTCAAGAAAATCAATAGTTTTTCTTTCTCTTGGCAGCTCACAAAAGGAAATTGCCCATGTTATAAAGAACAACGGTTACTCAAGAATACCGGTGTTTGACGGTGATGTTGACAATATTGTGGGTATACTGCATATTAAGGACTATTTGATGAATTCCCTTGACGATAATTTTAAACTAAAGGATATTTTACGAAAGCCGGTGTTTGTGCCGGAATCTGTAAGCCTGTCTGTACTGTTTAAAGAAATGCAGACTAACCATACTCATATGTCTGTAGTTATAAATGAATACGGCGAAACTGCCGGTATAGTAACTATGGAGGATATTCTGGAGGAGCTTGTAGGCGAAATATGGGACGAAAGCGACAGCGAGGTTACAGAATTCCAAAAAATAAACGACAAACAATACAAGGTTAGCTGCAACACCACTGTAGACGGCTTTATGGATTACTTTAACCTAGACAGCGACAGCAGCATAGAGGCAGCCACTGTAAACGGTTGGCTGGCTGAAATAAGCGGAACAATCCCACAGGTTGGCTACACACTTGAATATAAAAATTTAGTTATTACCGTTACAAAAGCGGACGATGTAATGGCACACGAAATTTTCGTTGAAATTAAATAAATTAAGGTTTAAACTTATATGCATAAAAACAAACTGTGTGTATTTTAATACAAGTACTTAAATTTCTTTAACGACATTATTAATAACAAAAGCCAAGGCATTCTTTGTAAAGTTTGCCTTGGCTTTATATTTTGGTGTTATCACCTTACAGCTTTTCAGCTGTAGGGTGATAACAATTTTAATTTTTATTGTTTACGGCATCTCTAAAGGCCTTTGCGGCCGCCTCAGGGCTTTCGGAAATAACCATAAAAACATAGCCGTTGCAGGTGTCGGTAACATAATTCCTTATAAGCTCGCTTTCCTTTGGGCTTTGGCTGTAACCCTTGAGCTTTGAAGCAATGTGCTTTGATATTGCTTCCAGTATTGCTTTATTGTCATCAGGGTCTTTTAGCTTAAAGCAGGCAAGCTCAACTGCCGACGAGCTTGAATCAGCTATATAAATGGATGTTTGGGTGACACTGTCCTCCGGAACATCAATATGACCGGAAATGTCGCCACTGTCAAGTTCGCTTATGTCCTCGTAACCTATCTCTTCAATAACTTCCTTATTTACCTGTGCAGCCGATATTTCGGATGTAACACTTGAAGAATCGCTGCTTTTTTTGCCCTGCCCCAACTCTGTCAGTACATATACACAGCCGACTATGGTTGCAATGGCAATGAGCATAATTATAATGAAAGTAAGAAGCTTTTTGGTAGCACTAGACATAACACACCTCTTTTCTTATTTTCTTCTTAATACAATTCTCGTTATACTTTAAATACAAAAGCAGTAAATGTTAGTCTATAGTTTTGTTATTAATTTCTTCCAAAGCCTTTTCAATAAACTGCTCAACAGTAAATGCACCCAGGTCGCCGTGCTTTCTTGAACGAACAGAAATTGTGTTGTTTTCAATATCCTTATCGCCCATTAAAATCATATACGGAACCTTTTCAAGCTGAGCTTCTCTGATTTTATATCCTATTTTCTCACTTCTTGTATCAATCTCACAGCGCATACCTACAGCGTCAAGCTTTGCCTTTACTTCCTTTAGTGCGTCAATATGTCTGTCTGCAATAGGAAGAAGCTTAACCTGAATAGGAGCAAGCCACATTGGGAATGCACCTGCATATTTTTCAATAAGCAAAGCAAGTGTTCTTTCGTAACAGCCGATTGATGTTCTGTGGATGATATACGGATTCTTCTTAACGCCGTCCTTATCAACATATTCCATACCAAACTTTTCTGAAAGCATTTGGTCAATCTGAATTGTAATAAGGGTATCCTCTTTGCCGTATACATTCTTAATTTGAATGTCCAGCTTAGGGCCGTAGAATGCGGCCTCGCCTACGCCGATAGCATACGGAATTTCAAGATGGTCAAGAATTTTCTGCATTTTGCCTTGTGCCTCGTCCCACTGTTCAGGAGTACCGATATACTTTTCACGGTCGTTAGGATCCCACTGTGAGAATCTGTATGATACATCCTCATACAAGCCTAAAGTTTTCAGCATAAATATTGCAAGCTCCAGGCAACCTCTGAATTCATCCTCAAGCTGCTCCGGGGTACACATTAAATGTCCCTCTGAAATTGTAAACTGGCGTACACGAATCAGTCCGTGCATTTCGCCGCTGGCTTCATTTCTGAACAATGTAGATGTTTCATTATAACGCAAAGGTAAATCTCTGTATGAACGGCCTCTGTTTAAATATGCCTGATATTGGAACGGACATGTCATAGGGCGAAGTGCAAATACCTCTTTGTCGTTTTCAGGATCGCCCAATATAAACATACCGTCCTGGTAGTGGTCCCAGTGACCTGAAATTTTATAAAGGTCGCTTTTAGCCATAAACGGTGTTTTTGTAAGCAGCCAACCACGCTTTTGTTCTTCATCCTCAACAAATCTCTGCAAAAGTTGGATAACTCTTGCACCCTTAGGCAAAAGAATAGGCAAACCCTGACCTATTACATCAGATGTAGTAAACAGCTCAAGCTCTCTGCCGAGCTTGTTATGATCACGGGCAATGGCCTCTTCCCTCTGCTTTAAATATTCCTCAAGCATAGAAGCCTTTGGGAATGCTACGCCATATACACGGCACAGCTGCTGATTGTTGCTGTCGCCACGCCAATATGCGCCTGTGCAGTTTAGCAGCTTAACGGCCTTAACTGTACTTACACTCATTAGGTGAGGGCCGGCACACAGGTCTGTAAAGTCGCCCTGCTTATAGAAGCTGATTGGCTCTCCCTTGTCGGCATGCTCTTTAGCAAGCTCTACCTTATAAGGCTCGTCCATATCCTCAAGCATTTTTACAGCCTCCTCAGGAGCAAGCTCAAATCTTTCTATAGCTATGCCGCTTTTTACGATAGCCTTTATTTCTTTCTCTATATTCTGCAAATCCTCGGCTGAAAATGGATTTCCAACTTCAAAGTCATAGTAAAATCCGTTGTCTATTGCAGGTCCGATGGCAATTTTGGCCTGTGGATACAGTCTTTTAACAGCCTGAGCCAAAATGTGCGATGCAGTATGCCAAAAAGCCTTTTTACCCTCCGGATTATCAAAAGACAGAATTTCAACAGTATATTTTTGGTCGTTGTCCAAAACTGTTCTTAAATCCTTTATTTCGCCGTTTACCTTGCAGACGCAGGCATTCTTGTAAATACCGCCGCCTAATGACTTGGCAACATCCGCTACGGTAGTGCCGTTTTCAAACTCCTTTACAATACCGTTTTTCAGTTCAACGCTTACCATTAATAATCAATCCCTTCTGATAAATTAAATAAGCCCCGTCCCGCAAATGGGACGAGGCTATAACTCGTGGTTCCACCCAAATTCAGTACGGCACAAGCCATACCCTTTAGATACATATAACGGTGCTCACCGGCACGCCTTGAACACGGCGCACAGCTCCAAGGTGGTAACTTACAGGCACTGGTATGCTCATTGCAGAATACAGAGCACTCTCTGAAAAAGTGTTTAAGTAAATCTTGTCCTTATCATAGCTTTTATTTATTTGAATTTATGATAACACCATTATCTTGTTTCGTCAAGTTACATTTCTTTAACATTTATAAGGCTTTTCACCTTTTATAAACTTTTTATAAAAATAAAGAGCCGTACTTTTTGCGCAAAAATTTAGTTCTGTGAGTTATTACATATTTTAATGTAAATAGATGTGGAATGTGCTTAAAGTTATTATTATATTTATAACTGCCTTTATACCGAATTTTTTTAATAAATTAATATAAAAATAAATTACTAAAACTATTTACAACAACAGTGAAAGATGATATAATGTTTGCAGTGAAATGTCAATTAATTGTGCCGTGTTTATAGGCACATATAGACTTTTTTTATTATGTAGGAGGTAACTGATGATGAAAAGGTTATTTGTTGCTTTAACAGCAGCCGTAGTTTTGGCTTGCAGCGCATTTTCTGCAGCAGCGGTTGACAGCCCAAGCCCTACTGTTCCAACCGGAAGTACCGGCCCTACCAGCCCAACCAGCCCGGCTCCCTCTTCTCCTAAAACAGGTGTAGACGGTTCTGTGGCAATGTTAGCTGCTTTGGGTGTTTTGACAGTTGGCGGCGTTGCTGTAACAGCTAAGAAAAAGCTAAGTAAATAATTTTATTTAAAAACACATAACCACGCTTAGTGCGTGGTTTTTGTTTATTATACGCACTTTTATGCTAATTGCAAACAAAGGATGTTTATTATGAAAAAGAATAAAACTATGTTCAGGGTAATTTTAACCATAGCCATAGTACTTATAGTATGCGGTTTAGGTTACATATGCTGGTACCTGTTTAATATCTATACAAGCGGTCACGAATATGAAAACCTACAGCAGCCTACCAACAGCCCTACCGAAAAATCCACCGAAAGCACGGCAGCTACCGGTGATACACCTGACGCCCCGCCGGACAATGTTGCGCCAAAGGAAGTTCACGACACTGTAAACGGCAGTATTAACTTTACAAAGCTGTGGGAAATTAACACAGACCTGTATGCTTGGATTAAAATACCAAACACTGCTATAGATTACCCCGTTGCGCAATATCCGGGTGATGACGACTCTTACTACCTAAACCACAATATGTACAAAGAAAGCGCCTTTGCCGGATGTATATACACTGAAAAGCTGAATAAAAAGGATTTCTCAGACCCTAACACAGTATTGTACGGTCACAATATGCAAAACGGAACTATGTTTAGGGCATTGCACAGCTTTAGAGATAAGGATTTCTTTGACGCAAATAAATACATATATATTTACTTGCCTGACAGAACCCTTACATACGAGATTTTCTCGGCCTACGAATATGATGACAGACATTTACTGTATTCATTTGATTTTTCAGATAAAAAAGTATTCCAGGAATATTTAGATTACGCACAAAATCCAACATCGTCTATGATGTACAACACACGCAATCTGAATGTTACAGCAGATGACAAAATTATCACCCTAAGCACCTGCCTGGGTGACATAGAAACCTCAAGATACCTTGTACAGGGAGTGTTAATTAAAGATGAGCCAATCCAATCAGCAACCGAATCAGGAACCAACCCAACCGAATAATGAAAGTCCTGCAAGCAACCATACTCACCACAGCAAAACAAAACGGGAAAAGGTTGAATTTTCAATTAACAAGGACGATGATAATATTCCGGTTGCAAAATACGCCAAACCACTAAATAAAGACAAAAAAGCAAAAAAGAAAAAGGGCAAGGTTTTTAAGTTTTTTGTTACTTTGGGAGTTGTTATAGCCTCACTTTTGTTAATTGCCATAATTACTTTAGTTGTTCTGCTGTTTATGGGAAAAAACAGTATGTTAAGTGACAATGAAAACGCCTCAAAGAACATTACCGTACCTTCAAGCGTGCAAAAGGTTGACGATGACTACATAGTGCACGACGGTCATAAATACAAGTACAACAAGGATGTTACCACAATACTTTTTGCCGGTATTGACAAAGAAACAAACCAGCATAGAGAGGGCGTTGTGGGTACAGGCGGTCAAGCTGACAGTATATTTGTTTTGTCACTTAACACAAATACGGGAAAATACACTATGTACAATGTTTCCCGTGACAGTATGGTTGATGTAAACATTTGTGACACAGCCGGCAATTTTAAAGGCACAGAAAGAATGCAGATATGCTTGGCGCACTCATACGGCGACGGCGGCGACACCAGCAACGATAACCTAAAGCGCTCTGTTTCACGACTTTTCTTTGGTATTCCGGTAAATGCATATATGTCAGTAGACCTTGATGTTATTCCTATACTGAACGACGCTGTAGGCGGTGTAAATGTAAATGTTATAGAAGACCTTAGCAGCTATGACCCTGCTTTGAAAAAGGGTGCTAATGTTACCTTAAAAGGTGAACAGGCTGAAATATATGTAAGAAGCAGAGATGTTAGCGGCGGCGTTGAACAAAACGAACTGCGAATGGAAAGACAAAAGAGTTATATTGACTCCTTTATCAACCAAACCATTCAGCTTACTAAAAAAGACCCAATGACTCCGTTAAACCTTTACAACAGCATAAGCGATTACTGCAAGACCGATATTGACACAGCCAAAATTACATATCTGTCAAGCTTGTTTGTAACAAATGGTTTTTCCTCTGATGAAAACATAGTTAAAGTACCCGGCAAAGCCGTTATGGGCGAAAAATATGCCGAATACAATGTAGACAATGACAAGTTTTTTGAAGAGATACTAAATACATATTATACAAGAGTAGATTAATCGGTTAATTTAACCCCTCGGCATTATGCGAGTTCATATATGCCGAGGGGTTTTCTATATTGACATAAGCACTGTAGGCTTCTAAATTACGGCTCTGTGTCAATAGTTGGGGTAAAACCGTAAAAAGGAAATTGATTTAAACAAGTGGCGATGGACTAGGTTGCCACTTGTTTTTGGTTTTGATGTGAA
>CADANT010000018.1 GCA_902789345.1 uncultured Ruminococcus sp.
GTGTTGATAGTGATAACAATGCCAGCAGCGAATTCGCCCCTTTTTTAAATATCATGAATGAATGGTATTTAAGGGATTGCAGCCGCAAGATAAGAGCAGTAATACAGGCAAAGGGACGGGAAGGAAAGCCTGTTACAAATAATCCGCCATATGGATATATCAAAGATCCGGATGATAATAACCACTGGATTATTGATGAGGAAGCTGCGGCAGTAGTAAGACGGATATTCATGCTGACAATTGAGGGAAAAGGTCCATATGAGATTGCAAGAATACTTTGTGAAGAAAAGGTGGAAAAGCCATCTTATTATCAGGCAGTCCGGGGCATAGGCTGTTATAAGAATAATTGTGATATGGAACATCCATATGCATGGGCTGGCGTTACTATTGTACGAATGCTGGAAAAGCCTGAATATATGGGAGATACAGTTAATTTCCGCACACACAAGCTGTCATATAAGGATAAAACTGCAAAAAAGAATGAAAGTAAGGATATTCTTGTTTTTAAGGATACACACGAAGCCATTATAGATAGAAAGACCTGGTATATTGTACAGGAATTAAGAAAGACTGTACGCAGGATTAATACAGATGGCAGCAACAATCCGTTGACAGGAAAGTTATTCTGTGCTGATTGTGGATGTAAGATGCATTACCGAAGCGAGCACACAAGGGCAGGAAGAGACTGGAGGGGACTGCCAAATGGCGGAGTCCGCATAGAACCGGCTTCATACAACTGCAGTACTTATATGAATAAAAGAAAAGTGTTTGAACATGAATGTTCATCCCATTTTATTCAGGAAAAAGTAATAGAGCAGATTATTCTGGAGACAATCCGTTATGCCTGCCAGAGTGTGAGACTTGATGAGAATGCATTTGCAGAAGCAATGCGTAGTGCGTCAGCAATAAGGGATGAGGCAGAGATAAAGAAAATCAAGTCTGCTCTTGAAAAACAGGAAAAGAGATATGGCGAATTGGATTTGCTGATAAAAAAAGTCTATGAGGATAATGCCCTTGGGAAGCTGTCTGACAAGCGGTATGAGATTCTTTCACAGGAATACGAGGAAGAGCAGGTACAGCTTACGCAGACTCTAAGAGAATGCAAGGAACAGTTAGCACAGTATGAAAGTGACACAGACAGAACAGAGGAATTTCTGGCGTTGGTTCATAAGTATACGGATATTACAGAACTCACACCTGTTATCATCAATGAATTTGTTGATAAGGTACTTGTTCATAAAGCGGAGAAGATAGATGGCGAGCGTGTAGTAGAGATTGAGGTATATTTGAATTTTATCGGAAAAGTTAATCTGCCGACTGTGGAACTATCAGAAGAGGAACAGGCTGAACTTACAGAAAAAAAGAGAATCCGTGAGCGTAATGCCATGTATCAGAGAAAGCGAAGGGAAAAGTTTATGCCAAAGACAAAGGAAATACGTTCAAAGGTAAGTGAAAGTGAGAAGCAGGAACAGCTTGCTGTAGCAAAAGCTAATGCACAGAAACTTCTTGACTTGGATGAAGCTGGTGTGACAGACCAGACAGAGCGTATTGCAGGTGTTGCTGCCGGAGAGAACAAAATTGTGATAGAAAGTGGTATTTTGCCTACGGAAGCAGAGGTAAAGGAAAAATATGCTATCTGATAAGATATGCCATTTTATTGGAATTATGAAAGATAGGAGGAACAACTTATGTCGATTGATAGAACAGTTAAGTTTACAGTAAGATTAAATATGTTAAATCCTGCTCATGTAGCTATTAATAAGGTTTTGAATGAGTTGAATTTAGATATATTTAAGTCAAAAAATCAGTTTTTTATAGATGCAGCAACTTATTATATTGAGAATTATGGGCAGGAAGAATTAACGAAGCCAAAGAAAGAGAAAGAGCCGGAGTTTGTATCAACAGAAGATATGGAAGCAATTGAGGAAAGAATCAGGCAGGCTGCAAAGGAAGAAGCACGTCAGGAAGCCAATAAGGAAGTTATGACTATGGTGGGGAGTCTGCTAGCTGCAATTCAGTCTGGTGGAGGAACTATGCCGGTAATAAATCCGGACAATGTTGTGGTGGGTGCAGGAACGAAAAGCATATCTGATGAGGAATTGGAAGACTATGAGGAATTAGTACAGAATGCATTGAGCTGGATGGAAAAGGATTAACAATAGAATATAGGTTATTGAGACAGGGACTGTGTAGAAATACATGGTCCTTATTTTTTTGCCTGTAAATATTGTAATGCATGCCGGTATAAAACGACGGCAGAAATAAAAAGAGATGGAACAATCCGACGGCAGTTACTTAAAATGCCGTAATAATCCGACGGCATGGAACCTGAATAAAAGGAAGACGGAAATGTAATGGAAGAAAAATGGTGGCAGAAAGCGACGGCATGATTGAAAAGTGGCGTCATAAAGTGATGCCACTTTTGAAAAATTTCGTCATAAAGTGCCGTCAGTTTTGGGAAAAGGATATCTTTGTAAGATTTTAAACATTTATCAGAGCAAAAGCTGCTGTAGACAGGAAAAAGAAAAGATCTAATGCAGCCCTCGGCGTTTGAGAGCGAAATACACCCTCCGCACAAAACTTTGTTTTGTACTACGGGGATTTCGCGATTGCATCGAGCCTGAGAATAAATATTACTATGGCTGCATTTAAAAAGTTAAATATAGCTGATGAAAAGAAGGAGATGATTGAAATGCCAAGACATTCATTTATACAGATGACGAAACTCCATAATGTTATGGGGAGAATTGATTATATAACAAGCACAGTAAAACAGGAAAATCTATATGCCGTATATGCTACACAGCCACTTCGCTCTTTCTGGAAAGACCTTGCGAAATGCAACAGAGAAGAATTTGCTAAAAGTGGAACAACTGGTAAATGTATCGAGGCAAGAGAGCTCATTATAGCATTACCGGAAGGCTTGTATCATTATGAGCATGATTATCTTATCAAACATTTTGCTACGGATTTCAAGAAAAAGTATGGTGTGGACTGCTATGCAGCCCTGCACCATAACAAGAGAAAGACGAACTTTCATATCCATCTGATATTTGCGGAGAGGACGAAGCTGGAAAAGCCGGTTGTAAAGGTAGCACCAAGAAATATGTTTTATGATGAGAATGGAAAGCATGTGCGTACTAAGAAAGAGATATCGGATGAAAGTGGTGACATCCGTAATGGCTGTAAGATTATCAGAAAAGGCGAGGTCTATGAGAAAAAAGAGTTTTCTATAAAAGACGACAGATTTAAACAGGATTCATTTCTTGGTGAGGCAAAGGTGTTTTTTACAAACGAAATAAATCAGCTTGTGCTACGTGAAGAAGATAAACTTAAAGTTTTTGATAAGAACAGTCCATATCTTGCCACTAAAAAGATAGGTAAGAATAATCCTATGGAGGAGCAGATAAAAGCTGACAATGAGGTGCGACAGGAATGGAACAGGACTGTTGACAGAGCAATTGTAAGCGGTGTGCTAGAAGAGGACATATCAAAGATAAGGAAAGATGAGATAACAAAAAAGGTAAGGGATTCCATAGATTTATATGGAGACAGACCGGATCTTCTTGCAAGTATTATAAAGCTTGCTATTGCAGTGCTTGAACTTCTTATTAATCGTATTATGCTTGCTGCGGTTGGTGTGGCAGAAAAGGTGCTTGATGTAATTCCGGGAGCTGGTACAGGAGAAGCAACAAAAACAAAGGCGCAAGAGACTGCTGTAGCCGTACCGCATCCTGAAAAGTCATTACTTGCTTCAAAATATGTACAACTCAAGAATGTTCATAAGGAACTGCAAAGACAAAATGAAGCTATTTTCAATCTGGAAAGAAACAGAGGTAATCTGGAGATTGAACTATCAGATTGCAATGGTGTATTTAGGTCAGGAAAACGTGCAGAATTGCAGAAACAGATAGATGAACTGGACCACATGATTAACGATATGAAACGGCAGCTTTCATCAATTGTGCAGGAATATGGGTATGATAATGTGAAAGAATTTTATAGTGATTATTACGCTTCCAAAGGCGAGTATGAGGATTATATACAGGAATCTGAGAACTGGAAGAAAAAGCAAAGTAGAAAGTCAGAAGATAGCAGTCGCATAAGTAAGCAGATGAAGAATAATCAAATTATGGACAATCAACATGAGAATTCTAAGCCAACAATTAGAAAAAATTTAGGCAGAGTGAAATAATACGCTATTTTAAAATTAGTATAATATCGACATATAAAATATGAAATCTATAACATGATTTTGACTACTAAAATATGAAGAATATGAGTGACTAATAAATTTATCAGTTACTTGAATATGTCATAATCAGGAATTATGATAATTACCGACATATGACGGAAATGGATGTGTATATATGGCAAGACCGACAAAATGTAGAAGAATATGTGCAGAACCTGCTTATGATAGTTTCCGACCAGAAGGAATACCAATCAGTGAGCAAATAAATATGACTGTAGATGAATATGAAGTAATACGCCTGATAGATTTGAATAAATGTACGCATGAACAATGCGCACAGCAGATGGGAATTTCCAGGACAACTGTTACAGAAATCTATGAATCTGCCCGCTATAAACTTGCAGACAGTGTGGTACATGGTAAGGTGTTGAATATTTCAGGAGGAAACTATTACTTTTGTGATGGTAATGATGTTTTTTGTTGTAAGCAGACATGTATAAGAATAAGCAAACCCATTTTTAATAACAACATTCATAGAAAAGGAGAACGACAGATGAGAATTGGAGTAACATACGAAAACGGAGAGATTTTTCAACATTTTGGACATACAGAACAGTTTAAATTGTATGATGTTGAGAATGGAGAAATCAAACAGACACAAGTTGTGGATACGAATGGACAGGGACATGGTGCATTATCATCATTTCTGACAAATGCCGGAGTAGAGGTACTTATATGCGGTGGAATCGGCGGTGGTGCTCAGGCAGCACTGGCAGCAGCCGGAATTCAGTTGCTTGGTGGTGTAAGTGGAAATGCAGATGAAGCAGTGAAAAAATATATAAGCGGGCAGTTAAATTATAATCCAGATGTACATTGCACGCACCATGAACAGGAGCATACCTGTGGCGAACATCACTGTGGTGAGGATAAGCATGGCTGTGTCGGTAATGGAGGTAATTGCTAATGAGTGAAGCAAAAGAGTGTTCCAATAATTGTAAAGAGTGTGGAAGTAATTGTTCAGAACGAAGAGAACCGCAGAGCCTGATAGAACAAACAAACACAGATTCAAATATAAAAAAAGTGATTGGAATTGTAAGTGGAAAAGGTGGAGTCGGTAAGTCACTTGTAACTTCCCTGCTTGCCGCATCTATGAGAAAGAAAGGATATAAAACTGCTGTTCTTGATGCCGATATTACCGGACCTTCCATACCTAAAATGTTTGGACTGTCCGGAAAAGCACAGACTGATGAAGAAGAAATTCTTCCGGTTGAATCTGCAAATGGAACAAAAATAATGTCGGTAAATCTGTTATTAGATGATGAAACAGATCCGGTAATATGGAGAGGTCCATTAATTGCAGGAACAGTAAAACAGTTTTGGACAGATGTGTGCTGGGGTAACGTTGACTATATGTTTGTAGATATGCCACCCGGAACAGGTGATGTTCCATTGACTGTTTTTCAATCATTGCCGATTGATGGGATTATTGTGGTAACATCTCCACAGGATCTTGTAAGCATGATTGTGGGAAAAGCGGTTAAAATGGCAGAGATGATGCACATTCCTGTAATTGGAATTGTAGAAAATATGGCATATTATGAATGTCCGACTTGCCGTGATAAGCATTATATCTTTGGAAAAAATGATATTGAATTATTAGCAGAAGAGTATCATATTGGTATAACTGCGGAAATCCCAATTGATCCGTCTTTGGCAAAGGTATGTGATGAAGGCAGGATTGAGGATTATGAAACAGATTGCCTTGAGAACTTGATAGAGAAGTTTTAAATATCCATAAAGTAATAGGTGGAAATATGAGATATAACGGAATTATAGAAGGAACAACTGGAGATTTCGATTCAGAAATAAATAAATTAAAAGAAGTGTTTCAAAATGCAGATGCGATTATTGTAGGTGCAGGGGCAGGCTTATCTTCGTCAGCAGGTTATGATTTTGGTGGAGAACGCCTGCAAAAATATTTTGGCGATTTTGTAGAAAAATATGGAATGAAGGATATGTATACCGGATGTTTTGCAGATTTTGAAACAAACGAGGAGCGATGGGCATACTGGTCAAGATGGGCGTGGATTAATCGTTATGAACCGATACCAAAGGATACACATAAAAAATTGCTAAAACTCTTGGAAGGAAAGGATTATTTTGTCCTGACTACCAACATTGACCATACATTCCAGAGGGCAGGTTTTTCAAAAGAACATCTGTGCTATACACAGGGGGATTTTGGTCTGTTCCGGGGATTTTGGTCTGTTCCAATGCTCAAAACCATGTCATACAGATACCTATGATAATTATGCAACTCTTCAAAAAATGGTTCGGGAAGAAAAAAATATGTCTGTTCCAACAGAGCTCATTCCACATTGTCCAAGATGTGGACGGGAAATGGACTTCAATTTATTCTGGGATGACACATTTATCAGAGATAAGGGATGGCATATCGCACATAAGCGGTATACAGATTATATAGAACAGCATAAAAATGGAAAGGTATTATATTTGGAATTAGGAGTCGGATTTAATTCTCCCGGTGTCATAAAAATTCCATTTTGGAATATGGCGGCAGAAAACCCGGATGCAGTATTTGCAAGCGTAAATCTTACGTTACCTTGTTACCCGGAAATATTGGAACACAGAAGTATAGTCATTCAGGATGATATAGACCATGTTATAGAAAATTTGATATAATATCTTCATATACAGGAGGTGAATGAAGCATGAAAGCACATAAATATTGGTCAATCGGAGCAGTGGTTACAATGGCTGGAACCTTTTATACCGGATATAAGGGGTTAAAGGCGGCACACAAATACTTTGCGTTTGGTTCATTGATATGCATGATTATGGCAGTTTATTCCGGTCATAAAATGATTTCAGGGAATAAGAAAGCAAGAAAACAGACGGAAGTGAAAGAAGTGGAGGAATAACGGATGTTAGAAGTAGGAACAAAAGCACCGGACTTTGAATTGCCGGATCAGAATGGAGAAATACATAAATTAAGCGATTACGCAGGTAAAAAAGTGATTTTATATTTTTATCCAAAGGATAACACGGCAGGCTGTACAAAGCAGGCATGTGGTTTTTCAGAGCGTTATCCTCAATTCACCGAGAAAGGAGCAGTTGTTCTTGGGGTGAGTAAGGATTCTGTAGCCTCTCACAAGAGATTTGAGGAAAAATATGGATTGGCATTTACACTTTTGGCAGATCCGGATCGCAAGGTGATCGAAGCGTATGATGTATGGAAAGAAAAGAAAAACTATGGAAAAGTCTCTATGGGCGTGGTAAGAACCACATATCTTATTGACGAGCAAGGAATCATTATAAAGGCAAATGATAAAGTCAAGGCGGCAGATGATCCTGAAAATATGCTTAAGGAATTGGCATAATGAAGATTATTTTATCACCTGCAAAATTGGCATAATGAAGATTATTTTATCACCTGCAAAAAAGATGATTGTAGATACCGATAACTTAGCACCGGTTGAACTGCCTGTCTATATTGATAAGACAGCAGAAGTATTAAACTGGATGAAAAGCAAATCAAAAGAAGAACTGAAAGCTATCTGGAAATGTAATGACAAGATTGCAGAACAAAATTTCAACAGATTGGGAAATATGAACCTTTATCAGATGCTCACTCCGGCTGTCTTATCATATGAAGGAATTGCTTTTCAATATATGGCACCATCTGTGTTTGAAGATATGCAGTTTGAGTATGTTCAAAATCATTTGAGGATATTGTCTGCATTTTATGGTGTTCTGAAACCAATGGATGGTGTGACACCTTATCGTTTAGAAATGCAGGCAAAGGTCAGGATTGGAGATGCCAAAAATCTGTATGAGTACTGGGGTGACTTCTTATACCGCTCAGTAATCGATGACAGCAGGATTATCATTAATCTTGCATCAAAAGAATACTCAAAATGTATAGAAAAGTATCTGACACCACAGGACAGGTATATTACGATTACATTTTGTGAAGCTTCTGGAGATAAAATGGTAACAAAAGGTACATATGCCAAGATAGCTCGTGGTGAAATGGTAAGATTCATGGCAGAAAATAATATTGAGAATCCGGTGGAGATTCAGAAATTTGACAGACTTGGATATTCATTGCGGTCTGATTTATCATCAGATACTGAATATGTTTTTGAACGAAAAATAGAATATTGATTTAGATTAAAGATGCTCAGTGTGGGCATCTTTTTATAACAATGAGAATTGTTACTAATTTTATTGACAAGATAACAATACTGGTATATAATTCTTATTAAGAATTAATCCTAATAAGGAGGACGAATGACAAGCAGAAGAAATACCATTCAAAAAGATCTTGTAAGAAATGCCGTATACGAAATGAGAAGACATGTTACAGCGAATGAAGTGTATGATTTTATAAAAGAAGCATATCCTACAATCGGAAAAGGAACTGTATATAGAAATCTTGATATATTGGTAGAGGAGGGTGCGTTAAGGAAGGTTGAAGTTCCGGATGGACCGAACCGACTTGATTTTACATTGAAAAATCATTACCATGTAAGATGTATAAAGTGCAGTGAGATTTTTGATGTGGATATGGATGAAATACCGGATTTGCTGGAAATAATTCATAACACTCATGGAATTGAATTTTTGGATTATGATATTTCATTTAAAGGCATTTGCCCGAAATGCAGGGAGAAGGTAAAGGAGGAAAAGAATGGATAGGAAAGCAATGTATAAGTTGAGTTATGGATTATTTGTACTGACTGCCAAGGAAGATGAAAAAGACAATGGATGTATTATTAATACAGCCATTCAGGCAGCTTCAGAACCGAACCAGTTAAGTATCTGCGTCAACAAAGCAAATTACACACATGACATGATTCAGAGAACTGGAAAATTCACAGTATCAGTCTTAAGTCAGAAGGCACAGTTTGAATTGTTCAAACATTTTGGCTTCCAATCAGGAAGGGATACCAATAAATTTGAAGCATTTGAAAAGTGTGCCAGAGGCACAAATGGTATTTATTATATTACAGAAGGTACAAATGCATACATTTCTGTAACAGTTAATAAAACAGAGGATTTAGGCTCACATACGATGTTTATCGGTGAGATAACAGATATGGAGATTTTAAGTAATGTTCCTTCAGTCACATATGATTATTACCAGAATAATATTAAGCCAAAGCCACAGGCAGTTGGAAAAACCGAGGATGGACAGACAATATGGCGTTGCAGAATCTGCGGATATGAATATGTAGGAGAAGAATTACCGGACGATTTTATATGTCCTTTATGTAAGCACCCGGCATCAGATTTTGAAAAAGTAGTAAAGAAAACGGAGGTAAAAGAGATGGCAGCAAACAAATACGCAGGAACACAGACAGAGAAAAATTTACAGGAGGCATTTGCAGGGGAATCACAGGCAAGAAATAAGTATACTTATTTTGCATCTGTAGCAAAAAAGGAAGGCTATGAGCAGATGGCTGCATTATTTTTAAAGACCGCAGATAACGAGAAAGAACATGCAAAGATGTGGTTCAAGGAATTAGCAGGAATTGGTGATACAAAGGAAAATCTTGCGGCAGCGGCAGAAGGCGAAAATTACGAGTGGACAGATATGTATGAAGGCTTTGCAAAAACAGCTGAGGAAGAAGGCTTCCCAGAGCTTGCAGCAAAATTCAGGGCAGTAGGAGAGATTGAGAAGCATCATGAAGAAAGATATCGTGCACTTCTCAAGAACATTGAAACTGCACAGGTATTTGAAAAGAGCGAAGTTAAGGTGTGGGAATGCCGTAACTGTGGACATATCGTAGTAGGAACAAAGGCTCCTGAGGTATGTCCGGTATGTAATCATCCACAGAGCTATTTTGAAGTACATGAAGAGAATTATTAAGGAGATGAGATTATTACGAAGAAGCAAATGATTAATTCTAAAAAAGCAGTAATGATAGGCTGTGGCTTTGTTGGTTCTGCATCTGTATTTGCTCTTATGCAGAGTGGCTTGTTTACAGAGATTGTCCTTATTGATGCAGACAAGAACAAGGCAGAGGGAGAAGCGATGGATATCAGTCATGGTATTCCGTTTGCCAGCCCGATGAAGATATATGCCGGAGATTATGATGACGTGGCTGATGCTGCAATAGTTATCATATCTGCAGGAGCAGGGCAAAAACCGGGAGAGACTAGGCTTGATCTAGTGAATAAAAATGTAGCAATATTTAAATCAATCATTCCTGAAATAGCAAAGAGAAATTTTGCAGGTATCATGCTTGTAGTAGCGAATCCGGTAGATATTTTGACACAGGTAGCCATAAAGTTATCAGGACTTCCGGAAAACAGGGTTATTGGATCGGGTACAGTGTTAGACAGTGCACGATTAAGATACAAGCTTGGTGAGCATTTATCTGTTGACAGCAGGAGTGTTCATGCATTTATAGTAGGTGAGCATGGAGACAGCGAAGTTGTAGCATGGTCATCAGCCAATGTATCTGGTGTTCCATTAAGTGAAATGTGTGAAATGCGTGGACATTACAAGCACAAGGAAAACACGGCAGAGATAGCTACAGCAGTCAAGAACAGTGCTTATGAAATAATAAATAAAAAGCACGCTACATATTATGGAATTGCAATGTCTGTAAAAAAAATCTGCGAAGTGATTATGAGAGATGAAAAATCAATACTTCCTGTATCACACATGATTCATGGAGTATATGATATTGACGGAGTATCGTTAAGTATGCCGGCTATTGTAGGTGCAGATGGTATTGAGTCTGATATTCCTATTAATTTAAGTGGTGAGGAAGCGTTAAAGCTTAAAGAATCCGCAGATTCTTTGAAAAAGATTATAGAGACAATTGAATTATAAATTTTACACATGGAAGGAGATAAAAGCATGGAAGTAAAGTATTATATATGTAAGCATTGTGGAAACATTGTTGAAAAGGTAAAGGATAAGGGTGTGCCTGTAATTTGTTGCGGAGAACCTATGCAGGAATTAAAAGCCGGAGTGACAGATGCTGCTGTTGAGAAGCATATACCTGTATATACAGTGGAAGGCAGTCATGTTCATGTCGTGGTTGGAGAGACAAAACATCCAATGCTTGAAGAGCATTTCATTGAGTGGATTACATTAAATACAAACCAGGGAATATACAGAAAACAGTTAAATCCAGGGCAGGAGCCGGTAGCAGATTTTTGTATTTGCGATGGTGAACAGGTAGAAGAAGTATATGCATATTGTAACCTGCATGGATTATGGAAATGCTAAAAGCATTTATACATATTAAGATTACAGAACAACACAAATATAACAGTAATAAAGGCTGTGTATTAATATATTTACAAGGAGGAACAACAAATGAAATACGTATGTGATGTTTGCGGATGGGAATACGATGAGGAGAAGGGCTATCCAGAAGGTGGTATTGCACCTGGTACAAAGTGGGAGGATATTCCGGAAGATTTTGAATGTCCGTTATGCTCTGTAGGCAAAGACCAGTTTTCAAAGGCTGAATAAAAATGAAAGCAGGACTAATGGATGTATGAAATGAAACCAGAATATTATATCGGCATAGATATGATAGACGAAGAACACAAGCAGTTGTTTAAATATGCAGATGAGGCATATGAACTGCTTCATGATGAGTATACACCGGATAAATATGATAGGATTGATATAATATTAGAAAATCTTCGAAATTATACAGTAAAACACTTTACTGATGAAGAGCAGTATATGGAATCTATTAATTATAAGAAGTTATTTACACAGAAAGTTCAACATCAGGAATTTATACACAAACTTGATGAATTTATGGAGCATCATAATGATGAGATAGAAGATCAGGATGAACAGATTATGGGAATTTTAAAATATCTCACAGAGTGGTTAGTTAATCACATTCTGTATGTCGATGGTCAAATTCCAAAAGGCTGATATAGTAAGAAGAGTGGTTAGTTAATCACATTCTGTATGTCGATGGTCAAATTCCAAAAGGCTGATATAGTAAGAATGGCTGTTATTCTTTTGGGAGTAGCAGCTTTTTTCTATTTTGAATATAAAATCTGACATCTACACTTGACAATATGCTTACGAAGAGGGCGTAGGCAATGCTATTGCCAAGTGCGGCGTTCCGAGAGAGGAGCTTTTTATTACCACAAAGGTTTGGATTAGCAATGCAGGCTACGAAAAGGCAAAAGCATCTATTGAAGAATCTTTAAAAAAGCTAAAAACAGATTATGTGGATTTACTGCTTATACATCAGCCTTTTGGCGATTATTACGGAACCTACCGAGCTATGGAGGAGGCAGTAAAAAACGGTAAAGCTCGTTCAATAGGTGTATCTAATTTTTACCCTGACCGCTATCTGGATATTGTTCATTTTGCGAATATTAAGCCTGCCGTAAATCAGGTTGAAACACATATATTCCAACAACAAAAGGTTGCTAAGGAATATATGAAAAAGTACGGTACACACAAATTATGTCTTGGGGACCGTTTGCCGAGGGCAAAAACGACTACTTTAACACACCTGCCCTTAAAGAAATCGGCGAAAAATACGGAAAAACCCCGGCACAGGTTGCTTTGCGCTTTTTACTGCAAAGCGATGTAGTAGTAATACCAAAGTCAGTACACAAAAACCGTATGGAAGAAAACTTTAATGTTTTTGATTTTCAGCTTACAGCCGAAGAAATGAAACGCCTTGAAGCCCTTGACACAGAAAAGAGTCTGTTCTTCTCCCACTATGACCCGAAAATCGTAGAGTGGCTGACATCAATGGCATAATTTATCTGTATATTGGTTTGCAATTATTAGTGGCTCTATAATAAATGTTGAGGTAAGGAAAAAGCCTTTTTCCTTTTAAGGTTTTACCCCAACTATTGACACAGAGCCTTATTAGTTACAAAATTGAATAATACTTAATACACATTTATATAATGAATTACCCCTGCCGCATTTTTACGGCAGGGGTAAACTTTTATCTAAGGCAATGCCTTTATTTTTTATTATTCTTCGTTATCTTTTGGCGGCTCAAGTAAGTTAGTCATACTCTTTAAGCTGATGCCCAGTGTAGACATATTGTGAAGCAGTGCAGAAACCGTTGGCTGTATAAATCCTGCAACACCACAGATTATAAGCATAAGGTTAAAGCCTACAATAAATCTGTAATTTCTGTGTATGCGTGACATTAACGCCTGACTTAGCTTGCGTAAGGTGACAAGCTGGAACAGGTTTTCAGAAGAAATTGTTATATCCGCAATCTCCTTGGCAATAGCGGCTCCTGTGTTTATAGCTATACCTGTGTCAGCCTCTGACAAAGCCGGAGAATCATTTACACCGTCACCAATCATTATTACACATCTGCCTGCTTGACGCTGTGAACGGATAAAGTTAGCCTTATCCTCCGGCAAAACTTCGGCGTAGAATTCGTCAATGCCGACCTCGGCAGCAACAGCGGCGGCAGTTTTTCTGTTATCGCCTGTCATCATTACTACCTTGCTTATTCCGCAGTCGTGCAACGCCTGTATAGCCTGCTTTGCTTCTTTTCTTAATGGGTCATATATGCATATAACCGCTGAAAGCTTACCCGAAATAGCAAGATATAAGTGAGAGTATTCTTTGGAAAGGCTTTTAAACTTTCCTTCCTCACCGTCTGGGATACAACAGCCCTCGTCTTCAAAAACAAAATGATAGCTTCCTATAACAACCTTTTTGTTCTCAACTGTACTTGAAATACCGTGCGCAACCACATACTCAACACTGGAATGGTATTCCTCATGGTCAAGTCCACGCTCCTTGGCAGCCTCTACTACAGCGTTAGCTATAGAATGCGGATAATGCTCCTCAAGGCAGGCCGCAAGCCTTAGCATATCGTCCTCTTTGCGGTTATTAAAGGTTACTACCTCTGCTACAGTAGGGGTGGCATATGTAAGAGTACCTGTTTTATCAAATACTATAGTATCTGCTTTGGCAACAGTTTCCAGGAATTTACCGCCTTTTACTGAAATATTGTAGGCGTTGCACTCTCGCATTGCAGACAATACCGTAATCGGCATTGAAAGCTTTAGTGCACAGGAAAAGTCAACCATTAGTACGGAAAGCATTTTTGTTACATTTCGTGTAAGCAAATAGGTAAGTACAGTGCCGCCCAGTGTGTACGGTACAAGCTTGTCAGCAAGGCGTGATGCCTTGCTCTCGGTTGTGGACTTAAGCTTTTCGGATTCCTCAATCATACGCACTACACGGTCATACTGTCCACTGCCGGACACCTTGTCAACAGAAACTATGCATTCGCCCTCTTCAACAACAGTTCCGGCATATACATAGCTGCCCTCGCCCTTTCTTAAGGGCAGTGACTCGCCTGTTATTGAGGACTGATTAACAGAGGCCTCTCCTGAAACGACCTTTCCGTCCAGCGGAATCATATTGCCTGTGCGAACTATAATTAGGTCACCCTCCGCAACCTTGCCAATAGGGGAAAGCACCTCCTGTTCGCCTACCTTCAGCCATACCTTGTCAACATTTAGTGACATTGCACCGGCTAGGTCTGCAACTGATTTTTTATGCGTCCATTCCTCCAAAATCTCACCTATATGTAGCATAAACATTACAGAAGACGCTGTGTTGAAATCTCTGCGTATAAGCGAAACCGTAACCGCTGTGGCATCCAGTACCGAAACCGAAAGCTTACCCTTTATAAGTGCCTTAATACCCGCCTTAATATATTTAATTGCACGAAACAGTGTAATCACCATTCTCACCGGTGCAGGTAAAAACAGCTTTGTAAAGGCCCTGCTAACAACAGAAAATACCAGCTTGTCTTCAAACTCACGGTTAAGACTTCTGGAGGTATGCGCCGGAACCAAGTCCAATTTTCTTGCTTCTGCAAAAGAAAATTGAGCAAGATATTTAATTACCTTTGGACGGTTTGAGGAGTAAAAGATTACAGCGTCCTGAGTTCGGTCATACACCTTAACATCAGTTACACAATCTACATTTTTTAGATAATATTCCAAAACATCTGCGTCATCAAGATTCATTTTGCCGCACATTAAATGTACACGCATTCTTCCCTTTGACTCATGTAGAATTTTACATTTCATAATATAAATCCTCCAACGAAAAAGCCGCCTTTACACTAAGCACAATTAACAGAAATACTTCCGCCATAACCTGCAATACCGTAAATCACCCACGGCATACGAAAAATATGTTTCGGAAGCATAAGCTTTTAAAATAATACCTAGTATAAAGCGGCTCTCTTACCAACAAAATTTACAAAAAATTACTGATTATTCTCTTCAGCTTCCTGTACAGGTTCTGTAGGCTCTTCTGTGCTTTCAGCCTGCTCCGCATCGCAGCAACAGCAGTCCTCTATAACCTGATCCTCGGCTGCTGCACGCTTTTCATTAATTTCCTTTGCGTCAGCTAAAATGTCACCGGCATTTTCCTTAACTGTAGTTACTGTAGACATTACACTCTCTTTAGCACGCAGTGCAGCGGCTGTTGTGTGAGTATAAACTTTTTTTGCATCCTTGCTGCTTAGAATTTTAATACCGGCTGTACCAAACAGAACACCACCGGCAAATAGACCAATTTTAGTAATAATTGATTTCATAGGGTATTCCTCCTAAAAGAATTTATAGTTGTCTGTTGCTATGGTTAGCAAAAAGCGACATAGTATTAACATAACACTGCCGCTTTAAATTAAACATATTATAGCACTGTGGTTGGTTTTTTTCAACATTTTTGTCGTTTTACGAGAAATTTTTGTAAAGCCTTTTTACACACTTGTGTTATGTAAAAATTCTTTTAAAAAATTTTTATATTTAAAATAATTAAAATTTATCTATGGTGAGAAAAAGTAAGTTTAAGGTATAAAATTCATAAAAAAATTAATTAATATTCACAATATAACATAAATAAATTTATATTTATTATTGAATACTTAGAATTACTGTGATAAAATAAGTTTAGATAATTTTACATAATATTGACAGGAGAAAGAGAAAATGAGAAAATTTCTAGCAACACTTTTAACAGGCGCCATAGCTGTTTCGTCAGTGATTACAGCCGGTGCTGCAAACAGCGACTCAATTATTTACGGTGATGTAAATAATGATAAAAAAGTAAGTACAGCGGATGCCGTGTTGGTTATGAGAAATGTTTTAGGTGTACATGACTTATCAGCCGATGCTGTTGTTCGTGCAGATGTTGACGGTAGCGGTTCTGTTACCATTATTGACAGTATATACATACTTAGACATATCTGCGGTAACATAGACAAATTCCCTGTCGAGGAAAAACCAACCGAAGCTCCTACTCAGAAGCCAACAGAAAAGCCTACCCAAAAGCCAACTGAGGCTCCTGTAGAGTCCCCTACAAACGACTGTGACTATTTATACGTCGCAAACACAGACAAGGACTATTACACGCTAAGCTACAAGGTTTTTGAAATAGTTAATCAAGAGAGAATAAAAGCAGGTGTTAAACCGCTAAAATTTAACAATGATATGTACAAGGCCGCTATGGTAAGGGCAGAAGAGTGTGAAAAGTCATTTTCTCACACCAGACCTAACGGAACAAGCTGCTTTACAGCATTGCAGGAGGCCGGAGTAAAATATAGTTTCGCCGGTGAAAATATCGCTTGGGGTTACGGCACTCCTAAGGATGTTATGGAAGCTTGGATGAAATCAGAGGGTCACAAGAATAATATTTTAAACCCTGATTTTACTGATTTTGCCTGCGGCACTTACAAGTCCGGTGACTGGACTCAGTTCTTCTGTAAAATATAATTTCTTTAGAATAAATATAATATTTAACAGGTATTCCCTGTCATAATTTTCCAATACAGAAATTATGACAGGGTTTTTACTTTGTAAGTCGCTAGCAATAGTATTTAACAAAATATTACGCGAATTTCACTATTATATGCTTAAATATAATTATTACTAGCACTGACTAAAAGAGCTATATTTTTTACAAACAGTCAGTATTTAATTTAGCCACTGTCATTTTGACAAAATTGCCTTTAACAATAATAATAGTTTGCTAAAAAATGCCGAAATATTAGGTATCAGTAACCTGGTGGACAATTTAATTGAAAAAAGCCTGATGATATGATATAATATAAATATATATGTGGCATTTTTAGTAGGTTGTAGTACCCTGCTATTTTTATTTACGGAGTGGAGAGTATTTATGAAGAACAGAGAAGAGTCATTTTACAACAAAGTTGTTAAGCGAGTTTTGGATATTATATGTTCATTTATGGCAATAGTGTTTCTGTCTATTATCTATTTGCCAATATGCATTGTAATAAAGTGTACAAGCGAGGGGCCTGTCTTTTTTAAACAGAAAAGGGTAGGTAAGGATAAAAAGTACTTTAACATATTAAAATTTCGCACTATGAGGGTTGATACTCCAAAGGATTGTCCTACACATTTGCTAAAGAATCCTGAACAATACATAACTGGGGTAGGCAGATTTTTAAGAAAAACAAGCTTAGACGAACTGCCTCAAATATTCAATATATTTAAAGGTGATATGTCGGTTATAGGGCCAAGACCGGCTTTATGGAACCAAGAGGATTTGATTTCTGAACGGGATGAGTACAATATAAACAACCTTAGACCGGGACTGACAGGTTGGGCTCAAATTAACGGAAGAGATGAACTGCCTATACCGGTAAAGGTACAGATGGATAAAGTTTATTATGACAAGCTTAGCTTTGGCTTTGATGTTAAGTGCCTGTTTATGACTGTTGTAAGTGTGTTTAAGCACGAGGGTATTGTAGAAGGCGGAACGGGGGCAATAGGTAATGGAGAATAACCGCAAAAAAATATTAATTCTTACAAATCACTCCTATATGCTGTACCGTTTCAGAAAAGAGCTTATAGAAGAGCTTATGAAGAATAATGAAGTTGTTTTAAGTATGCCATTTGTTGGGCACCACGATGATTTTATTAATATGGGACTGCGTTGTATAGAAACAAAATTGGAACGCAGGGGAATTAACCCTGTAACTGATTTATCTTTAATTAAATTCTATAAAAAAATGCTTAAAGAAGAAAAACCGGATTTGGTAATAACATATTCAATTAAGCCCAACATTTATGGTGGCTTAATGTGCTCAAAACTGAATATTCCTTTTTATGCTAATGTTCAGGGACTGGGTACTGCATTTCAAAAACAGGGCTTAGCACAATTTGTTACAATGCTTTATAAGGCTGCGTTTAAAAAGGTTGAAACCGTTTTCTTTGAAAATCAGGTAAATGCTGATGAATTTGTGAAGCGAAATATTATTTCGCCGCAAAAGGAAACTATTTTAAAGGGTGCGGGCATTAACCTTTGCGAATACGAGTACAAGCCATACCCGGCAAATGAAAAGCCCCACTTTCTGTATTTAGGCAGAATAATGAAAGAAAAAGGAATGGATGAGCTTTTTGAGGCCTCGGAAAAACTTCACAATGAAGGAGAAAGCTTTGTTCTGGATTTAGTGGGCTTTTTTGAAGATGAATACAAAGAAAAGGTTTCACAGCTTGAAGAGAAGGGTATAGTTAAATTTCACGGCTTTCAAGAGGAGCCAAGGCCATATTATGCTGCTGCCGACTGTATTGTAATGCCAAGCTATCACGAGGGTATGAGTAATGTAAACCTTGAAGCATCAGCAACAGGCAGACCTGTTATAACCTCTGACATTCCGGGCTGTAAAGAGGCGGTAGAAGACGGACAAACCGGCTGGCTTTGCGAAGCCAAAAATGCCGACAGCTTATATAATAAAATGAAGCTGTTTTTAGGGGAAAGTATCTCTCGTCGTGAGGAAATGGGAAAGCTGGCCCGTAAGAAAATGGAAAATGAATTTGACAAAGCGTTAGTGGTAGAAAGTACGCTAAAGGCTTTGAATGTTTTATAAATAAGGAAGGTATATTATGTTGCGTGTGTTGCAGGTTGTCACCTATATGGGGCGTGGCGGACTTGAAACTATGATAATGAATTATTACAGAAACATAGACAGAAATAAGATTCAGTTTGACTTTTTGGTACACCGCCAAGAGGAGGCTGCCTATGATAAAGAAATACTGTCATTGGGTGGGCACATTTACCATATGCCTGTGTTAAATCCCTTTTCTAAAGCATATTTTAAGTCTTTAGACAACTTTTTTAAAGAACATAAGTATGACATAGTTCACAGCCACTTAGACTGTATGAGTGCATACCCTCTAAAAATAGCCAAGAAAAACGGGGTAAGCGTTAGAATTGCCCATTCGCACAGTAAAAGCCAAGATAAGAATTTAAAATATCCTATTAAGCTGTTCTCAAAAAGGCTTATTCCTAAATATGCCACTCATCTATTTGCCTGCGGAAAAGAAGCTGGTGACTGGATGTTTAATGGCAAACCATACACAATAATTAATAATGCGATAGATGCTAATAAATATAAATATAACTCCGATATAGAAAAGGAAGTTAGAGCTGAATTAGGAATTAGTCAAAATGTTAAGATTATTGGTCATGTAGGCAGGTTCAACCCGCCTAAAAATCATAGTTTTATCATAGATGTTTTTAATTCTGTCCACACAAAAAGCAGGGATACAAAGCTTGTACTTGTAGGCTCGGGTGACGGTCAACAGGCTATAGAGGATAAGGTAAAAAGTCTGGGGCTTTCTGACGCTGTATTATTTTTAGGCAGCAGAGGCGATGTAAACAGAGTTTTACAGGCTATGGACGTATTTTTGTTTCCGTCATTATATGAGGGATTGCCTCTGTCAATTATTGAAGCCCAGGCAGCAGGACTGCCATGTATTATTTCTGACAATGTTCCCGGTGAATGTATAAAAACAGATAGAGTATTCCGGTACAGCTTAAGTGAACCGGTAGATTTTTGGGCTGATAAAATATTTGAAGCGTTAAAAGTGGATAAAAAGGATACCTTAAGCGAAATAGTTGCATCAGGCTTTGACATAAAAGAAAATTCAAGAAAATTAGAAGATTTTTACACTTCGTTCGGTTACGGTGATTAATATGGCAACATTAACGGTGTTTACACCTTTATATAATAGAATTAAAACTTTAAAAAGAACATATAAAAGCCTGCAAAATCAAACCTGTAAGGATTTTGTATGGCTTATAGTTGACGACGGCTCTACAGATAATCCCTATGAGGAAATTAAAGGCTGGCTTAATGAGGATAACGGCTTTGAAATAAAATATATTTATAAGGAAAATGGCGGTATGCATACTGCTCACAACACAGCCTACGAGAATATAGATACAGAACTTAATGTTTGCATTGATTCCGACGACTATATGCCGGATAATGCGGTTGAGCTTATAATTAACTGCTGGAATGAGAATAAAGATAAAGGATATGCAGGGATAATTGCCCTTGATTTTGCAGACTCCACAAAAAAAGTAATAGGAAAAGAACTGCCTACAGATATTGACAGCACCACATTAATGGGCTACTACAATAACGGCGGTTTTGGTGATAAAAAGCTTATATACAGAACAGATATTATAAAAAACACACCGCCGTATCCTGTTTTTGAAAACGAAAAGTATGTGGCACTAGCTTATAAATACCACATTATTGATGAAAAATACAAGTTGAAAATTTTGAATAAGTGCGTATGTATTGTGGACTATCAAATGGATGGCTCAAGCACAAATATGTACAGACAGTATGTCAGAAATCCAAAAGGCTTTGCCTTTTGGCGCAAAGAACAAATGAGGCACAGCATAAACACAAAGCAAAAAATAAAAGCTTGTATACATTATGTTTCTAGCTCGTTGTTAGCTAAAAACAAGCACTTTGTAAAAGAATCACCGGAAAAATTTCTTACTGTTGTTAGTGTACCCTTTGGCTTTTTATTAAAAGTATTTATACTAAAAAAATCAAAAAGCTCGTATATGAGGGTAGAGGGGACTAAGTAAATGAATGTATTTGTTTATACCACAATGCTGGTGTTTGTTCTTTTCTACATAGGGCATAAACCTGTAAAATTGCCTGCTGTAGGAGAAGAAAAAGCAATTATTCGTGATACATATATGGTAGCCTTTATTTTAGGTACAGCTTTATTGGCCTTTATCTCCGGTCAAAGGCTTGCATTTGGAGATACCATGGCGTATATCGAATATTTTAATAAGGCAATGCCTATAAACGAATGCTTTGCAAATTTTTCTATCGGGCATGAGTGGCTTTTTCAATTGTATATGTCATTTATACATACATATATAACCAACGACCCACGAATCTATATAGAGATTACATCATACTTAACAATATTTCCTCTGCTGTACTTCCTATATAATTACAGTGGAGATTTGCGCTTTGCCTTTTATCTTTTTATTACTGTAGGCTGTCTGGAACATTTAATGAACGGCTTGCGGCAATATTTAGCGGCGGCAATTTTAGTTGCATGCTTTCCATTAATTGCAAAAAAGAAATGGTATATTTATATTCCTTTGGTATTTGTTGCCGCACAAATGCACACCTCGGCGTATATATTTATTCCTCTCTATTTTATTGCTAATACAAAAGCGTTTGGCAAGGTAACAAAGATAATTCTGCTTGTTGGCATCGCTGTTATAGTTACCTCACCATTTATTGGCAATACGGTATCCAACTTGCTGCTGGGAACCGACTATGGTGCCCGATATTCAACTCAGGAATGGCAATACAGCATTAACCCATTCAGAATTGCAGTGTCCTTTGTGCCTATATTGTTAGCATACATTAACAGGAACAGAATGAGACAGCAGTATAAATATTATGATGTTGTGTTTAATATGAGTCTGTTTTTTGCTGTTTTTACGGCGGCAGGTGTGTTTGCAGCCGTTTACGCTCGATTTAACCTGTATTTTGAAATATACACTGTTGTTTTATTGGTTTGGAATATTAATGAAATATCTAAAGACAGAAACTACATTTGGCTAAAACCGGTAGCTTGTATCTGCTATGCACTTTATTTTATATACCAGATGCTCATAACTTACAATATAGATTGGCATGAGGACCATATGTTCTTTGTTAACAGCCTAAATGAAACATCGTGGTTGTAGCTGTTTGTATTCAAACTTGGAGGATAAAACCATGCTTATAGAGTATAAAGATGATTATTACAGAATGTCCGGAAATAAATACCATTCAAGAATAAAAAATATGGTTGAGTTGTTATTTGACCACAGACTTAAATATATGCTTTTATGGCGAAAATTCAAGAAAGGTCATAATCCAATTACAAGAATCAGAATGTACAGGATTTCTAAAAAATATGGAATTGAGATCTCCACCTCGGCTAAAATAGGCAGAGGTTTATATTTAGGGCACCCCTACAATATAACCGTTGCCGGTGAAGCAGAACTTGGGGATAATGTTAATTTACATAAGGGCTGTACCATAGGCCGTGAAAACAGAGGAAAAAGAGTTGGTGCCCCTAAAATAGGTAACAATGTTTATATTGGAATTAATGCTGTTGTTGTAGGTAATATTAGGGTAGGAAATGATGTGCTTATTGCTCCTAACAGCTATGTTAATTTTGATATTCCGGACCACTCCATTGTAATTGGCAATCCTGCTGCTGTTCATCATAATCCCGATGCAACTAAGGGTTATGTGAATTTTACAGTATAAAAATCTTAACTAAAATGTGGGAAAAGAAGTGAAATTATGATACCTAAAAAAATACACTATTGTTGGTTTGGTAAAGGGAAAAAACCAAAGCTTGCGCAAAAATGTATTGCAAGCTGGAAAAAGTGTTGCCCTGATTTTGATATTTTTGAATGGAACGAAAGCAATTTTGATGTAAACCTTAACGGCTACACAAAATATTGCTATGAAAACAAGAAATATGCGTTCTTAAGTGACTATGTAAGACTACTGGTGGTGTACCGGGAGGGGGGTATTTATTTTGATACCGATGTAGAGGTATTAAAAAGCATTGAACCTCTTTTGAATAACAGTGCCTATTTTGGCTTCGAAGAAAATAACTATATTGCTACCGGACTCGGCTTTGGAGCAGAGGCACAAAACAGTGCGGTGGCAAAAATGATTGATGAATACAATGACCTTCTTGACGGGAAACATGGAGTTATAGGCTGTCCAAAGCTAAATACTGACGCTTTGCTATCATGCGGGCTTAAATTAAACGGAGAAACACAGTACCTACCGGATGCTACTGTTTATTCGGCAGATTATTTTAACCCATATAGTGCACCCACAGGGGTTTTAAAAAAAACAAAAAATACATATACCGTACATTGGTATATGGGAAGCTGCTTAACGACTGCACAGAAGGTCAGAGGTTGGATAGGCAGACCTCTGCATCGCATATTTGGCAATGATTTTATCAGGAGATTAAAAAAATGAAAAAAATATTGATTGTTTCTCACGAAATGGAAATCGGAGGTGCAGAGCGTGCGTTGCTGGGATTGCTTGAAAGTATAGATACACAGCTATATCAGGTGGATTTATTTTTGCTCCGTCACGAAGGAGAGCTTTTAAAGCTGATACCAAACAATATTAATCTGTTGCCGGAAATACCTGAATATACTGTACTTGAGCGTCCTATGAAGCAGACCTTGAGGGAGGGACATTTTCTCTTAACTGCGTCCCGATTATATGGAAAACTCAAAGCGGAGCGTTTTGCAAAAAAGAATAACTTTGATGTAAGTGCCATTGCCATAGAGTACAGCCATAAGTACACAAAAAAATTTATGCCAAAAATTCAGGAAAACACTATATATGATCTAGCCATAAGCTTTTTAACACCACACTATTTTGTTGCAGAAAAGGTAAATGCAAATAAAAAAGTGGCGTGGATACATACAGACTATGACTTCATTGATGTTGATATAAACTCAGAGCTTTCTATGTGGAACAAATTTGATAAAATTGCTGCAGTATCTGAAAGTGTAGAGCAAAGCTTTGTTAAAAAATTTCCTTCACTAAAGGATAAGGTTTTTGTGTTTGAGAACATAATGTCTGCCAAGCTTATTGTTACTCAGTCGAAGGATAATCCGAAGCTTAGCTTTTCCCCCGAAAACATTAATCTTTTATCAGTAGGTCGCTTTTGCCACGCAAAAAATTTCGACAATGTGCCGGAAATTTGCAAAATAATAAGGAATAATGGCTTAAATGTTAAATGGTATTTAATCGGCTATGGGGGAGATGAGAATTTAATCTGTAAGAAGATTCAAGAGGAAAATATGCAGGATTATGTAATAATGTTGGGAAAGCAGGAAAATCCATATCCATATATTAATATGTGCGACGTGTATATTCAGCCATCAAGATACGAGGGAAAATGTGTTGCTGTTCGTGAAGCACAAATGCTTGGAAAGCCTGTGATTATTACTAATTATACTACATCAAGCAGTCAGCTGAATAATGGCGTTGACGGTATAATAGTACCTATGGATAACCGTAGCTGTGGTGAAGAAATTGCAAAAATCCTTAATAATAAAGAACTTCTTGAAAAAATCAAAAGCAATTGTGCTAAAAATGATTACTCGGGATTTGAAGAAGCAAAAAAAATAAGTTATATAATGAATGGATAATGTTGATATGAGTACTACAAAAAGAGTAAAAACAATTACCTGTCACAATGTTTACAACATTGGTGCCAGTTTGCAAGCGTATGCTTTAACCAAGTACCTTAAAAATATAGGCTGCGAGGCTGAAATCATTAATTATATCCCTGATTATTTACGGCATTACAGACTGCTTGGGTGCAACAGCCCTGCATACAACAAGCCATTATTAAGGCAGCTATACCAACTGGCAAAGCTGCCGCAAAGAATTATGGCAAGACTTTCAAAGCGCAAAAAGCGCTTCGATTCTTTTACAAAAAAGTATTTACCTGTTACATCAAAGGTTTATAGAACAAATAATGAACTTAAGGCCGATGTTCCATATGCCGATGTTTATTTTGCAGGTAGCGACCAAATATGGAATACGCTCTTTCCTAACGGTAAAGACCCATCTTTTTACCTGGATTTTGCACCTGAAGGTTCTATAAGAGCATCATATGCGGCCAGCTTTTCAACTGATAAAATCTATGATGGGTATGAAGCACAAGTAAGCAACTGGCTGAAAAGACTGGATTATGTTTCAGTCAGAGAAAGTTCGGGAGTCGCTTTGGCAAAAAAATTAGGAGTAGATTTCCCCGTACAGGTATTGGATCCTGTGTTTTTACTAAATAAGGAACAATGGAGGGGCCTCGTTTCAGATTTAAACACCAACTATGAAAATGAGTATATTTTAGTTTACGATTTTGAACAAAGCAGCCATCTGGAAAGTTTTGTTAAGACCCTTGCCAAAGAAAATAAGCTAAAAATTTTTTCGGTGTTGCCATGCACATATTGTGACAGCTCTTTTGAAAATTCTGGTCCGCTGGAGTTTTTGGACCTAATAGAAAATGCTGCCTTTGTGGTTTCAAATTCCTTTCACGCAACTGCCTTTTCTATTATTTTTGAAAAGCAATTTTTTGTATTCAACAGGGAAGAAGCCATAAACAGCAGAATGCATGATATACTTCAGCTTTTTTCCCTTGACGACAGAATAATAACAGACAGCAACGCCGCATCTGAAAATGAAATCAACTATCAGTCAACTAAAAAAATTCTCGACGAGTGCATATTAAAATCAAAGGATTACATTAAACATATAGTTTTCGATAGTAAATAAACAGTCAAAGCGACTTAGGTTGCACATACATAAAGGGTTAAAAATATACTTGAAAATTTGGAGTTACTACAAAATGAAAGAATACAATAGATTACAAAACTCTTTTTTTAGTCTTGCAAGCGGAATGGTATACAGGATTATTACATTATTAACTGCATTTGTGGTAAGGACAGTTTTTGTCAACTGCTTAAGTACCGATTATTTGGGCGTAAACGGACTGTGTACAAATATTCTTTCTATGCTGTCTTTAGCTGAACTTGGATTTGGTACAGCAATGGTGTACAGTATGTACAAACCCTTAGCGGAAAAGGATTATAACAAGTTGCAACAGCTAATGGATTTGTATAAAAAGGTTTATGCAATAATAGGCACAGTGATTTTAGTTCTAGGATTGTGCCTTGTGCCTTTTCTTGACCTGCTTGTAAAGGATAAACCTAGAATAGACGGATTTTCCTTTTATTATCTGCTGTTTTTACTGGACGCTGTTGTATCATATTGGTTTTTTGCGTACAGAAGCTCTTTGCTTACTGCCGACCAAAAAATGTATATGGTAACAAACTATAATACGGCTTTTAATATAATTAAGTCTGTATTGCAAATAATTATGCTGTTGGCTTTTCATAATTTTGCTATATACGTTATTATACAGATTATCTGCACCGTAGGTCAGAATATTTGTATAGCCCTAAAGGTCAACAGGATGTACCCTATATTTAAAAAAAATAAAAGCAATGTATTGCCTAAAGGTGAAAGAAACAAGATATTTCGGGATGTGAAGGCACTTATGTTTACCAAAGTAGGACATATTGCACTTAATAGCACAGACAATATTATTGTTTCAGCCTTTGTAGGTATTACCCAGGTTGGCCTTTTGTCAAATTATCTACTGATAACCAATGCAGTTACGGCAGTGCTTACTCAAGTAACAGGGGCTCTTATGGGAAGCCTTGGAAATTACTTTGCAAAAGAGGATAAGGCGTCCGGTTACGGCATTTTTAAAAAAGTAGAATTTTTAAATTTCTGGTTGTATGGCTTTTCTACCATATGTATTATTACGTTGTTAAACCCATTTATTACTATATGGCTGGGTGAAAGCTATAAAATGCCATTTTCGGTTGTTATATGGACATCAATAAACTTCTTTGTGGCAGGCTTTTCAAATACAATTTACACATTCCGTTCCACACTTGGACTTTTTACCCAGGGACAATACCGACCGATTATTGTCGCTGCTCTTAATATCGTGTTGTCAATAGTCTTTAGCCAGTTTTGGGGAGTTTCCGGAATTCTAGCGGCGACATTTGTTTCAAGAGCTTGTGTAAGTCTTTGGTATGACCCTTGGCTGGTTCATAAGGACGGATTTAATGTGTCAGTAAAACCGTTCCTTAAAAAATATATGTTCAGAATCCCATTTATTGTTGTAATTACTGTTGCTACGGTATGGATTTCCAATTTAATTTTTCTAAATGGAGTAACGCTGTGGAGTTTTGCGCTTGTTACAATAATAACTGCAGTTTTGCCAAATATATTATTTTTATTGTGTTACCATAGAGATGAAAGCTTTGAGTACTTTTTAGATATAGTTAAGAACCGTCTTTTAGGTAAATTAATTAAAAGAAACAATAATTAACATATATGAACATCTTATCAAAATTAATACAATACATATACTGCTTGCCATATTTTGAGCTGGCCTTGTTTGTTGTAGCTGCATCTGTTATTTGTATTGCGGTAAACAGTTTTTTACATAAATACAGTTGGTGGCGTTACATTCTTATTGCTATAGGAATTGCTTACACAATCCTTTTGCTATACATTACACTTTTGGGCCGTACAGAACCTGCAGTAAATAATATTTCTCTGGTTCCCTTTGAGGCTTACATTAGTTATATTAACGGTGCACAGGAAATGCTTAGAACCTGCATAATGAATATTGTCCTGTTCTACCAATTGGGGCTTATTTTGGGGGCATTGCTTGTGAAGCAAGAGCTTTGGAAACTGCTTTTGGCATGGGCAATTTGCTGTGGGTTAAGTATAATTATAGAGCTAAGTCAGTATATTTTCAGTATAGGTTATGCGGAGGTTGACGATGTAATCAACAATACTATTGGCGCCGCATTGGGAATATTAATTATGCAGGCAGGAACAGCCCTTGTCATTTTTATAAAAGAAAAACTGCATAATCACGGCCATAAATAATTTAACAGTTTAACTAAAAGAGATAAAACCATTTTGCGGAATTATATACCTGCAAAATGGTTTTTTTAATAAAAAGATTCAATGCACAAGCCCATAGGGGACATAAAAATTAAATATTTTTTCATAATTATAAATAATAATTATATACGCACTTGCAAAATGTTAGAAATCTTGGTATAATATACCATATTTGGAATTATTTTAGCAACCTTGTTTGTTACAGGCGTGAATTGTCTGCAATTTTGAAAATGTATAGGGTTAGGAGAAAAGTATGGTAAAGAAAATAAGTAAAGCCATGATTATAATAGTGCTGGTGTGTACCATTGTCACAGCTATATTAACATATGCAATTTATAAAACCATTACCTATGAGCTTTATAAAGAACGCTGCTATCATTTAAAGGAAACCACCCAACAAATGATAAGTCAGGTTAACTATGTGATTGCACATCAGTGGAAGCAACTGTCGATTGCTGATGTTTCAATGCATAAGTACTTTGAAAATAACAAAAATACGGAAACACCTTGTGAGATTGTAGATTATAATAATAAAATGCTTCAGCCGGAATCTGCCGAAATAGTTGTATTTGATGACAAGGGAAATGTTTATTACAAAAACGGAGTTCAAAGGCGTTGGACAGACCCTGATATACTGGTAAGCGGGGCTAAAACACAGCTCCTGATTCACTCTGAAAAAACCTATACAGTGGACAGAAATGTATGTGTTTTATTTTTGAAAAAGCTTGATACACCCATACTACTGGGTAAAGGTGGTAAAAAGCTTACGCATATTGCTATATTGCAGAAAATGGAGTATTTTGAATCTATTTTTAAGTCCTCCGCATATCAAAAAGCCAACAACACCGTACTTATTACATCTAATGGCAACAGAATATATTATGACAATTTTTCCGGCAATATAAGCAACGAAGAGAAAAAAATAATTAATTCCTACAATGTTATTGAGGCTATGGCAAACTGTGAATTTTTGTACGACGGCTCTTATGATACCTTTAAAAATAATATAATATCGGGAAAACCGGGTGCAGCAGAAATAGTAATAGATAATACTGATTATTTTATAGCGTACGGCTCTATTGACAACGGCAGGCGGCTTATGATATTGGTATCCAGCGAGTATGTAAGCGCAAACACTTCCGGATTTACAAGTATGTTGCTGCATACTATAGTATTTTTCGGTTCGTTGTTTTTGTTGCTGGTAACAGTTGTAGTTTTTGTTATTACCTATAGTAACGGTAAGTCTAAAATATATGAAAAAGAGCGTGAAATGAACGAACAACTGCAAAAGGCTATAGCAGAAACCAACCGCGCCAACCGGGCAAAAACAGATTTTTTGGCGCATATTTCACACGATATTCGCACACCTATTAACGGAATTATGGGTATGCTTGATATTGCAAACCGACATATAGGAAATTGGGAAAAGGTAGAGGACTGTTTAAATAAAATACGAAGCTCGTCAAATCATTTGCTATTACTTATTAATGATATTCTGGATATGAGCCAAATAGAAAACGAAAGATTAGAGCTTACCCAGGAATGCTTTGAAATAACCTCCCTGCTAGATGCCTGCATATCTATAATAATGGGACAAGTAGAGGAAAAAGATTTGGTGTTTATTTCCAGATACAGTACCATTAAACATAAAAATTTAGTGGGAAGTCCGCTGCATTTAAGGCAGATACTATTAAATGTTTTAAGCAATGCTGTAAAGTATACAGACAACGGAGGTAAAATAGAATTTTCTGTTGATGAAATTGATTCTTATAGTAACTGTGCCTTATTTAAGTTTGTTATTAAGGACAACGGTATTGGTATGAGCGAGGATTTTCAAAGAAAAATCTTTGAACCTTTTGCACGAGGCACCAACAGCTACGCCTCGCAGTTTAAAGGCTCCGGACTTGGAATGTCTATATGTAAGGCCCTTACCACCAAAATGGGAGGCAAAATAACAGTTGACAGCAAGCTGAATGTAGGAAGTACATTTACTATAGTAATTCCGTTTTGGATAGATTCATCTCCGACCCTTGCCGAAAAGCAGTCTGACAGCGACACTTCAGACAATATTAAGGGTATGAGAATATTGGTAGCAGAAGACAACGAGCTTAACAGTGAAATTGCAAAGGAATTGTTAGAGGACGCCGGCGCTGTAGTTACTTTGGCTAAAGACGGCAAAGAGGCTGTCAGTATTTTTAAACAGAGCTGTATACATGAAATTGACCTTATCCTTATGGATATAATGATGCCTGTGCTAAATGGTTATGAAGCAACGCAGATTATACGGTCTTTAAGCAGAATAGACGCACAGACTGTGCCTATTGTAGCTATGACGGCAAACGCTTTTTCTCATGACATACAAAAAGCAAAACAAGTTGGAATGAACGACCACATAGCTAAACCTATAGATGTACAAAAAATGTATAAGGTTATCAGCAGCTACAATAAGGGCTGTCAAACTATAACATAATAATTTATTATGCTTAATTAATAGTAAAATGTATTGCGAGGGTTAAAGATGAAAAAATGTATTAAATCTGCCTTATGTGCTGTGTTAATTTTTCTTTTGATTACTGGCTGTACAAATACACTTAGCGATGATTCTGCCGGCAAAAATGAAAGTAAAACAAACGGACACGAGCCTATTACCATTGTTACCTTTGGCAGAAACTATGAACCTCTTAAAAAGGCACTTAAAAAGGTATATCCGGAAATTAACCTGGAAATTATCAGCTACAAGGGCAGAAATTCAAGTCGCTATACTACTACACTTCTTAAAACCGATAACGCCCCCGACATATTCACATCTGTTCACCGTATAGATGAAAAACTTCAAAAAGAGAAGCTTTTAAGCCTTTCAGGCTACAGCTTTGTGTCTAAATATGATATGAGCGTTCTTAACCATGCAGATGTTGACGGCTCTATTTATCTATTGCCAAACGGCTACACAATATCCGGTATCTTCTACAACAAAACACTTTTTCAAAAGCATAATTGGGAGGTACCAAAGAGCTTTAAGGAGCTTCAACAGCTTGTTCCGAAAATTAAAGAGGCGGGGGTTACTGTGTCGGTATCAGAGAATCAATACCCCGGCAACGCCTTTACATATTTATTTACATTAGGTGCAACAAATTTTCTGTCAACACAGGACGGAGTTAGGTGGAAAAATGACTTTATATTAGGTAAAGCCGACGCATCGGGAGACTTTAAACAATGTGCCCAATATTTACAAAAATGGATTGACCTGGGAATGCTGAACTATTCCGAGGAGCTTCACGACGATTCAAAGGCAGAGGAATATTTTGCACAGGGAAATACAGCGTTTTTAATGAAAATAAGCCCCTTTAGGGTGTCGCAAAACGATGACGGAACAGGTGACCAATATGGGGGTTTGCCGTGGCTTTCAGAGGACGGCAGCAACAATGTAGCCCTAACCAACTCCAGCAGATATTTTGGGCTGAATAAAAATCTTGAAAAAAATCCTCAAAAGCTTGAAGATGCTCTAAAAATAATGGAGTTTTTATCTACAGAGGAGGGGCAGTTGGCGGCCTTGGAAAATCCTAAAAAAGATTCAATAGTTCTGCCTCTTAAAGAATTTGACAGTTCTGTAAATGACATATACAAGTCTTTAGAGAAATCTGTTGAAGAGGGTAAGGTTATTCCTCTTGTTTATACAGGCTGGGAGGATTATCTGGAACCTATAGGCAGTGCTGTTATTGAACAGGAATCCGGCAAACTGGACGCTGACCAATTAGTTGAAAAAATTAATACAATTCAAAAAAAGACAATTACGGAGGGCGGCGCAGAGATTTACGCCGATGTTGAAGAAACTCTCACCCTGGAAGAAACTGCCCATCTGGTAGGTACAGCATATGCGGCAAAAACAAACGCCGACTGTGCTTTAATTTCCTTAGGGGAATATCACGGCGATAAAAAGGAAAACCCTTTTGGTGTAAACGGTTGCCTGTTTAAAGGTATAAAAATTAATGCTGAAGAGCTTTGTGCGGTAAACCCTGCCGGCTGGTCGGACACTATTTACACAATGAAGCTAACAGGAAATGAAATAAAACAGCTTGCCAAAACCGGTTATGACCTTTTTAACGACGGTAATCCTTTTCCATATGTGCTGATAACAAAAGAGGGCAGTAAGCTTGACGACGATGTTACCTACACTGTAGTATGCAACGAAACTACAGATACTGTGGCAAAACAGGGGAAATTAAAAAATGCCGGCGTTACCGGACAACAGGCGCTTATTGATTATCTGAAAAAAATTAAAAAGGTTAATTTGGAAACTATTAGGTGGAAATAAAATATTAAGCATTTTACAAAAGGTTTGCATTATCTGCAGACCTTTTGTTATTGCTTGAACTTTTGCTGGTATTATGGTATAGTTTATAAAAAAAGTTAGTCGATGCTAACCCAAAACTTGAACCGAGGTAAGCAATGAAAAATAAAGCAGAAGAATTAAAAATGCGTGTAATGTTTTGCTTTTTAGAAAATCCTGACAGTACAGTTACAGGTATAAGCCGTACTTTAAACGAACCAAAGCAAACTATTTCACGAATGTTAATGGCACTGGAAAAAGAGGGGCTTATTAACAGAGAAAACAATAGACACCCCAAGCTGACATCAGACGGCGAATATTGGGCAAATTTATACAACAAGCGAATGAATATAAATCTACATTACCTAATGTACAACGGCGTTAATATAGAAGACGCTAGGGAGGATGCAATGTATTTTGCCCTGCATTCTTCTGATGCAACTATGAAAATGATAGCAAAAACAACCGAGATACTTCGCATAAAATCAGAACCAAGTATGAAAAGAAAATTCAGCGGCGACTGGCTGTGTAATAATTTAAGTGACGGTATATACAATTTTCCGTTTATTATTTACAAAGAAATTGCGAAAAACGGCAACAACATTTCTATGGCAAACAGAGGCTTTGTGCACCCATGTACTATTACTGTAAAAAACGGCGTTGGTATTGTACAGCTACAGGCCGTTGCTATGTCGGAAAAATCCAGCTTAAACGGAGAAACCATGACTGGCAAGGTTAAAAATATGCGGTATTTTTCCTATGGTGAGTATATTCAGGCAGAAACCATTGGAGATCTAATAACATTTCCGGCAACGGCTTTGGAATTTGTTACAGATGGTACTGGCAGTGAAAAAATACTTCATGGCAGTGTGGGAGTAAATATGGAATGTAGTGTAGGCCCTGAGCATATGGCAGAGGCAACAGCCATATTTACAGTTATTATATAAAAATAATTTTGTCACACATATGCGACAAAGCTGTAAATGTAATCAACTTTATTTTGCGCTGTTATTTGTTATAATGTCTATAAAAATGGTGGGTTTATGGGGCTAAACATTGTTTTTCTTGATAACACACGTAAAAAAATTGTCACACATCAGTGACAAACTCGTTGTTGCAAATAAAAACCCATATGCTATAATAGCCTTGCTTAAGGGGGAAAAGAGCTTCCGAAAGGAAGGTCTTTTTTTAGAGTAATAAGTTAGCATAGACTAACTTATATATTTTAAATGTTTGTTAGTTTAAACTAACTATTGGTCAACATAATAACCGTTAATCGTTGATTAGAAATAACATTTGTCTGGGGGATATTTAAAATTGAGAGATAAAATAAAAAATCATAAGGGAATATTTACGGCTGTTTTAATACTACTACTGTTACTTGTAGGCGTTGTAACCGCAATAATTATTATGAATATGAATAATCAAGGCCCTGTAACCAGTGTTGACCACCATTTTGAACAGGGACAAACAAAAGAAACTGCCAAAAGCAGTGATTCAGACGACCCAGGAATAAAAATACCGGGTTACACAACCATTAAGATTCCGGCAAATCAAAAGGAAGTTGAGGTAGTTGTAACAAACCCAAACGAAAATAAAGTTTATTTTCAGGTTTCGTTTTTAATAACAAAAACGGGCGAACAGATATATAAATCCCAGTTGATTAAACCGGGTGATTCACTATATAAAATTAAGCTGGATAAAGCGCTTAAAGCGGGCAAGTATGACATTACTGTAAAATATGATACCTTTGCAATGGACGCTGACTATACACCAATGAACGGAGCGACATTGAATTGCAGCTTAATTGCCGAATAAACAGGGATTTAATGCTATAAAGCGTTAAGCATATATAAAAAATTATAGAAAGAAGGAATTTCAAATGAAGAAAATTCTATCAATCACTTTAGGTACAGCTATGGCTATAAGCATGTGCTGTATGCCTGCATATGCAACAAATGAAGTAAGCGATGGCAACTACACAGCAGATGTTCAGTTTATGAACGCAAGCAACCCAACTTCACCAAGTATGAGTTCTCCTATTTTTGCAAAAACAGCCGATTTAACAATAAACGGTGATAATGCTGAGTTCTCAATTTATGTAGCTAACCCTGTACCATATGGTGATGGTATTACAAGCGAAAACGGCTCTGTTACAAACTGCAAAATTACTGTTGATAATACAGCATATAACGGCACAGTTGATGTACAAAACACAAAGAAAATCTTTAGTGCAAGCACAGGACTTTTCAAAATTGAGGAGGGTGCAGAGCTTACTGTAGATACAGTTACATTTACTCTGCCAAAATCATCACTGGAATCTGATGATGTAAGCTATACACTGGATGTTCATGTAAACCCTATTATGAACGCTGATGTATCACTTCTGCTAAAGGTTTCTAATATTGCAAAATCAACACCTGCTCCTGCACCTACAGAAGAAACAAATCAGAATATGACAGTTACCGCTGATGTTGAAGCTCCGGCTCCGTCATACATCGTAACAGTTCCAAGCTCTGTAGCTATGGGTACATTGTCAGCTGAAAATGACAATACAAAAACATATAGTGTAAAGGTTGAGGCTGCAAATATGGGCGATGGTTACCTAGACATTAGCACAGCCGCTACAGGCAAGCTAACCAGCGGAAGCAATACACTTGCATTCAGCAATGCACTTTCCAACAACACGGGAATCAATGACAATGCAACTGTAACAGGTACACTAAAGGTTAATGCAAGCAATGTAGCTTCAGCCGCTGCCGGCAACTACACAGGTACTGCAAACTTTGTAATTAGCTACTATGCTGCTTAATCAAAACTTTATTCCTTAAGAATAAATAATTAACGGTGGTTTAACGCACAAATTAAAGTTATGTATAAATTAATCCTTTTAATTTACCTCGCTTTAGTTTTGTGCGTTAAGTCCTATTATTCAGATATAAGAGAGGTGATGTATATATGAGGCATATGCTCAAAACAATTTCTGTGGTGCTTTTACTGCTTATATGTTTTTCTTCTGCATATATTCCTGTTGTGTATGCACAAGAAAGGTCTATGCAAGTAACAGCAAATGTACCTACTCCTACATATTATGTGGAAATACCGCAGAAGGTTTCTTTTTCAAATCTTACAGGTTCAACCGATAGTGTGCATAAATACAATTTGTCGGTTGAAAGCAAGTGGTACAAACCGGGGTATATGGTAACCGTAACCGCCCCTAAAAGCATTTCTCTTGTAAATCAATTTGACCGTTCAAAAACGCTTACATGCTACAACAGTCTTAATTATGTAGAAGTAACAGGCTCAAAAAAATCGGTACATCCGGGCAGTCTTACAATAAAGGGCAAAGATGTTCAAAAGGCATCTGTCGGCAGCTACAACGGTTCACTTACCTTTAATATCAACTACAAAAAGCAACATTCAGACGGCTACGAAAACGGCAGATACAACAGCACAGTTCATTTTTACCAAGCTGCAAACAGTAATGCCCTTAGTATGTGTGACCCCATTTTTTGCCACACTGCCGACATATCCTTGACGGACGATGAAGTAACCGTAAGTGTTTATGTTGCATATCCTATACCGGCATTTTCCTCAATGGGTACAGATGGTACTATAAAAAATATGTATATGGTCTACAACGGAAAACGCTACAACGGCACTATGGATATAAGCTCAAAAATTGTAAAAACCTTTGATACAGCCGGTGAAATGTTTGGCATTAATTCCGAAGACAAGCTAACTACCGAAAAGCTCACAATTACATTACCACGAAGTGCAATAGAAAGCTTTAAAAGCGGAATTGAAACCTCTGCTTATGTTAATGTAATGATGAACAGCGACCAAAGCTTTATTGTAAAATTTACTGACCTTAAATTTATTGGCAGTAACAGCAACAATAACAACAATAATAATGGCAATCAAAACAGTAACAACAACTCTAACAATAATAACAATAATAATAACCAAAACAACAACGGCAACAGCAGTGACAACCCCAATAACACAGGCAATAACGCCAAAAGCAATACTGCAAACGGCAGTTCTGACATAAGAACAGCTACCTCTGGGAACTACACCTGTTCTGTAAGTATGAGAAAGGCCACGGATATTAACTCGCTGAGTATGTGCAACCCATTGTTTTATAAAAAGGCTGATATAGCCGTAAACGGTGACAATGCAGAACTTACGCTGTATGTCATTGACCCGATACCAATGTACAATAAACTTGGAACACCACTTACCGATATTTCATTTTTAGCAAATAACCAAAGCTTTGCTGCACAGATTAATTCCGCAAACAAAGAAAGCAAATACTTTGATTTTGCTGCCGGCTTTATAAATAATGCCGGAAATTATAATGCCTCACCTGTTACAGTAACAGTACCTAAAAGTGCTGTTATAAACTCACAAAACGGCTCCTTAAAATGCCAAGCATATGTGGCGGTAGTGATGAAAACAACCCAAAGCTTTTATGTTGTATTGTCCGATTTCACCTCGGAAAACAGTGACGGAACAAGCAGTGCCGGCAGCAGCACACAGGGCAGCTCTTCAACAAAAAGCAGTGCAGGCACTAACGCTAAGAATAACAAGCTAAGCGGGGATAGTTCCGACAAAAGCAGTGCCGGCAGTAAGGAAAATTTTGATTCGTCACAGACAAATACAAACACAAACTCATCTGATAACAATCAATCCGGCAACACCAATACTTTACCCAAGCAGTACAGCTTAGTTACAAACTCGTTATTCCCCGGGCTGGTATTTTTACTAATTACCACAGCAGCTACAGTGGGATATTACTATTACAAAAAGAGGTGCAAGTAAATGAATAAATTAATCAGCCGCCTTGCTTCGGCAGGCATTTGTGTGATTATGTGTATATTTGCCTCGGTGCTTGTATATGCAGACAACAGCAGTTGCCAAACGGGAACTGCAAAAGGTTCTTATCGTGATCCGCAGACAAGTACCATTGAAGACTCAGGCGGTGAAGCAAACTATGCTCTGGGACAATCTATGGTAGAAAATGTAGTGGGTGACAAAGCATTACTGGAACAGCAGGGAGATATTTTTTACCTTTCTTTGCGATTTAATTTAGCCAGCAATTTGTCAAAAATAGAGTTGGCAACTCAACAGCCAAACGAAAGCCAATGGACAACCGCACAAACTACTCAAACGTGTACAGGTGATGATAGTGTTGATTTGCGTATTCAGGTAAAATCTAAGGATACAATTGTAAAGGCAACCTGTTATGTAGACGCCATGGGACGATCTGTAATATTTTTTATAACTGTTTCCGACTATACAGACGGCAATACCGCCGGCTTTGCAGAAGCAGAAAAAACAACTATACAGTCAAACACTTCACAAGCTCAACAAACCATTTCGACACAGTCAGGCTCTTCACAATCAGAGAATATTTTATCAGACGCACAAGGACTTACTGTAGGAACAAATTCCTCAGACACGCAAAGCACTGCACAAGATAATTCTCAGATTACCCCTACAGAAAATAGCAGTACAGCTCAAAACACCTCTGATAGTGGTGTGCAATCCGATACTCTTACCTTGGTAGGGGGAACATGGTGGCTTATTTTTGCTGTTGCGTTTTGCGGAAGTCTTTTAGCCGGACTACTCCTGCGTGTGCTTGATTACTTTATACTGAAGAAAAAGCCCAAAAATAGAACGGCCAACTCACAAAATCATAGCTTTGAAGACGAAAATGACGATATAAATATTACAGACTTAGACCTTTGGGGTGATGGCGATGAAAATTAAAAAGATAATTGCCTGTATTTCAGTTGCTTTAACAGCAACCGTTGCATTGTGTGGCTGTGTAAACCAAAATTCTTATGAAGCCGCAAGCAACGGGACAACCCAACAGCCCAAAATAGCCGCTACAAGTGTTGCCGTTATGGAAATATGTCAGAAGCTTGACCTTGATTTAGTAGGAGTACCAAAATCAAGCCTTACAGAAATCCCTTCAATATACTCAAATGCTGTAAGCTTAGGCAGTCCTATGAGTCCCGATATGGAGCTTCTGGCACAGTGCGATCCCGACTGGGTGCTTAGTCCTTCAAGTTTAATGAGTGACCTAAAGCCAAAATACGAGGCGGCAGGTTTGCAATATGCATTTTTAAACCTGACCAGTGTACAGGGAATGTACAAATCAATAAGCCAAATGGGGGATATATTTAACAGAGAAGAGGAAGCGCAAAAGCTTGTTGACGATTTCCTGAAGTTTTATAACAGTTATAAAGACAGCCACAAGGGTAAGAAAAGTCCACAGGTACTAATACTTATGGGCCTGCCGGGTTCATATGTTGTTGCAACCGAAAATTCCTATGTAGGCTCCCTTGTGGAGCTTGCCGGAGGTACAAATGTATATTCCGGTACAGACGATGAATTTTTAAATGTTAATACCGAGGATATGCTCAAAAAGGATCCTGATATTATTTTAAGAACAGCCCATGCAATGCCCGACAGTGTCAAAGAAATGTTTGCAGAGGAATTTAAAAGCAACGATATTTGGAAAAACTTTCGTGCAGTAAACAAAAATCAAGTATATGACCTGCCGTACGAAAGCTGTGGTATGAGTGCAAATTTCCGTTATTAAGAGGCTCTTTCGGCTATTGACAATATTTTATATGCCCAAAATGTTGACCTTAAATAGAAAGGGCAATGTACATATATGAACAAACAATCCATTACTAATTTCACAAAAGGCAGAGGACTAAAAAACCTCTTTCTGTTTTTAGTCCTGTTTATACTGCTGTTGGCACTTTTCTTTCTCTCGGTAAATACAGGCAGCATTAAGCTTGACTTTGTATAGCTTTTTAAAGGGTTATTTATTGAATATAATGCCGATGTGGCAACCGTGGTAAATTTGAGATTTCCAAGAATTATTATTTCTGTAATGGCAGGTGCGTCACTGGCTGTAGCCGGGGCACTCTTTCAGGCTGTACTGAAAAATCCGTTAGCAGATCCGGGAATATTGGGTATATCCGGCGGAGCCGGCTTTTTTGCTGTTATAGCTACGGCACTTTTGCCACAGTTTTTCTTTGCCGCACCACTTTTCAGTTTTATAGGCGGATTAATAGCCTTTGGTATGGTTTACGGTCTTGCGTGGAAAGGCAGTCTTTCTCCTTTAAGAATAATTCTTATTGGCGTTGCTGTAAATGCACTTTTCAGCGGACTTTCACAGGCGGTTAATTCTATGAGCGGCAGCACACAGTCCGGTGTAGCCTCAATAGTAGAGGGCAATATAACTATGAAAACATGGGATGATGTACGAGTATTGGCTTTGTTCTGCATCGTTGGACTTGTACTTGCGCTTCTATGTATTCGTTGGTGTGACCTTATGGGCCTTGAAGACCGTACGGTAAGGGGCTTGGGTATAAATGTAAATCTTGTTCGACTTTTAGTAAGCATTACGGCTGTGCTTTTGGTAAGCGGCACTACTGCCATAGTAGGCCCAATAAGTTTTTTAGGACTGTTAGTACCGCATATAGGACGCATTTTCGTTGGTAGTGAACATAAATTCTTAATACCTTTTTCAACCCTTTTGGGTGCCTTCATATTTTTGGCAGCAGACACTCTGGGGCGTACTGTTGCATATCCGTATGAAATAAACGCCTCAATAATAATGTCTGTGGTAGGCGGCATTGCTTTTGTTATTCTGTTAAAAAGGAGTGACCACATAAGTGAAAAATAATTCTTGCTTTAGTATAAAAAACCTTTCTTTCAGCTATGGAGAAAAGCGCATTTTTCAAAATTTGTCATTGGAAATTCCTTATGGAAAAGTTACTACTATTATGGGTGCAAACGGATGTGGAAAATCAACGCTTTTTCAGCTTTTAACCAAAAACGAGGTGCCCTCCTCAGGTGTAATAAGTCTGCAAAATCATAACTTATCCGGAATTGACCTAAAAAGCTTTTCAAAAAAAGTAGCAACTGTACATCAAACCAACACTGCACCAAACGATATGACAGTAAAAAAGCTTGTTTCCTATGGTAGAGTACCCTATACAAGACTTGGTTTACCCATAAATCCTGAGCTTGACGAAAGAATGATTAATAGGGCTATGAAAATAACCGGAATACTTCGCTTAAAAGGCCGCACAATTCAACAGCTTTCCGGTGGCCAGCGACAGCGTGCATGGATTGCCATGGCACTTGCACAGGGTACAAAAATCATTCTACTTGACGAGTCCACCACATATCTTGACATACGGTATCAAATCCAAATTTTGCGTATGATAAAGGCACTTAACCAAAAGGCCGGCATTACGGTTGTTATGGTACTGCATGATATAAACCAAGCCCTTAGCTATAGTGACGAAATTATTGCACTGTCGTCTCATGGAGAACCGGTTGTGCAGGGACAGCCACAAGAAATTATATCTGAAGAAGTAATTAAAAAAATATACGGAATTGATTTAGCTGTAAAAAGAGTTAATGACAAGCCGTTTGTAATAACAGTTTAAAAGGTGAAAAATGGACAGTAAATCAAAAAATAAAATAGTTCGTATTATGTTTATTGTATTGGGCTTTGTGTGCTTTGGTTTAGGTACTGTTGGCGTAATTCTTCCCATTTTACCAACAGTACCGTTTTACTTGGCAACGGTTTTTTGCTTTGCCAAAAGCTCACAGCGCTTACACAGTTGGTTTGTTGGTACCGGTCTGTATAAAAAACATCTTGAAAGCTTTACAAAGAACCGTTCTATGACATTGAAAACAAAACTTTCAATTATTATTTCAGTTACACTGGTAATGGCGTTTGGCTTTATTATGATGCAAAATATACCGGTTGGAAGAATTTGTATTTCTATTGTGTGGGTAGCGCATATTATCTACTTTATTTTCCGAGTGAAAACCCAACCGGAGAAGTACAGCGGACTTAGCAAAACCGAAATAAAAAGAATAAAAGAGCAAAAAGCAGTAAATGAAATGATAAACCTTTATTGCCGAAAAAAGCATAAATGCAAAAATTCACTTTGCCAACAATGTCAACAGCTTTCGGAATATGCACAAAAACGCAGCCAAAGCTGCCCTTTTATGAGAGACAAAACCTTTTGCTCTGTCTGTACGGTGCACTGCTACTCACCACAAATGCGTACAAAAATAAAAGAGGTAATGCGTTTTTCGGGGCCACGAATGTTGTTTTATCATCCCATAATGGCAATAAGACATTTAATTCTTTCGATTTCACAGAAAAAACAACAGAAAGGAAAATAACAGTATGATTAAAACCCGACTTATACGGCTTCTGGCTGATGCACAAAAATACATATATTTACAAGTACTGTTTGACTGGCTGGCATTGTTTTGCCAGACAGCCATAATATTTTCAGCTGTCACAATAATAGAAAAATTATATACAAACACTGCCGAAATTCAGAATTATATTATATGTGGTGCTGTAGTTGCTTGTGCATTGATAATAAGGTATATACTGGACAAGCTTAGTGCAAAAATGTCCTTCTTAGCCAGTGCAAATGTAAAAAAAGTGTTTCGTGAAAAGATATATAACAAGCTTTTGCAGTTGGGTACTTCTTATAAAGAAAAAGTTTCAACCTCGTCTGTTGTTCAAATGGCGGCAGAGGGTGTTGACCAGTTGGAAACTTACTTTGGAAACCATCTTCCACAGCTTATTTACAGCTTACTTGCGCCTGTAACCTTGTTTATACTGCTTTCATTTGTGAATCTAAAGGCGGCTGTGATTTTGCTTGTATGCGTTACTTTTATACCGGTGTCTATTGTATTGGTACAGAAAATAGCCAAAGGACTGTTATCAAAATACTGGGGCAGTTACACAGAGCTTGGCGACAGTTTTCTTGAAAAGCTCCAGGGGCTTACTACACTTAAAATTTATAGTGCTGACGACAGAGCCGCCGATGAACTGGACAAGGAAAGCGAGCATTTCAGAAAAATAACAATGAAAGTACTTACAATGCAATTAAACTCTACAAGCGTTATGGACATAATGGCATACGGCGGAGCGGCAATAGGTATAATGTTTGCATTGCTTGAGTTTGCAAACGGAAATACAGGCCTTGGAGGAACCCTTTTAATAATACTGCTGGCGTCAGAATTTTTTATCCCTTTGCGAAAGCTTGGGTCGTTTTTTCATATTGCAATGAACGGAATGGCGGCAAGCGATAAAATTTTTGCCCTGCTGGACACCGAACAGCCCCAAAATGCCGGCAAAAAGATTAATGGCACTGTAGAAAGTATAACTGTAAGTAACCTTAACTATGCCTACACCGCCGACAGAAAGATACTTAATAATATAAATATGGAAGTTGGCGGCAAAGGGCTTGTTTCTATTGTAGGTACCTCTGGCAGCGGAAAAAGTACATTAGCGGCTATACTTATGGGACGCAATAAAAATTACGCAGGCAGTATACAAATAAACGGTACAGAACTTTCTGAAATTGACGAGCGGGAACTTATGAACAGAATTACATTTGTTTCCGGTGATAGTCATATATTTAAAGGCACAATCAGAGATAACCTTTTGTTGGGTGACAGAAATGCAACAGACAGTCAAATGTATAACGCACTAAGTGTGGCAAAGCTTGATGATTTTGTAAAAAAATGTGGTGGATTAGATATGAAAATATCTGAAAACGGCTCCAGCCTTTCCGGAGGTCAACGACAAAGGCTGGCTTTGGCAAGAGCAGTTTTGCACAACAGTCAGGTTTATATTTTTGATGAAGCAACCGGAAATATTGATATGGAAAGTGAAGAAATGATAATTGATGCTATTAAAGGGCTATCAAAAACAAAAGCAGTAATACAAATTTCCCACAGGCTTGCAAATGTTATTGACAGCGATATTATTTATATGCTTAGTGGCGGTACTGTTGCCGAAAAAGGTACCCATAAGCAGCTAATGGAGCACGGCGAAAAATACTCAGAGCTTTTCAACTACCAAAGCGAACTTGAAGGTTATAAGACAGGGGAGGGCACAAATGAATAAAAGGCAAAAAGGAATAAAAATAATGGGAAAGCTTATTGTTCTTGTAAAGTCTCTATGGCACATAATGCTGTTGGCCGTATTACTTGGAACTGTCGGTTATTTGTGCGCAATTTTCCTTACAATCATTGCCTCAAATGGGGTAGTAAGGCTGATTTCTGACAAAAATACAAACCTTACTCCTGTATTTATATCACTGGTAGTTGTTGCAGTAAGCCGAGGTATTTTGCATTATGGTGAACAGTATTGCAACCACTATATTGCATTTAAGCTTTTGGGAATAGTAAGGCATAAAATATTTGCAAAGCTTAGGGAACTTTCTCCGGCAAAGCTTGAAGGCAAGGATAAAGGTAACCTTATTTCTATGATAACCACCGACACAGAGCTTCTCGAAGTTTTTTATGCACACACAATTTCCCCTATACTTATTGCATTGGTGACAAGTCTGTTTATAACAATATTCATAGGTATGTCATATGCTCCGGCGGGAATACTTGCCTTGTGTGGCTACTTAACCGTGGGTGTAGCAGTGCCACTGGTTAACGGCAAAGCCGGTTCAAACGCAGGTATGAAATACCGCAACAGCTTTGGCGAGCTTAACAGCTGTTTGCTGGAATCCTTAAGGGGGCTTGATGAAATATTACAATACAATGACGGGCATAATCGTATGAATAAAATAAATACTCATTCCAAGCTTCTTTCAGAAAATCGAAAGGAACTTAACAAACTGGAAGGCAAGCAAAGGGCAACAACAAATGTAATGATACTTTTTTTCTCTTTAGCTATGCTTATACTTATGATTTTCGCATACAAAAATAACAAGGCAGATATAGGTATGGTAATAGTTAATACAGTGGCAATGATGGGTTCATTCGGACCTGTAGTAGCATTGTCGAGCCTTTCAAACAACCTTAACCAAACATTGGCCAGTGGAGAAAGAGTATTAAACCTACTTAACGAAACTCCTGTAACTGAAGATGTTACAAATGGAAAAAATATAGATTTTAACGGCATAGCTGCAAAAAATGTTTCATTTTCTTATAATGAAGAAAAAATCCTTAGTAATCTAAGTGTCAATTTTCCAAAATACAGCATAACAGGAATATACGGAAAAAGTGGTTGTGGAAAGTCCACATTATTGAAGCTATTAATGCGATTTTGGGATACAACCGAGGGTAGTGTGGAAATTTCCAATGTAAATATACGGAATGTAAACACAGACAATTTAAGATGCATTGAAAGCTATGTTACCCAAGAAACATATATCTTTCAAAAAACCGTTGCTGAAAATATAGCAATAGGCAAGCCCAACGCAACAACCGAAGAAATTATTGAGGCGGCAAAAAAAGCATCAATACATGACTTCATTATGTTACTGCCAAAGGGTTATAATACATTATTAGGTGAACTGGGCAATACAATCTCCAGTGGTGAAAAACAAAGAATCGGACTTGCCAGAGCGTTTTTGCACAACTCAGAGCTTATGCTTTTGGACGAGCCCACAAGTAACCTTGATGCTTTGAACGAAGGCATTATACTCAAATCTCTCCATGAAAGCTCACAGGGAAAAACAATTATAATTGTTTCCCACAGAGAATCAACCCTGCGAACAGCTCAAAGAGTAATAGACCTTTCAGCCGAAAACAAGCTTTAGTATCTAGTTTTACCTACAGCCTGTTTTTTTAAATGATGAAATAAAGTGCAACAGCCACACTGTAGTAATATGCAGTGTGGCTGTTGCTTTTAGAATGCTTATTTTTTCTTGTTTTTGTGATATTGATAAATAATAAAGATGACTATGCTAATAATCAGCGTGTATGGAAATATTAACAGAAAGACCTTTTTTGTTCCATCTTCTTTAAAAAAGGTTTCCGGGCTTGTTATTGCAAAGTAGGTTAATGAAATGGTTATAGTTAGCAATATAAGTAGCATTATTAATATAATAATAATTAATATTATTGGAAAGCACCCAACATTTTTGTTTTTGTACTCGTCTATATTTTCATCGTTAAAGAATTCCTGATAAACATAACCATCATCCAACATATAATAACCTCCATCCATATCAAAGCTCCTGTTATCTTCCTTATGTTTATGCTTAAATGACAAAGTGAAGTTAGGGTAAATATACCCTTTTCACAACAAAAAGCCAAATAAGCGGTTTTATGAGGCTTTTAATAGGATATATACCCTCA
>CADANT010000019.1 GCA_902789345.1 uncultured Ruminococcus sp.
TCACACCAAAATCAAAAACAAGTGGCAACCTAGTCCATTGCCACTTGTTTAAATCAATTTTCTTTTTACGGTTTTACCCCAACTATTGACACAGAGCCTTTTTTCTTTGTAATTTTTCACCTGCAAGGTTGTATCAGCCCCATTAATTACATAAAATATATAAATTTAATAGTCTTATTTCTTGGTAGGAGTTTAGCATAAAAATAAAAGGGTATTTACTGTTGATTTGTAGGCATAAATATAGACTTGAGAAAATATGTGTGATAAAATGTAGACATATGTGCAAATCTTTAAATGCATTTGAAAGGATATGATACCAAATGAATATTGTTGTGCTTGCAGGCGGTATAAGCAGCGAAAGAGATGTTTCCATAATTACAGGTAAAAGAGTAGCCGAGGCTTTAAGAGAAAAGGACCACAAGGTTTGCCTGCTTGATGTGTATATGGGTTACGAGGGTAACAACCTTGAAAACATATTTGATGTTGACTATGATTTTACTAAGAATATACAGAGTGTAGGCGAATGTGCACCGGACATTGAAAAGGTTAAGGCCAGCAGAAATACTAAAAATCCTAACTGCTATTTCGGCAGCAATGTTATTGATATTTGCAGCAGGGCAGATATAGTCTTTATGGCACTGCATGGCGATGTAGGCGAAAACGGTCAGTTACAGGCAGCCTTTGACATTTTGGGCATTAAGTACACCGGCGCAGGCTACATAGGCAGCGCATTGGCTATGAATAAAAGCCTTTCTAAAAAAATGTTCTTAACAAGCGGTATTCCTACTCCACAGGGCAAGCTCTACACCCCAAAAAGTAACTACGACAACTGGAACAGCTTTCCTTGCGTAGTAAAGCCTTGCTCAGGCGGCTCCAGTGTAGGTGTTGCCATACCGCAGAACAGAGCCGAGTTTGAAAAAGCAATGACAGATGCCTTTTCATACGAAGACGAGGTTTTGGTTGAAGAGTATGTAAAGGGACGAGAGTTTTCTATTGGCGTAGTAGCCGGCAGAGCACTGCCTATTATTGAAATATGTCCAAAAGAGGGCTTTTATGATTATAAAAATAAATATCAGGCAGGACTTACAGACGACATTTGCCCTGCCACATTGCCTGAGGATATTACCTTTGCAATGCAGAGTATGGCAGTAAAGGTTGCAAACACTTTAATGCTGGAGGCATACTCAAGAATTGACTTCCTACTGGACAGCAACAATCAAATGTACTGTTTAGAGGCAAACACACTTCCGGGTATGACACCTACAAGCCTGCTGCCACAGGAAGCACTGGCAGAGGGCACAGCTTATGCCGATTTGGTAGAACAGCTGGTACAAGAATCATTAAAAAAATACAACAAGGTGAGCTGAATGAAGAAACTAACTTTACAGGAAGTTGCAAATGCCTGTGGCGGCACACTTACCCAACCGCAATATGCCAACAAAACAATAACGGCAATAACAACCGACAGCCGAAAGGCAACAGACAACACATTGTTTATTCCGCTAAAGGGCGAACGGGCTGACGGCCACGACTTTATTTTACAAACCTTTCAGTTCGGTGCTGTATGCAGTCTGTCTGAAAAGGAAATTGACACAGAAAATCCTGTTATTATGGTTGAATCCTGCTACCAGGCTATAAAGGATATTGCAGAATATTACCGTTCTCTATTTAATATTCCTGTAATAGGCATTACAGGAAGTGTGGGTAAAACCAGCACAAAAGAAATGATAGCATCGGTGCTTAGCCAAAGCTACAATGTACACAAAACACAAGGCAATTTTAATAACGAACTTGGCGTGCCTCTTACTATTTTTGGCTTAGAGGAAGAACATCAGGTTGCTGTTGTTGAAATGGGTATAAGCGACTTTGGTGAAATGACAAGACTAAGCAAAATTGTGAAGCCTACAATCTCTGTTATAACAAACATAGGTGACTGCCACCTTGAAAATTTAGGCGACAGAAACGGCGTGCTAAAGGCAAAAACAGAAATGTTTAAATACCTAGCCAAGGACGGCAAGGTATTTTTAAACGGTGACGACAGCCACCTTTCCACCGTAACTGCGGTAAACGGCAGCAGCCCTGTGTTTTACGGCATAAACAAAGGCAACAATACATATTACAGTGAAAACATTAACAACCAAGGAATTAAAGGTATAAGCTGTACATTGTGCACACCAACAAACAAGCTTGAGGTTACTATACCGGCTATAGGAACATATATGGTGGCCAATGCCCTTGTAGCTGTTGCAATAGGTGAATATTTAGGTATGGAGCCTGCACAGATTAAAAAAGGCGTAGAAAGCTACAAAACAGTAGGCAGTCGTGACGGTGTAATAGAAACTGAATATATCACTATTATTGACGACTGCTACAACGCCAACCCTGTTTCGGTTAAGGGCGGTATTGATACTCTTACGAATTTCAGCGGCAGAACCGTATGTGTTTTAGGCGATATGAAAGAACTGGGTGCAAACAGCAGACAACTTCATTACGATACTGGAAAATACGCCAAAGACAAGGGTGTAGATGTGTTGGTGGCTGTGGGTGACGACGCTGTTGACATTGCAGAGGGCGCAAAGGGCGGCAATACAGCTGTTTATTACTTTGAAAATGTGGCAGAAGCCATTGACAGCCTTAAAAACATTATAAAAAAGAGCGACACTGTTTTGGTTAAGGCATCAAGGGCAATGCGTTTAGAGCAGGTTGTAAGTGCCCTAAAGGAGCTGAAAGCCTAGGCCTTTTTGTAAATATAAAATTCATAACAAATATTATTTCCTTATGAGTTCGTACAACAAAATTATGAGGTGCTAATATTTACAATCACCAATATTTATAAAATAAATACAGTATTATTTATTACCTACAATTTAAAAATCCTCCCAACATAACGGGCAACGCAAAAAGCAATTACCGTTATACCGGGAGGATTTTCTGTTATAAAGCTTTTTATCAGCTTTTGTCCCTTTGTTTGGTTATAAGTGCAAAAAGGTATCCAAAAACTATTGCAGAGGCTATGCCTGCCGCCGCAGCTGTAACACCGCCTGTTATTATACCCAAAGCGTCATCGCTTGCTATTGCCTTCTTTACGCCCTCTGCCATAGTATAGCCAAAGCCGCTTAGCGGTACTGTAGCACCGGCGCCGGCAAAGTCTACAATAGGCTTGTAAATACCTATAGCCGTCAGCACAACACCCAGCACTACAAAGCTTACAAGTATTCTTGCAGGGGTTAGTTTTGTTTTATCAATAAGTATTTGACCTATTACGCATATTAGCCCGCCTACCCAAAAGGCGTTAATATAATCCATTAACATAAGGTTTACCTCTCTTTTATTAGTTGTTTTTAGTCTTTGCTTTCAATGTAGAAATATACAAAACGACAATATAAAATATAACTCCACTATGTTTATTGTTGCTGTAGCAAATAAAAGTTATTATGTGTTATAATGTGCCTGTAATTAATTTCGATAACTAGAGGGATTTTTATGAATTTTTTAGAAAGGCTAAAAAGTGAAGAGGGATTTTGCATAGAACATAATATGGAATCCGTTGAAATTCAGAAAAAATCAAAAATGCTGTGTTATAAATATAATATGTGTCCTCCCGATGATACCCAAAAGAAAGCAGAAATTTTAGGTGAGCTTCTTGGCGATTATAACGAGAATGTATTTATTGAACCGTCATTTAGGTGCGATTATGGCTTTAATATTCACTTCAGCGGTATGGCCTTTATTAATTATAACTGTGTAATTCTTGACACATCGCCTGTACATATTGGAAACGAGGTATTTATAGGCCCGGGAGTATGCATAGCCTGTGCAGGCCACGGTATGCACCCACAGCAAAGAGCGGTTATAGAAACCTCAAAGCCTATAAATATTAAAGACAGAGTTTGGATAGGTGCTAACTCAACAGTATGCAGTGGTGTAACCATAGGCGAGGGCAGTATAATAGGCGCCGGCAGTGTAGTAAACAAGGATATACCGGCCGGCGTGGTTGCTGCAGGCAGTCCGTGCAGGGTTATACGCAAAATAACCGACGAAGATATGGTTATTTTAGACTAAGTATAGGTTTTCCTGTATTACCTATAAATATTTTAACCTATTTTCTTGCTGAAATTTAAGTTATATGCTATCATTGTAGGGTGAGTAGTATTCTTGCAGAAACTGCATCAGACAGATATGTTGTCACATTTTAACGGAGGTGATGGCATGAAAATTGGTATAATAGGCGCCGGCAGAGCGGGATGTTCTATCGGCAAATATATTACTGTTAATTCTGACCTTGACACCCTTACGGGCTTTTACAACAGAAGTCACCAAAAGGCAGTTGAGGCAGCCGATTTTTGTAACACCACAGCGTTTGATACGCTGGAGGAACTGGTAAGTGCAAGCAATACCCTTTTTATAACTGTAAACGACAGTCAAATAAAAAATGTATGGGATTGCATTGACAAAAATTTATTAGAAAACAAGATAATTTGTCATTTTAGTGGCTCAATATCTTCTGATGTTTTTGCAGACGCAGAAAGCTACGGTGCATATGTAGGCAGTGTTCACCCTGTATATGCTTTTAGTAATAGGTTTGACTCTTATAAGAATATGAACGGAATTGTATTTACCATAGAGGGTCACCCTATATTTCTTGACAAAATTTCAGAGCTTTTCAGCTATAACGGCAACAGGGTGTGCTTTATTAACAAAAACAAAAAGCCCCTGTACCACGCCGCAGCGTCAATGGCAAGCAACCACTTGCTGGGCTTGCTGAATATGTCTGTTGAAATTTTGCAGGAGTGTGGTTTTTCAAAGAAAGAGGCCTATCGGTTTTTGAAACCTCTTATGCTTAACAATCTTAACAGCGCCTTTGACACAGATGTAGAAAGTGCCCTTACAGGCCCTATAGAGCGTGGCGACCTAAATACGGTTATTCACCACCTGGAGGTACTGGACGATCACCAAAAGGATATATATAAGGCACTGGGATTGGAAATACTGGATATAGCACAAAGGAAAAACTACAACAAGGCAGACGTGCAAAAATATTCACAAGTTAAAAAGGAGCTTTTAAAGTGAAAAATACAATAATAACCTTTAAACAAAGCAAACAGCAGGGCAACAAAATAAGTATGCTTACGGCATACGATTACTCTACGGCAAAGCTTATGGACGAAGCAGGCATTAACGCCATTTTGGTAGGCGACTCTCTTGGAAATGTGGTGCTTGGCTACGAGGATACCCTGTCGGTAACTATGGAGGATATGATTCACCACGGTGCAGCTGTAGCACGAGGGGCAAAAAACGCAATGGTAGTTGTGGATATGCCCTTTATGTCGTACCAAACCTCTGTATACGACGCTGTTGTAAATGCAGGCAGACTTATGAAGGAAGGCAGAGCGTCGGCTGTAAAGCTGGAGGGCGGCAAGGAGGTTTGCCCACAGGTAAAGGCTATTACAGAGGCAGGAATTCCTGTTATGGGACACTTAGGACTTACACCGCAAAGCATAAATGCATTAGGCGGTCACAGAGTACAGGGCAAAACACAACAGGCGGCACAAAAGCTGTTGGACGACGCAAGAGCATTGCAGGAGGCAGGAGCCTTTGCGGTAGTGCTTGAATGTGTGCCGGAAAAGCTTGCAGAGAAAGTCACTAAGGAGCTTGAAATTCCTACTATTGGTATAGGCGCAGGTGCAGGCTGTGACGGTCAGGTATTGGTTTACCAGGATATGCTCGGTATGTTTTCTGACTTTACACCAAAGTTTGTTAAGAAATTCGCAAATGTAGGCCAGGTTATGAAAGAGGCCTTTAAGAACTATATAGATGAAATGCAGCAGGGCAGCTTCCCGTCACAGGAGCACTGCTATTCAATAGATGACGATATTATAGAAAAGCTATACTAAGGAGTTTATTATGAAAGTTGTTAATACAATAAACGAAGTAAGAGAAACCGTAAAAGCCTGGCGTAAGCAGGGGCTTACTGTAGGCTTGGTGCCGACTATGGGCTATTTGCACGAGGGCCACGCAAGCCTTATTGCAAGGGCAAGCAAGGAAAATGACAGAGTAGTTGTAAGCGACTTTGTAAATCCTATACAGTTTGCACCAAACGAAGACCTTGCAAGCTACCCTAGGGATATTGACAGAGACGCAAAGGTATGCGAAGAAAACGGAGCAGATATTATTTTCCACCCAACCCCTGAGGAAATGTACCACAAGGACTTTTCAACCTTTGTGAACATTACAGGCCCGTCGGAGGAGCTGTGCGGCAAAAGCAGACCTATTCACTTTAGGGGTGTTTGCACAGTGGTTTCAAAGCTGTTTTTAATTGTTTCTCCTGACAGAGCATACTTTGGTCAAAAAGACGCACAGCAGCTGGCTGTTATTAAAAGAATGGTAAGGGACCTTAACTTTGACATAGAAATTGTAGGCTGTCCTATTATTCGTGAGGCTGACGGACTTGCAAAAAGCTCACGAAACACCTACCTAAGCCCTGAGGAACGCAAAGCGGCTGTAATACTGCACAAGGCGCTTGAAAAGGGCAAGGAGCTTGTTCTAAACGGCGAAAAAAGTGCAAAAGTTATAATTGACACTGTTACACAGGTAATCAACAGCGAACCTCTGGCTATAATTGACTATGTACAGGTAGTTGACTTCCCAAATATTAAGGTTGTTGAGGATATTAACGGCGACATTCTTACAGCTGTAGCTGTGTATATAGGAAAAACCAGACTTATAGATAACTTTATTATTGAAAACGGAAAAGAAAAATAATTTTTAAAGGGCTGAAAAATATGCAGGTTACAATGTTAAAAGGAAAAATTCACAGGGCAGTTGTACAGCAGGCAGACCTTAATTACATAGGCAGCATTACTGTTGACCCTGCTTTGATGGAGGCAGCCGGTATATATGAATATGAAAAGGTTCAAATAGTGGATGTTGAAAACGGAAGCCGTTTTGAAACCTACACAATAGCAGGCAAGCCAAACTCCGGTATGATATGCCTTAACGGTGCGGCGGCACGCTGTGTACAGACAGGCGACCATATCATTATTATGGCGTACTGTCAGCTTGACTCCAACGAGGTAAAACAGCACAAACCAAAGGTTGTGTTTGTAAACGAGGAGAATAAAATAGTTAAAACCGTCAGCTACGAAAAGTATGGGGTTTTAAGTCAAGACTGTATATAACTACAGATAATAATTGAAACTTAGGGAGAATAACAATGGAAAAGCTTGAGCTTTTAAAGGCATACTGGGGCTACAGCAGCTTTAAGGGAGCACAGCAGCAGGTTATAGACAATATAACCGCAAAGCGTGATGTTCTGTGCGTAATGCCTACAGGTGCAGGAAAGTCGGTGTGCTACCAAGTTCCGGCACTAATGCTTGAGGGAGTTACCATTGTTATTTCTCCCTTAATTTCTTTAATGACCGACCAAGTAAAGTCACTGGTTAATATGGGCATTAAGGCGGCTTATTTAAACAGCAGTCTTAGTGCTTCTCAGCAAGCCCTTGCTATGCAGCGGGCAAAGGCAGGCGCTTATAAAATTATATACGCAGCGCCGGAAAAGCTTTTGACCTCGGACTTTCTTAATATGTGCAAAAGCATAAATATATCAATGGTAGCAGTAGACGAGGCCCACTGCATTTCCCACTGGGGGCAGGACTTCCGCCCGGACTATTTAAAAATTGTTGATTTTATAGCAAAGCTTAACCACCGCCCTATAGTTTCGGCTTTTACGGCTACGGCCACGCCGGAGGTAAGGGAAGATATTGAGCATATTTTGCAGTTAAATAACCCATTTGTAATAACCACAGGCTTTGACAGACCTAACCTAAGCTTTCAGGTAATGCACCCTAAAAACAAGGATACACAGCTGTTGTCAATAGTACGCAGTAACCCTGAGGAATGTGGCATTGTGTACTGCAACACCAGGTCAAATGTAGAGGATGTATGCCAAATGCTTCAAGAGGCAGACATAAAGGCACTGCCCTACCATGCCGGTATGAGTATGAATGAAAGAAAGCAAAACCAAGAGGCTTTTATTTATGACAGATGCCGGGTTATAGTAGCTACCAACGCTTTCGGTATGGGCATAGACAAGTCAGATGTTGCCTATGTTGTGCATTACAATATGCCGCAAAATATAGAGGGCTATTACCAAGAGGCAGGCCGAGCCGGCAGAGACGGCAGTGCGGCTAAATGTATACTGTTGTTTAGCGGAAAGGACTATGCAACCAACAAGTTTTTAATAGAAAAATCAATAGAAAGCAGTCAGCTGGAACCTGAAACAGCCCAGATAATAGTTGAAAACAAGCTTCGCCAGCTTAATGCAATGTACGGCTACTGCAACACAGCCGACTGTTTAAGAGGGTTCATACTAAAATACTTTGGTCAGCCCTACAGCGGCTACTGTGGTAACTGCTCAAACTGTACAGGCGACTTTGTAGAAAAAAATATAACCATAGAGGCACAAAAGGTGCTTTCCTGTATAGCAAAAACCAAGCAAAGGTTTGGTGCTAAGATGATAGCGGATATTTTGTTAGGCAGTAAAAATCAAAATATAATTAATAACGGCTTCGACAGCCTGTCTACATATGGTTTGTTAAAAGATAATACTCGAGATGAGGTAAACAAAATTATAAATTACCTTATTGTAAAGGACTATGTTTTCCGCACGCAGGACAAATTCCCAATACTCAAACTTAACGGCAGCTCTGTTAAAATTTTAAAGGGCAAGCTTAAAGTTACTATGCGCACCAAAAAGACAGACACCCTAAACAAAGAAAAAGTATTTACCGTTAGCAAAAGCGATGAATACAGCGAAGAAATGTACGACTATATACGCAGTGTAAGAAATCAGCTGGCAGAAGAAGCAAATGTACCGGCTTATGTAATATTCAGTAACAATTCGCTAAAGGATATGTGCATTAAAAAACCGACAAGTCTTTCCCAAATACTGAATGTAAGCGGTGTGGGCACTCGCAAGGCAGAGAATTACGGTCTAATATTTATTACGGCAATAGGACTTTACTGCGAATATGAAAAGGGCTTTTACACTAAAGAGGAACTACAGCTTACACCACTTCAGCTTAAAAACCGTTCAGGTCTGTACAAAGAGGGCACAGCCGTACTGCACAAGCAGTTTGGCAGGGGTACGGTTACCCTTGCCAACCAGAAAAGTGATATTGTAAAGGTTAATTTTGAAAAAGGCGGAGAAAAGTATATTTCAACTACATTTTTCGGTATGAAGCCTCTGCCCTCAAAAAGCGATTAATACTAGAAGTATATACATATACTGTGCCACTGTAGAATTAAAACAGATATTTAACGCACCTATTGTAATTTAAAAAAGTAAAAATAAATATAATGTAAATATATTGACTTTAATTAAATAATATGTTACACTAACAACACTGTGTGTGAGGGAATTGTAACAAATATTCGGCTTAAAAAAGTACAAATAATTGTAAAAAGGTTGGCCACTTTTGTGGGGCAACCTTTTTTATTAAGAAATGGTGGTGTTACTGTGAAAAAAATAATGTGTTTGTTGTATGTAATATTCTTTACACTGTTATCAATAATTACATTTTTTAATTATTCTAACTATTGCGAAATGCTTCCTTATGAGGGATTAAAGGAAATAAGCGTAAAACAGCTTCGTGGGAATTATACAAATAAGGACTATATAAAGCTTTTAGAGGAAAAAATGGCAAGCATAAATGCCGATTTAATGTATAGAGCAACAGACTTTTCATCAGAAAAAACCTCATATATACTGTATAAAACCAACAACAAGGATGATTTTTTTCAGAAGTTGGATTTAAAAAATAACGGAAAGATTTTATCCCCTAATCAGTGCTTTTCAACACTATCTACAGTAAAAAACTTTGAGGTTTATCCTATGGGAATATCCTCCGCCACTTGTGATGTTACAATTGAGGATTTCAGTTATATAGAGAAATACGTGCTTAAAAGCTGTGTTTTTTACACTTCGTCTGACGATGTTTATACTGTAATGGAAGCCTTAAAAGAATTGGGACTGTTAGTTGAGCTGACAGACAGTGGCTTTGCACAAAGCATGAACGATATGCAGCAGCCGTACTTGCTGTTGTTTGTTCTTATGTGTCTTAGTATAATTTTCTACCTTTTGTCACAGGGCAGAAAGTACGCTGTAAAAAGGATGAACGGTTATACGGCAAAGGATGTTATTGCAGAGGAATTAAAAAGGAACCTTACTGTATTTGGCGTACTGCTGTTTATTATAGAATTTGTAAACTTTTTATTGGTAAGCGTTCTATATAAAAATACTTTTACTTCTTATTTTATGTTCTCTGTTAGGGATATACTGCTGTCTTTTGTCGGCATACTGGCCATTTTCTTAGTTACAGCCGTTATTGTAGTGAAAACCAGCAATAATTACGGTTTGTACCTGAAGGGAAAAAGTAAAAAGAAAGCAATTTTTATAGTATCGCTTATTTCTAAAATTGCGTTTTTGATTATGCTTGTTATAAACCTGTCTATATGCTTTCAGCTTATTAATAACTCATATTCCCTGTTTGTTCAATCAAAAAACATTTCATCTGTTATTAACAACAGAGCTGCTACCAATCTTTACACAGAAAAGGTAGATTTGGATAACGAAGATGTATATTATGAATATGTACCCAAATTTAATAAGTTTTATGACATTACTGTTGACAAGTTTGACGGTATATACATTAACAGCTTAAATTATCAAACTGCACCGGACGGAGTAAGCTCATTTGCAGAATACAGCGGACAAAAAGAAATAATAATAGATAAGAATTATCTGTCAGTAAATCCAATACATAAAACTGACGGTACCCTAATATCTGAAAAGGATTTTGTTGACGGAAAGCTTAATATATTGGTTTCTGAAAGCAGAGGGTACACTCAAGAAGGTTTATACGACGAGTATAATGGTCTTTTGGAGATGTACTTTGGTACTGCCAATATTAATGACCTGCATATGATTGTTTATAAAGAAAATGAAACCATAAACAGCTTTAATGCCATGGCCGGTCAAACAACACTGGGACATTTGGATAACCCCGATATTGTTATCTACGATTCTGAAATAATGACAGAAGAAATGCTTCCGGGTATGTCAAACCAGTTTTATCTTTTAAAGGTCAATACAGATGACCCTTACTCAGAATTGTTGCCATACCTAAAGCAGGCAGGAATTGAGGATGTTGTATTAGAAACACCTTTTGTTGAAAATACATTTTCTAATGTAATAAGTAAATATGTGCAGGGTTTTGTTTATCAGTTAGCTTTTTCTATGGTTTATTTAATTTCTTCTGTTATCCTATCAATTTTTATGGCAAAAATTTATATAGAAAATAATAAGGAAAAGATTGCAATAGAAAAGCTGTGCGGTGTGTCTTTCTTTGACATCTATAAAAAGTATATTATTTTACTGATAGGTATTATTTTATTTTTGACTGTGGCTTGTATTATTATGAAAATATACTTTAGTATGATAATAGAGCCAATATGTCTTCTGCTTATAATCATTTTAGATTTAGTCGTATTTTTTATAACCGAAAAACGAGTAAACCGAAAAAATATTTTAAGCGTTTTGAAAGGGGAATAAACTTGAGTATTGTTAAATTGTCAAATATATCAAAGAGTTATGGATCAAATGTAATATTTAATGATTACTCCTTAGAAATTGAAAAAGGGGAATTTGTTATTATAACCGGTAAAAGCGGTGCAGGCAAATCTACCTTGTTAAATATTATTGGTTTGTTGGATAAGGCTGACAGCGGTGATGTTGAAATTTGTGGTATAAAAAACCCATTTTTTCAATCAAAAGAGGGCAATAAGCTTTTAAGATACCACATTTCTTATCTGTTTCAGAACTATGGGTTAATAGAGGATGAAACTGTTATAAAAAATTTAGAGGTAGGCACAAAGTATCTAAAGTTAAGCAAAGAGCAGAAAAAGCAAAAAATAAATGAGGCCCTTAAGTCGGTTGGTCTTGAAAACTATGAAAATAAAAAGGTTTTTCAATTAAGCGGAGGTGAACAGCAAAGAGTTGCTGTTGCAAGGATTATGCTAAAGCCCTCTGAGCTGATTTTGGCAGATGAACCTACCGGCAGCTTAGATGTAGAAAACAGAGATGTTATACTTTCACTGCTAAAATCACTAAACGAAAACGGAAAAACTGTTGTAGTAGTTACTCATGATAAGGATATAGAAAAATGTGCAACAAGATGTATAAGAATCTAAAATATATTCCTTTTATTTGTATTGCCTTTATTATAGTTATAGGTTTAATACTAACCACAAATTTTAAATTGATTATAATTTCAGGGCAATCTATGGCACCAACATATAACAGTGGTCAATTAGTTATAATGCAGTATAATAAAAGTGTTGAAAGAGACGATGTTATTGTATTTACACTTGACAATAAGGATTACATAAAAAGAATAGTTGCCGTGCCACATGATTCTGTAGAACAAAAGAAAGGCTATTTATATATTAACGGTATAAAAACATATTATACATCCGAGGTAGATGAAAAAATTATTGAATTAGCTGAAGATGAGTTTTATGTTGTAGGAGATAATTTTGAGAATAGTAATGACAGCAGATATTTTGGAGTAGTTAAATATAACCAGATATTAGGAAAAATAGTATGAAGGTGGCATAGACTTGAATAATACTTTTAATAATTATGAATTTCCGGAGGAAAGGAACAATTTTTCAGTTGTAATAAATGTTGTTACATGCTTTGTCTGTGGCAGTTTGGGATTAATAACTTTTTTTAAGCTGTTGCGAATGTATAATTATGACGAATTATACAAAGAAGGATATTTACAGCTATCGTTATTAATATTTATAGCTGCAATGTTGGCTGTTTTTTTCATCGTACGAAAGTTTGACATAGACTTTGAAAAGCCGACAGCCGCCATACTCCTTTTGATGTCATCGGCAATAATAATTTCTTCTGTTATATTATTTTTTAATGCTTCAAATATTTTATTTTATGTTTTGGTATTTATACTGTTGGTTTGTGATTTGCTTCTGTGTATTCTTACACACTTGACTATTCAAACCAAGGTAATAGCCATAATTATAAGTGTGGTGTCTTTAATTACCGTAAATTCCATTGCCTGTAAAAGCCTGGAATTCAAAGCAGACCAATATTATTTTTCATTAAATAACATTTATACTTCCAACACTTCCGATAATAAAACTTACTGTAAATTTAATATTTCTGAGGAGGATTACGACAATATACAGCAATCTGTAAACGATTTTTATACACATCAGATGATGCCGATAACAAGCGTAAACGAATGGGAAGATATGTTTGACCAGTTGTCAGTTGGAAAGAGTACACAAAACAATGTACATGGGTTACTTTCTAACGGAAAAAATTATGATGACGCATTTTTCAAAGACAACTCTTTGTTCCTATGCTTATTACCACTTGAAAATGCAAATGATTATGTAAATATTGATAAAATTATTGTTGCAGATGGTATGACATCACTTAGGTATACATATTATAAAAATACATCAGCCCAAGATGTGGGCAAGGGATTTATTCTTACAGTAATAACAGTTGATAAGAAAAATGAAGAGCTGTTAAAAAAGGCCTCATACATTACTGACATTGACGGAGAAACAGTGTGCAGTAGAAAAACAGTGGTTGAGGTATAATATTGTTAAACAAAGGCTGGAAATGCAGGTACATTTTCAGCCTTTTGCGTTGCAATTTATGCCCCCAAAAATGTCCTTTGTTTAAATAGGGATTAGTTTTGCTTGGTGTTATACTGCAAACTGGAATTTAGATAAAAGGTGTGATATAATGTATATTAGTTTGATAAAAGAGGGCGTTACGCAATGAGTAGTTGGAAAAATATGAAACCGCTGAACAAGGGAATAATTTTAATTATACTGTCAGCGTTTTTCTTTGCGCTGATGATGATGTTTGTAAGGCTGGCAGGCGACCTGCCCTCTATACAAAAAAGCTTTTTCAGAAATTTTGTAGCCTTTTTCTTTGCAGGCGCAATATTGATAAAAAATCACACCAGCTTAAAACTGCCAAAGAAAACCTTTGTGCCGCTTTTTTTAAGGTCACTGTTCGGCACACTGGGTATATTGTGTAACTTTTACGCACTTGACCACCTAGACCTGGCAGACGCCTCTATTCTTAACAAGATGTCGCCGTTTTTTGCCATTGTTTTCAGTATTTTTCTTTTAAAAGAAAAAATAAAGCCGGTGCAAATGTTTATTGTAACAGGTGCGTTAGTGGGTGCTATGTGCGTTGTTAAACCAAGCTTTTCAAATGTTTCAACAATTCCGGCATTGCTTGCCCTGTGCGGCGGTATGTGTGCCGGATTGGCATATACATTTGTTAGAATGTTAGGACAAAGAGGAGTAAAAGGGCCGGTTATTGTGTGCTTTTTCTCCGGTTTTTCATGTTTGGTAACACTGCCGTTTTTGATTTTTAATTTTACACCAATGTCGCTTGTACAGCTGGCTATGCTTATTTTGGCCGGACTAAGTGCCGCCGGAGGACAGTTTACCATAACCTCTGCATACTGCTATGCACCGGCAAAAGATGTTTCAGTGTATGATTATTCGCAAATCATTTTCACCGCCGCAATAGGCTTTATTGTGTTTGGTCAAATTCCCGACTGGTTAAGCTGGGTTGGCTATGTAATAATTTGCCTAATGGCTGTGCTTATGTTTATATACAATAAAAAACGAGATGAAAAAGCTGAGGCTTTGAAGAAAGTAAAGGAGAATTAACTATGAAAAAAATTGCAAGCTTTACTATTAACCATGACACCCTTACAGAGGGCATTTATACATCAAGAATAGACGGTGACATTGTTACCTACGACATTCGTATGCGCAAGCCAAACAACGGCAATTATTTGGAAACAGGCGCACTGCATACCGTAGAGCACCTATTTGCCACATATGTGCGCAACAGCCCTTATGCTGACAGCATAATCTACTTTGGACCAATGGGCTGCAGAACAGGCTGTTATTTAATTGTAAGAGACAGCCTAAAGCCACAGCAGGTAATAGACCTTGTAAAGGAAACTTTTGAGTTTATTAGAGATTATGAGGGTGAAATTCCGGGAGATAAAAAGGAAGAATGCGGAAACTACCTTGACCACGACCTTCACGGTGCAAAGGCTGAGGGTAAAACTATGTGCAGAGTGCTAAACGACTGGACTGTAGAGGACTTAAAGTATAAAGACTGATTATCTGCATTTTATACCGACTGTAAAGCCGATATAGAAAATTGCACTTTATAAACTGTAAATTTTGGGTTATATGAGGTGATATTGTGAATAAAAAGCAAAAAGCTATGACACCTCCGCACAAAACACTGCATATAGGCTTAATTATGGCGGCGTCAGGAGGGTTTATTGACGCATATACATACATTACCCGTGGCGGAGTATTTGCTTTTGCACAAACAGGCAACATAATATTTATGGGAATAAACCTAACAGAGGGCAATTTTGTAACCTGCCTAATGTACGCCGTACCTATAGCGGCTTATTTTGTAGGTGTGTTTATTACCGACTATCTTAATACCAAAATTACCCGAAACAGGGTAGTTACCATTGAAGTTATAACCATAGCTGCTGAAATACTGTTGCTTGTTTTGGTAGGCTGTATGCCGGCGTGGGTGCCTAACATAATAGTTACGCTTGCGGTATCTTTTTTAAGTGCCATACAGGTGCAAAGCTTTAGGGCGATTTACAACACCCCATACGCCTGCACAATGTGTACAGGTAATCTGCGAAGCTCTGCTGAAAGGCTCCGTAAATATTTTTCCACTAAAGAAAAGGAACACTTTACACACTTTTTGCGTTACACAGCAATAAACACTGCCTTTTTTACCGGCGCCGCAGTAGGAACATTTTTCAGTAATTTAATCCACGAGAAAGCGGCCTTTGTAGTGTGCTTAATGCTTAGCTCATCATTATTTATGATAGTAACTACAAGGCGTAAAAAGATCAATTTATCTCACTTTGAAAAATAACATAAATCAGCTTTGTAGCAGTTTAAATTGTCCCCTGTGCAAATCAAGACAGACAGAGGCAATTTTTCTACGAGATAATTGTTATGGAATCTTTTCCCTTACCTTACATTTATTACAATATTTAATTGCTTAACAAACGACACAAAAGTACAGCCACAGTTTAAACAAAACTGCAACTGTACTTTTTATTTTCTGTATTTAACAAAATATGGCTATTATACTAACCAAAGAAAAAGGTTCACAGCTTGCTAAAAGCCGTAAACCTTTAAATCTATTTATTTGCCCCATAGTTTACTTACAAAGAATTGCATACTGCTTATTCGGCGTCAGATGTAATTGTAAGGTGCTTGCCTACATACTTGCCGTTTTCGTCCTTTTCAACGGTAACCTCGGCCTTTTTATCGCCTGCGTCGTTTGAATACTTAACAGTAAACTCAAACAGATATACTCCGTCTTTTTCTGTAAATTTGTCATTGTATGTAATGTCAGATATTGTATCGTGCTTTTCAACTCTCTCTGCACAGTAAGCGTTAGCTGCGTCAAGTGCAAGCTCTTCGTCGCTCTTGCTTGCGTCGTCGCTGTCACTGCTTGAACTGTCTGAACTGTCAGAAGAACTGCTGTCACTGTCGCTGTCAGAAGAATCACTGTCACTGCTTGAACTGTCTGAACTGTCAGAGGAACTGCTATCACTGTCACTATCAGAAGAATCACTGTCACTGCTTGAACTGTCTGAAGAACTGCTATCACTGTCGCTGTCTGAAGAACTGCTTGAACTGTCTGAAATGTCAGAGGAGCTGCTGTCACTACTTGAACTGTCAGAAGAACTACCGTCATTGCTCATTTGAGAAACAGATGTACTGCCTGTTTCTGTACCATCACTTTTTTCAGGCTTTGCGCTTGTCACAAAAAGCAATACGATTATAGCAATAACCAAAACTATAGCAATAACACCTATTGCCGCATAGGTGCCGTCTGAAATTCTTTCTTTTATACCCGGCTTATTGTTCACAAAAATACCTCCTGTAAATAGAGCTGTGCTGTTGCCTTTTCACAGCCTAAAAACACTACTTATATTCTATATTTTACCAACAACTTTGTCAATACAAAGCTAAAAATTAACTGCTATTAATTTAAAAAAGCATTAAATAATCTACAATTTTGCAAACAAAAGACAGCCGCACCCGGGCCGGTACGACTGCCTTTTGTTTAATGGAATTTATATAAGACAAAATATTCAAATTTAGGAACAAAAAGTATGTTAAAAAAATAACTTACTTACTGTAACTATATTGTACTACAAAGATTTTTAAAAATCCAGTGTATTTGTTATATTTTTGTCAATTCGTTTAAACTGCACAATACAGCACACACAAATACAGCATACTGCCCTACCCTAGTTGTGTAATGGTTTGACAATATGCTAAATGACGGTAAATAATATTACTTTTTCAGAGCCTCCAGGTCGGCTTTTTCGTAGCGGTTATGCCCTGGCAGGGATTTTTTATATTTCCAACACTTAATTGCGTCATCTAAACTTTTTCCGTGGTTATCTTCAAAAAAATCCCGTATATAGGTGTTGTACTCAAACTGCTTATCAATTTTAGTTTTTCCCTTTTTCTTATCCTCAAGAATTTGGTAATAGGCATTAATTGCGTCTTTATATGTTTTTCCGCTATTACTTTTAAGCCACTTTTGAAAGCCAACATTAAAAGAAAAGCTGCTGCCTATATTCTCTTTAAAAAATGCTCTGTGTTTTTCGGAGCATACAAAATTTTCTTCAATAGGAGTATCCATATTTATTACAGATATTGCAGAGGCTGATTTTTTACGGGACTTTGTTGCCGGCAAAATTTTGCCGGTATCAAGAAAATGTGCAATGCGGCGGGTTATATCCGGTTTTCCCCCTGATGTTGGCAGTCCGTTTTCTCTGCAAAATGCAACCAATTCTTCCTTTAAATAATAAAACTGCAAAAAAGTCTTGCTGTCTAAGCTTTTATCCAAAGCAGGTCTTTCGTTCATATTTTTTCTCCCATTTACAGGCTAATTTATACTTAGGTTATTATAGAACATTTGTTCTTGCTTGTCAAGTCTTGGTATAATTATGTTTTACTTTATAATGTTATTTTTTGCGTAAAAAACTCCCTACCACATAATGCACTTTAGTGGCAGGGGGCTTTTTGATTACACAAGTTGCAAATTTTCTTACTTTTGCATAAATAGGCTTTTAATTTTATTATTTACGCTTTACAGGAATCCAAATTTCACAATAATATTTATCGTCCAGCGTGCCCTTTTCATATTTCGACGGGTCATCGTAATACTCAACGCAATACCCTGCCGCAAACTCGTAGTCCTTTAATGCAGGCAGCCACTCTGTAAATATTTTAGTATTTACATCCTGCAAGGCCTTTGGCATAGCGCCTACACAAGGGAACACAGCCCAGTCAAAAGCCGGAATTGTCTTTTTGACAAAGCTCTCTGGCACTTCCTGCCCCTTATACAAATCCGCAATCAGGTATTCAAAGGTTTCTTTGCCCATATTTTCATCAATGTTGATACCGAAGGTGCCCATAACAACAGCACCTTTACCCGTTGCATAATGCTCTTTCCAAAATTGCGGAACTGTCTCCTTGGCACCCTCATAGCTAAATGACTTTGAATTTGCAATAACTGTAAATGCATCCTTTTTCTCAATTTTGTAATTCATAAGATAGCCTCCTTCTAATGATATTTTAATCTTTAGCGGAGCAAAGGATTTAAGTACAACGCCCTTTTCTTTTCTAACAGCTGTAGGCGTTACTCCATGAAATCTTGTGAAAGCCTTAGTAAAACTATCGGGAGAGTCATAGCCATACTTCATAGCAATATCTATTACTTTTTGGTCAGAGGCTGCTATTTCATTTCCTGCAAGTGCAAGCCTGCGGTTTCTAATGTACTCGCCCACCGTAAAACCACAAAGCATTGCAAAACCCTTTTGAAAATAAAATTCTGAAATATTGACATGCCCGGCAATATCACTTAATGAAATATCTTCGGTTATATTTTCTTCAATATATTCAATTGAATCTCCTATTACGTTCACCCATTCCATGTTACTGCTCCTTTCATCCACTGTACCTATATTATAGCTTAGAGGATAATCTTTCTCCCGACTTTAGTTGCTAATATTTGTCCGAATTTATTTACAAAAATTTCAAGAACACCTATTTCACCGCTTCAACCCTTGTCATGTTAACTGTGCACCCAATATGTGATAGGTGGGTTATGTATGAAAAGTAAAGGCAAAATAAATAATCCGTTATGTCTTATTTATACAAATATTCCGTCTTCTAAATTATATGTGTTTTTCTTTAGGTTATTTAAAAGAAAGATTTTATTACTTTACCATTACCATCAGTTATATTTGCCATCCTTTCATTAAGAAATGAGAAATCGCAACTGCTATCTTTTATATTGTTCCCCTCGCGAAATTTATCCACCATCTCAGTTAGTGTTTTACCATTTCCTCCATTTGTTATGGCAGTATTTACTCTCTTAATTTTCCAATCAAAAGGATTATATCTTTTATATTTTACGATATCATCCCTAAATTCAAATAGTGGTGTATTTGGTTTAGCATCCCACGCAATAATCAACCACATAATTGCATTATATAATTGTTTAGCAGTTGGATTCCAACTATTTATATTCTTGTTTTCAGTTCCTTTTGATATTGTTTTATTATTCTCTTCGTATAGCGGATTAAATAATGGTAATCCTTTAATTCCCAAGATTTTTAAAAAATCACGAGCAGTCCACATACCACATTGTATTATCTCAGTTTTTCCGTTGCCTTTATTTTTTGCAGTAAAAATATAATACTCATCCCTAATAACAGCTTCTGCATCACTATGCTTAATTTGACCTGCAAGTAGTTTTATATGAGCAACTGGTTTTACATCGTATTCTTCAACTATTCGCCGCCTTGTTTCAGTGTTCCTGCAATTCATATTTTTCTCCTTTTTTAACTGTATTTCTGACTTTTTATCTTTTGTAACATTACTCCCCCACGCTGTCAATCTGCACAGTCTCAAAACCCTTCCTTTATAAATAAACTTCACTATTTCTGAATTTCAAAGGCTGAACATTCTCCCGTGGACGATGGCTAGATACGCATTAGAGATATCTCCATCTAAATGCTGCTCTGGCAAAGTAATTTTCCCCTTGAACCCTTTGTTTATTATATATGGTGGCGCTTTCCGCCCCCAAATAGTGAAAGTGGTGGCACTTTCTGCCCCCACTCAGGATATGTAACTAAAATACATTTTAGATTTACCATACATACAAATTGTAATTTATAAGGCACTTTGCAAATAATCTATAGCATAATGTAGTGCTATAGGAATGGTAATATCTTTTCTTTTGTATGTAATAAAACACATAATCAAATGAAATGCAAAGCAAAATAATAATTGTGGGAATGCTTCAAAAATATAATTTAAAGAAATATTATTATTAACATACATTTGAAAAGGCAAGTGCGTTAACGAAAATAATAATGCACCTATTATAAAGATTACATATTTGTTGCATTTTAATCCACATAAATAGTTTTGAATAAATCCTCTAAACAATATTTCTTCTAATAATGATATATAAAACAAATAATATAAACTACCTTTAATTAATCTTAATATTGGATATTTTCCTACAATAACACTTATAACGAAAGTTATAATAATAATTAAAAGAGATATTATAATATTCACTTTTAATTTTTCTGCTGTAAAGCCTAAATTAGTTATACTTTTATCTTTTATTACCACAATTAATACTCCAATAACCGCAATTATCCAATAAATTATATTATAGTTTGAGATTCCTTTTTTGTACAAGATTCCCATTACAAAAAGTCCAATCATATATATTATCCAATAAATCAATACAATTACAAAATAAAATCTACTTTTTTCTTTATACATATTTTTCTCCTTTGCAAATTCCGATTTATCAGACTCTTTTTATTTCTGCTAAATCATATTAAAATGTTCCAATGCCTCCACAATTGCTCTCTCCTTATCTTCCGGACACTGTGGTTGCCTACTTTCTTCATTTTTAGGCAAATTATAATTCTTTCCAACCTCAATTCCACATTTTCTCTTTACCTGTGAAATATACAGATTTGAAACCTTCATGCCAGCATTATGTTCAGCCACATACTTCTTTATCTCATCATATGTTGCCTTAGTCTCTACAGATGTTATATCCACATCATCAAGTTCAATCGTGACATTAATGTAATTATCCGGCTTTTGTTTTAGTTGGGACAAAAGAACAACCGTCTCGACGTGACTCGGTTCTCCAACAAGTAACCTACTCAACACCCACTGTACAAGGGAATGGTGGAACACCTGTTTTCGCCTTAAAATGGGTATGTCGAACCGATACAAGTGTTGAGTTGCCTTAATGGTTGTATAGGCAAATAGAGTAAATGCCTATTGTGTAAATTTCAAGTTTCTTGGCTAATGCATCAGCCCTACAAACTGGAATTTCGTAACTCATTTAAATATCAAAAAATCCCATTCGTTTATCCTCCTAAAATTCAAAATCTTCACTTTATAACATGTATATCTTTTTCCTTCCACTTATCAAGTACACCCTGGTAATTCTCACCTTTACATTTAACAAAAGATTTAATTCCAATATTGAATATTATGCTATGAATAATGGATTGAATAGGATATTTTCGCCTGTTTTTAATATCCAAATAATATTTACTAGCCAAGGTGCTAACTCTATTATTCAATCTATCATCTGTAATCTCCTTGTTAAACGGTGTATTATATACAATCTTTCCAGTTAATAACGCCCCAGAATATTGCACTAGTTTATTCAATATCTTACTAGTATCATTACTTCCATAGTTTTCACCAGTGGCAACACTTATAGCGTATTTTCCATACAATAACTGTTCAATGACAAAATGGCCTCTATCAATAAATACCTTTAACATTCCCGACACATTACTTGCATAAGTCGGACTTCCAATTATCAAGCCATCCGCTGTCGAAATTTTGTCCGAAAGCATTTCAGCATCATCATTAATATGGCATTTTCCATTCTTATAACAAACACAACAGCCTATACACATTTTAATCTCTAAATCTACCAAATCATAATATTCTATTTTCACATCATCATATTCAAGAAGTTTACCTTCTAACATATGTAAAATCTTTGATGTTGCACCTTTTTTTCTTGGTGATCCATTTATTATTACAATATTCATATTACTCCTTTTCACTGCACTTCAACTCCGCAAATTCAAATTTGTCTAATTCTAAAAATTAGAATTTTTTCTCTCTACTGTGGGTTCAGATATGTAATCGGATTCTGTGCCGACTGATTCAACTTCAGTCCGGCTATCGACTTTACATATCTTATATCCACAATAATTATTTATGTACTTTAGTCAACAGAACCACGCTCTCCACATGATATGTGGGAACATATCTACGGGTTGGATTTGGTTTACGGTGTAGCCACGGTCGGTGAGGAACTTAACATCACGCTGTTGGGTGGTAGGGTTACAGCTTATGTATACAATTTTGTTTGGTTTAATGACATCAACCGAGTTTAAAAACTCTCGGTTACAACCGGCTCTTGGTGGATCTACAAACAAAACATCCGGTGGTGCTACATCGTCTTGACTAAGCTGTTGTAAAAACTCACCTGCGTCCTTTGCGTAAAAGGTGATGTTATTTCTTTTGTTTAGCAGTGCGTTTTCCTTTGCGTCTTTTATTGCCTGCTTGTTTATTTCTACACCTACAACCTGTTTTGCATATTTTGCGGCTATTATGCCGATAGTACCTGTACCGCAGTAGGCGTCAACAACTGTTTCGGTGCCTTGCAGCTTTGCAAGCTCGATTGCTTTGTTGTACAGATATTCCGTCTGCTGTGGGTTCACCTGATAAAATGACTTTGGAGAAACAGTAAACTTACAGCCACACAAAACATCTTGTATTTTTCCACTGCCGTACAACACTATTTCCTTACTGCCAAGCATCATTTTGTCGGGGCTTGTGTTAATATTTTGCACTATTGTGGTTATTTTAGGGTAAAGACCTAATATTCCCTCTATAAACTGCTGTTTCTGTGGGAATTTTTCGTAGGCTGTAACAAGTACAAGCATATTTTCACCTGTGTTGTAGGCTGTGCGAATAAGTGTATTTTTTAGAAAGCCCTCGCCTGTTTTAGGATTATAGGTAGAAATATTCAGCCTTTTAAGCATAGTTTTTACGGCTATTGCTATGCGGTCTGCCCTTTTGTTGTTTAGCAAACAGCTTTCAACTCCCACAATACCGTTGGTTGCCGACTGATATACGCCGGATATTATTTTACCACCCTTTGTTGTTCTGAAAAGGGTTTGAACTTTATTTCTGTAGTGGTAAGGGTTGTCCATACCCACTATTCTGTTTACCTTGCCAAAAACATTCATAAGGCGTTCTACCTTAATTTGCTTCCACTTTAGCTGTTGACTGTACTCCATATTCATAAGCTGACAGCCACTGCATTTTTTATATACCGAACATTCATTGTTATTCATAATTAATACCCTGTTTTCCTTAAAATTTATTGACCTTTTTAAATTGTCTGTAAATAAAAATTACGGCAATTTTGCTATGGTATAGTTTTATGGCATACACCAAGCAAAAGCAACCGTAATTTTAGCCTATATATTTAATCAGCTTCCAAACAAAATGCCCACAATCAGCTGATCCATTATTCTTATAGATATACAGCCGCAGACTATGCCAAGCACTATGCCGCACAGTACATCTGTAAGATAGTGTACTCTTAAATAAATTCTTGAAAAGCTGATTAACACAGCCAAAACCAAGATAGATATCCACACCGGCTGGTCGCACCTAAAAAGAGCTACGGCAAATACTGAAAATGACGATGCAGTATGACCGGAGGGAAAAGAGTAAAAGTCAGGTCTTTTTACGATAAGCTCGTCGTCCTCCAGCTTGTGGCAAGGACGCATACGGCATACCAAATGCTTTATAATTCCCTCTCCGCAGGCTGAGGTAAGCCCTAACGCAACCAAAAAGTTTACGGCTATAACTCTGGTAGAGGGGTTAACCATAAACGGTATACACAACAGCAGCCATATAGCACCCTTAGTACCCAGTTGACTTGTTACTACCATAATTTTGTTAAGTATTGGTGTATGCAGACGACCAATCCAATTAATAACCAAGTCGTCTATATATTGTATTCGTTTAAACATATTAAATCTCCTAATAAATACATCAAAGCAAATAGGCTATTTATCGTTGTCCTCCTCAAAGGGAGATTTTTCACTTACCTTTTCAGAAGTAAGAAATTCTACAGAGCGCTCAATAGAATCCTTTGATGTTCCCCAGTCTTGACCTTGAGCACGGTAGTCAAACATTGTGCAGAAATGCGCAATATCCTTTCGCAGGCTTTCAAGATAACCACCTGTAAGACTGCTTGTAACCCTGTAAAACTCAGGCAAATTTTTTGAGCTTACACCCTTGTTCATTGCAGCCTTCATAAGCATGGTATAATGCTTCATACATATGTAAGGCTGTTGAGCATACAGCTGTCTGAACTCTTCTTCCTTTTCCCAGGTTTTAAAGATTGTCTCCATAAGGTGTTTCATACCCCAGTCCATTTTGTTGCAGACATAACAGCTGTGCTGAATTTCTTCCAGTTTAGCAAGCTTTTTCTTGTCAGGCTTGCCTTTTACCTCCTTTGGAATAAGCTCTGTCATAAGCTTGTCCAAATGTGTATCAAGAATTAAAGCGTTAGGCAGGCGTTTGCCGTGGTGCACCATCATATTAAAATGAGTGTAGCAAAAGCCCATATTGTTTGTGTCTGTGCGAATGTCAGGCTCCATCATAGCGGCACCTGTAATATATTCAACATAGTTTTTTTCAAGCATTGCTTCCATACGACACATAGGGCAGCCGCACTTTGGCGCAAAAACATCATTTATAGGTATAGTACATATATTTTCTTTCATAATTTACCTCCGAATATTACGCTCCAACTCCATTTTTATTGTAGCACAAAATAAGTAAATATGATATACTATTTTAGTAGAAAATAGTTATTAAATTTAAGGAAGTTTTTATAATGAATGTGATATATAAAAACGACAGTGTAATTATAACAGAGGTTTCATCCTTTAACCTTGAGCAAATTTTTGAATGCGGACAGTGCTTTAGGTGGAACAAAACAGACTGCAACACCTACAGCGGGGTTGCCTTTGGAAAAGCACTGACTATATCTCAAAAGGATACCACCGTAACACTGCAAGGCTGTAATAAAAATGACTTTGAAAATGTTTGGTACAGCTACTTTGACTTAGGTGTAGACTATGATGGAATAAAGAGCAGCCTTGCAAGCCTTCACCCTGTTTTAAAAGAGGCCCAACAGTACGCACCGGGCATACGCATTTTAAGCCAAGAGCCGTGGGAGGCACTGTGCTCGTTTATTATATCCCAAAACAACAACATACCCAGGATTAAAGGCATTATAGACAGACTGTGCCGTCAATATGGTGAGCCTATAGGGGACAATTTATACGCCTTTCCTACTGCCGAAAGATTAAGCCGCTGTACTGTAGATGACCTTGCACCTTTACGCAGTGGCTTTAGGGCTAAATATATAGTTGATGCCGCAACTAAGGTAGCAACAGATGAAATCAATTTACATGAAATTAAAAAAATGCCTGTTGAGCAGGCAAGAAAAGAACTGATGAAAATTAAAGGGGTTGGTCCAAAGGTTGCCGACTGTACAATGCTGTATGGTATGGGCAAAAAGGAGTGCTTCCCTATGGATGTATGGATGAAGCGGGCAATGGAGGTGCTTTTTCCGAATTTAACTCCGGAGGATTTTGGCACAAACGCAGGCATTGCACAGCAGTACATATTCCACTACAGCCGAATGAACCCACAACTGTTTGAACAGTCTTAAAAAATAAAAAATCACAAAAGCACAGCTTGCAGTTTCGTTTAAAACTGCGGCTGTGCTTTTGTATTACCCAAAATGGGCATTAATTTTAATTATTTGACACTTCGTTATTCTGCTCTATAACCTGGTCAACAACCGGTGTAGGAGTAGTGAAGTTTTCTTCAAGCTCTACATTGCTGTAGCGTTTCATACCTGTACCGGCAGGTATTAGCTTACCGATAATTACATTTTCTTTCAAGCCTACCAACGGGTCAACCTTACCCTTGATAGCAGCATCTGTAAGAACACGGGTTGTTTCCTGGAATGACGCAGCTGACAAGAAGCTGTCTGTAGCAAGTGAAGCCTTGGTAATACCAAGCAGCTGTTGTGTAGCTGTTGCCAGTTCAAGGTCTGTTTCACCGGCATCTATTCTGCTCTGAATTTCTTCGTTTGCAGTAATAAAGTCATTCTTATCAATTTGAGCGCCTGTCATTAGATTTGTTGAGCCCGGCTCATCTATCTTAACCTTACGCATCATCTGGCGTACAATAACCTCAATGTGCTTGTCGTTGATAGCAACACCCTGTAGACGGTAGGTACGCTGTACCTCTTCTATCAGGTAATTCTGAACAGCCTCAACACCCAAAATATCAAGAACATCGTGTGGGTTTTTAGCACCCTCTGTAAGCATATCGCCCTTTGAAACGAACTGACCCTCTTGGATTTTCTCTCTTGAGCCGTGAGGAATCAGGTAGCTTCTTTCGTCAGCTGTTTCCTTATTAAAGATAACAGCATGGCGTGCACCCTTAATAGTTTCAAAGCGAACCTCACCGTCTATTTCACTTAGAATAGCCTGGTGCTTTGGTCGTCTGCTTTCAAACAATTCTTCTACTCTTGGAAGACCCTGTGTAATATCCTCGCCGCCTGCAACACCACCGGTGTGGAATGTACGCATTGTAAGCTGTGTACCAGGCTCGCCGATAGACTGAGCCGCAATAGTACCAACAGCCTCACCTACTGTAACAGGCATACCGTTTGCAAGGTTAGAACCATAACACTTACGGCAAACACCGTGCTTTGCTCTACAACCAAGAATTGAACGGATTTTAACCTTTTCAACTCCGCTGTTAGAGATAATGTCTGCTTCCTTGTCGCCCATCATAGTTTCCTTGCTTACAAGCACCTCACCTGTCTGTGGGTCAACAAAGTCTTCAGCCAAATATCTGCCAAGAAGTCTTTCTCTTATATCTTCAATCTTTCTCTTGCCGTCGTAAATAGTATAAATATCAATACCGTCGTGTGTACCACAGTCGTCCTCTCTAACAATAACATCCTGAGATACATCAACAAGTCTACGAGTAAGGTAACCTGAGTCAGCTGTTCTAAGAGCTGTATCGGCAAGTCCCTTTCTGGCACCACGGGAAGAAATAAAGTATTCCAAAATGTTCAAGCCTTCACGGTAGTTAGCTCTGATAGGAATTTCAATAGTCTTACCTGATGTATTGGCAATAAGACCACGCATACCTGCAAGCTGTCTAATCTGAGACATACTACCACGGGCACCTGAGTCAGCCATCATCCAAATTGGGTTGTAGGCGTCCATATTATTCTTTAGTGCCTCTGTAACATCGTCTGTAGCCTTATTCCAAATTTTAAGAACATTCTTGTAACGCTCTTCGTTACTCATTAGACCTTCGTTGTAAAGCTCTGTAATTTCGTCCTTATCAACCTCGGCCTTAGCAATAATCTCTTTCTTAGCCGGCGGAATAGCTGCGTCGCATACAGCAACGGTAATAGCACCTATTGTAGAATACTTGTAACCCTGTGATTTAATAGAGTCAAGCACCTGTGATGTTACTTGTGTACCGTGTACTCTTATGCACTTGTCAATAATTTTACCAAGCTGTGACTTACCAACCAAGAAGTCGATTTCATATTTTAGCTCGTTTTCAGGAATACTTCTGTCAATAAAGCCAAGATCCTGCGGAATAGGTCTGTTAAATATAATACGACCAACTGTTGTGTCAACAAGACCTGTCTTCATTTCACCGTTGATTTCCTGAGTACGGCGAACCTTAATCTTTGAATGAAGTGTAATATATTTAGCGTCATACGCCATTAGAGCCTCGTCTTCATTTCTGAAGATTTTGCCCTCGCCAGGTTCACCGTTCTTGTCAAGTGTCAAGTAGTATGAACCCAAGATCATATCCTGTGAAGGTACTGCAACAGGACGGCCGTCTGAAGGCTTAAGCAGGTTGCCTGCTGCAAGCATAAGGAACCTTGCCTCTGCCTGCGCCTCTGCTGACAATGGTACGTGAACAGCCATCTGGTCGCCGTCGAAGTCGGCGTTATACGCTGTACAAACAAGTGGATGCAGCTTTAGCGCTCTACCCTCTACAAGTACAGGCTCAAATGCCTGAATACCAAGTCTGTGAAGTGTAGGAGCACGGTTAAGCAATACAGGGTGTCCCTTAATTACAACCTCTAGTGCGTCCCAAACCTCCGGCTTAGCTCTCTCTACAGCCTTTCTGGCTGCCTTAATATTAGCTGAAACCTTAGTTTCTACCAATCTCTTCATAACGAAAGGCTTAAACAGCTCAAGCGCCATTTCCTTAGGCAAACCGCACTGGTACATTTTCAGTTCAGGTCCTACTACGATAACCGAACGGCCTGAATAGTCAACACGCTTACCAAGCAAGTTCTGACGGAAACGACCCTGCTTACCCTTTAGCATATCAGACAGTGACTTCAACGCCCTGTTGTTAGGGCCTGTAACAGGTCTGCCTCGTCTGCCATTATCTATAAGTGCATCTACAGACTCCTGCAGCATACGCTTTTCGTTTCTTATAATAATATCCGGTGCTTCAAGCTCTAAAAGCTTTTTCAAACGGTTATTTCTGTTAATAACTCTGCGGTACAAGTCATTTAGGTCAGATGTAGCAAATCTGCCGCCGTCAAGCTGTACCATAGGACGAATATCCGGTGGAATAACAGGTACTACATCCATAATCATCCATTCAGGACGGTTGCCAGACATTCTAAATGCCTCAACAACCTCAAGCCTTTTAACCAAACGAACCTTTTTCTGACCGCTGGCTGTTTCAAGCTCTTCCTTTAGCTGAGCAGAAAGCTCCTCAAGGTCAATTTCCTCCAAAAGCTTTTTAATAGCCTCGGCGCCCATACCTGCCTGGAAGTCGTCTTCGTACTTCTCACGCATTTCTCTGTATTCGTTGTCGCTTAGAATTTGCTGCTTTACAAGTCCTGTACCCTCGCCCGGGTCAGTTACAATATATGAAGCAAAGTAAAGCACCTTTTCCAGCAGTCTTGGTGAAAGGTCAAGCATTAAACCTATTCTTGAAGGAATACCCTTAAAGTACCAAATGTGAGAAACAGGAGCAGCCAGCTCAATATGGCCCATTCTTTCTCTACGAACCTTAGAGCGTGTTACCTCAACGCCGCAGCGTTCGCAAACCTTGCCCTTGTAGCGAATTCTCTTGTACTTACCGCAGTGACACTCCCAGTCCTTTTGCGGTCCGAAAATTCTTTCACAGAAAAGACCGTCTGTTTCAGGCTTTAGTGTACGGTAGTTAATTGTTTCCGGCTTAGTAACCTCTCCGTATGACCATTCTCTAATCTGCTCAGGTGAAGCAAGTCCGATTTTTATTGATTCAAATGTATTAAATTCCATTATATGCCTTACCTCCTGAATTAAAGCTCGTCACTTCCGTAGCCGTCACCGAAGTCAAGCAAATCTTCTGTTTCTTCCTCGGCAAAGGCCGATTCGTCAACCATAATGTCGCCCTCCTGATCTTCGTCATACTGGTAGCCGTCCATATCGGTCATAACATTTTCTGACTCCATCAGGTCTTCTGATTCGCTGTCGGCATTGTTAGCTACAGGAATATCGTCATCATCATCAAAATGCTGTCTTAAATCTATTTCATTGTTGTCCTTGTCAAGAACTCTAACATCAAGTGCAAGAGACTGAAGCTCTTTAATAAGAACCTTAAAGGATTCCGGTACACCAGGGGTAGGAATGTTTTGTCCCTTAACAATAGCTTCGTATGTTTTAACACGACCTACAACATCGTCTGACTTTACTGTCAAAATTTCCTGTAGGGTGTATGCAGCACCGTAAGCCTCAAGTGCCCAAACTTCCATCTCACCGAAACGCTGTCCGCCAAACTGTGCCTTACCGCCAAGAGGCTGCTGTGTAACCAATGAGTAAGGACCTGTAGAACGAGCGTGAATCTTATCGTCTACCAAGTGGTGCAGCTTTAGGTAGTACATATAACCAACTGTAACAGGGTTATCAAACCATTCGCCTGTTCTGCCGTCACGAAGCTTTGTTTTACACTCCATAGAAATGCCGTTCTTGTTGAAGCACTCTGTAAAGTCAATATACTTTGGTGACTCAGGCGGCGGCAGCTCGCCCTTCTTTGATTTTTCAAGAATATCCTCGTAAATCTTGAAGATGTCCTGCTCATGTGCGCCGTCAAATACAGGCGTCATAATCTTCCAGCCAAGTGCCTTTGCGGCGTAGCCCAGGTGAACTTCAAGTACCTGTCCGATGTTCATACGAGAAGGTACGCCCAATGGGTTAAGTACAATATCAAGCGGAGTACCGTCCGGCAGGAATGGCATATCCTCCATAGGCAGTATTCTTGAAACGACACCCTTGTTACCGTGACGACCTGCCATCTTATCACCAACAGAGATTTTTCTCTTTTGTGCCAAATAGCAGCGAACAACCTTATTTACGCCAGGCTGCAGCTCGTCAGGACTGTTTTCACGGGTAAATACCTTTACATCTACTACAATACCGCATTCACCGTGCGGAACTCTCAGAGAAGTATCTCTTACCTCTCTTGCCTTTTCACCGAAGATAGCTCTTAGCAGTCTTTCCTCGGCTGTCAGCTCTGTTTCACCCTTAGGTGTAACCTTACCAACAAGAATATCGCCTGCCTTAACTTCGGCACCAATGTGAATAATACCGTCTTCGTCAAGGTCTTTAAGCATATCCTCGCCTACATTAGGAATATCTCTTGTAATTTCTTCAGGGCCAAGCTTTGTATCTCTTGCCTCTGTTTCGTATTCCTCTATATGAATTGATGTGTAAACATCATCTCTAACAATCTTTTCGTTAATAAGAACAGCATCCTCGTAGTTATAACCTTCCCAGGTCATAAAGCCGATAAGTGCGTTTCTGCCCAAGCTGATTTCGCCGTTATGTGTAGCCGGACCGTCAGCAAGAACTTCGTTCTTTTTAACTCTTTGTCCCTTTGAAACAACAGGAACCTGGTTAATACAGGTGCTCTGGTTAGAACGCATAAACTTTGTAATTTCAAAGTCTTGAATTCTGCCTGAATCGTAGCGAACCGAAACCTTGTCGGCGCTTACGCTAAGCACTACGCCGTCCTCTTCGGAAAGCACGCATATACCTGAGTCAACACCTGCTTTATACTCCATACCTGTACCTACAATAGGTGATTCGGTAACAAGCAGAGGCACTGCCTGACGCTGCATGTTAGATCCCATAAGGGCACGGTTGGCGTCGTCGTTTTCCAAGAACGGAATCATTGCTGTAGCAACAGACACAACCATTCTAGGTGATACATCCATATAGTCAAAGCGTTCACGGTCAAGCTCCACGAACTCGTCTCTGTATCTACCGTTGACTATTTGATTCTTAAAGTGGCCCTCTTCATCAAGAGGAACATTAGCCTGTGCAACAATGTAGTTATCCTCTACATCTGCTGTCATATAAACAACTTCGTCTGTTACTACTCCTCTTTCCTTGTCAACCTTACGGAAAGGAGCCTCGATAAAGCCGTATTTATTAATTCTTGCAAATGTTGCAAGGTATGAAATCAAACCGATGTTAGGTCCTTCAGGGGTTTCAATAGGACACATACGGCCATAGTGGCTGTAGTGAACATCTCGAACCTCAAATCCTGCTCTGTCTCTTGACAAACCGCCAGGACCAAGGGCAGAAAGTCTTCTTTTATGTGTAAGCTCGGCAAGAGGGTTTGTCTGGTCCATAAACTGTGACAACGGTGAAGAACCAAAGAATTCTTTAATAGCCGCAGTAACAGGACGAATATTAATTAGGTTGTTAGGTGTAAGTCCCTCTATATCCTGAGCGTTTAGTGTCATTCTTTCTCTGATAACTCTTTCAAGTCTTGAGAAGCCTATTCTAAACTGGTTTTGAAGCAGCTCACCAACACAACGAATACGACGGTTGCCCAAGTGGTCAATGTCATCTGTAACACCTATACCGTGTGCCAGGTTGTTCATATAGTTGATGGTTGCAAAAATATCGTCAATAGTAATTGTGTTAGGTATAAGCTCCGGTCTTCTAAGTCTAAGCTGATTTTTAAGCTCTTCCTTATCGTCACCGCAAGCGTCAAGAATTTCAGCAAGTACATCAAACTGTACCATTTCGTTGATGTTGCACTCTGCCTCGGCGTCAAAGTCAACATATTTGCTAATGTCAACCATACCGTTTGCAAGAATTTTTACTCTTGCGCCCTCTGCATCATATACAACGGCCTGCTTAACGCCGGCGTTCTGAATTTGCACTGACTTTTCCTTGCTGATAACCTCGTCAGGCATAGCTATAAGCTCACCTGTGCGTGGGTCTGCTATAGGCTCTGCCAGCTTTTGACCTTCTAATCTTGAAGCGATACCAAGCTTTTTGTTGTACTTATAACGGCCAACTCTGGACATATCGTATCTTCTGCCGTCAAAGAACAGACCAAACAGGTGGTTCTGTGCGTTTTCAAGTACAGGAGGCTCACCCGGTCTTTGCTTTTTGTAAACCTCAAGCAAAGCTTCTTCTGTGTTGTGGCAAGGGTCCTTTTCAAGTGTAGCACGAATTCTCTCGTCATCACCGAAGTAATCAAGAATTTGAGCGTCTGTACCCAAGCCCAAAGCCCTTATGAATACTGTTATAGGAATTTTTCTGTTTTTATCAATACGAACATAGAAAACATCGTTTAGGTCGTTTTCATATTCAAGCCAAGCACCCCTGTTAGGAATAACTGTAGCACTGAAAATCTTCTTTGATGTCTTGTCGTACTCCATCTTGTAGTATACGCCCGGCGACCTTACAAGCTGAGATACTATAACTCTTTCAGCACCGTTAATAACAAATGTACCGCTTGCTGTCATAAGCGGGAAGTCACCCATAAATACATTAGACTTCTTAATTTCACCTGTTTCGGTATTTGTAAGTGTAGCGGTTACACGCAAAGGAGCAGCATATGTTGCGTCTCTTTCCTTACACTCCTTTACGCTGTAGTTAGGGTTGTCAACATCCAGCGTATAGTCAATGAAATCCAAAACATAGGTACCGGTGTGGCTGGTAATACCCGACACATCCTTAAAAACTTCCTTTAGTCCCTCGTTTAGGAACCACTGGTATGAGTTTTTCTGCACCTCGATAAGGTTAGGCATTTCAATAACTTCGTCAATTTTTGCGAAAGACATTCTTTCGGCTCTACCAAGTTTTACAGGCTTGACTTTTACCATAGGCGTATCACTCCGTTCATAAAATTTAGTCCGCAATAATTATAAAATTCCAACGGCAGAAGATTTTTCCGAAAAACTATTGATTTTTAAAAAAATCTGTGCTAATATTCATTCATCAGATAGGTGAATCAGGCACTTTTTGCCATTATGTTGCATTTTATAAGTATAACCCCTTGACAAAGGCTTGTCAAGGGGTTTTTAATTTTTTGAATAAAAATTCTCTAAAGTTTTCAACTTTTTAACATTTTGCCGAGTTTTATGGGAAAAATCGGAATTATCAGCAAATTAGGTGCACTCGGCGGCGTTTTATCTTTTACGGAGCAAAACAGACACAAAACACGGCTGTTTTTAACCCATTTGGCTCTCTGCTTCCTCTGCCTGCAGCTGTAGCTGCTCCCATTCTTCACATATTTCGGACTGCCTTTGTTGGTATTTTTCAAGAGCGTTTGTAAGCTCTAAAAGCTTGTCAAAGTCGCTTGCTGCGGCCGGGTCTGAAATTTGCTGTTGCACCTGCTCTATACTGCTGTCCAGGCTGTCCATTTCCTCTTCGCACCTGCGTATTTTTGTTTTTAGTTTGCGTAGGTTCGACTGCTGTTCTTTTCTGAGCTTGTACTCGTTTACCTTTGGCTTTTCTGCAGTGCCCCGCTTTACAGCTGTACCTGCACTGCTTTTTTCCTTTGACTTTTCAGCATAAAAGTCATAATTGCCAAGGTACTCTGTTATTCCGTTTTGGTCAAGGTACAACACCCTGTTTGCCAGCTTATTTATAAAATAACGGTCATGAGAGATTATAAGCAGGGTACCGTCATAGTTTTTAAGGGTATTTTCAAGGGCCTCTCTTGAGCCTGTGTCAAGATGGTTTGTAGGCTCGTCAAGCAAAAGGAAATTGCCGCCTGCAAGCATTAGCTTAAGCAGTGCCACCCTTGCACGCTCGCCGCCGCTGAATGTGGAAAGCTGTTTAAACACCTCGTCGCCCTTAAACAAAAACGAACCCAAAGCAGTGCGCACCTGTGTGTGCGTCATTTGCGGGAACATATCCCACACCTCGTCAAGTGCGGTTTTGTTAAGGTCCAGGCTTTCCTGCACCTGGTCAAAATAACCTGTGTCAACATTTACGCCGTATTCTATTCTGCCGGTGTCTGCATTTAGCTTGTGCATTAATATTTTAAACAGGGTTGTTTTTCCACAGCCGTTTGCTCCCAGTATAAATACACGCTCTTTTCGTTTAATGTCTAAATTAACATTTGAAAACAGCTTTTTGTTGCCAAAGGATTTGGAAAGGTTTTCTGTTTTTAGAACATCGTTTCCGCTTACACGCTTTGGCTCAAACCTAAAGTGTATGCTTTCAAGTGCTTGATCCTCCGGCTCTACCAGCTGTTCCTTTAGTTTGTCAGCCTGTTTTTGCTTGCTTTGGGCGGTAATATAATTATGGGCCTGTCCCCAACGCTTTTGCTGTTCTACTATGCCCTCAATACGCTTAATTTCCTTAAGGTCATTTTCGTATTTTTTACGCATATCATCAAGAATTTTCTCTTTTTTCTCTATAAACTCGCTGTAGCCGCCCTTGTAGCCTGTTATTTTTTTATGCTCAAGCTCGATAGTTTTGTTTGTTACTGCATCAAGAAAATATCTGTCGTGGGATATTATTATAGCCGCACCGTTAAAATCCTTTATAAAGCTCTCCAGCCACTCTACAGACTGTATGTCAAGGTGGTTTGTAGGCTCGTCAAGGAGTAAAACATTTGCGCCGCACAAAAGCAGCTTTGCCAAACAAAGCTTTGAACGCTGACCACCGCTTAGCTTTCCTGTTTCTTTGTCAAATTCATCCTCTGCAAAGCCCAGTCCCAGCAGTGCCGACCTTGTGCGGCTTTTGTAGGTTAGTCCGCCGTTTCGTTCAAAATCCTCCTGCATTTGCAGGTGCTTTTCAATAAGGCGGTCACGCTCTTTTTCGTCATCTTCAAGCTCTATAAGCACAGGCAGCTCCTCAAGCTCTTTTTCCTGCTGTATCAGCTTGTCAAAAACCGACAACAGCTCGTCGTAAATATTTCTTTCGGGAAAATTACAGGAGTGCTGTTCCAAATAGCCTACAACAGCGTCTTTGGAGTAATTAACACTACCCTCCGTAGGCTCTAAATTGTTGCTTAATATTTTAAAAATAGTTGTTTTACCTACGCCGTTTGCCCCTATAAATCCTATTTTATCTCTTTGCTCCACCTCAAATGAAACGTCACTAAACAATGTACGCTCCACAAAGGTCATAGCTAAATTTCTAACACTTAAAACAGCCATATGTCGCTCTCTTTCATTACTTAAAATTATCCATATTATATTTTAGCAAAACTGTAATTATAATGCAACCACAGCTAAACACAGCCCTGCCGTACTGAAGCATAGTACGGCAGGGCTGTGTAAAATATCTGTATTACTTCTGTAATTTACTCTGCTGTTTTAAACAAAATAAAGCTTTGTGCGCCTAGTGTAAGCTTTCCGTTTTCAAGCTTTGCGTCACCTATTTGGTAAGCAACCTCTTTCTGCTTTACATCAAGCTCTACAGCAGTTTCATTTGCGCTTGGGTTTACACCTACTACAAAACTGCCTCTTTGGTAAACAAACGGATACTTGTTACGCTGTGCATACAGCACCTTAAAGTCACCGTCAGGGCCAAGGTCACTGTTGTTCTCACGGCGTATTTTTATTATATCCTTTACTGTGTTAAAAATAGAATTTGGATTATCCCGCTGGTTTTCAACTGTAGGTGCGTTTGGCATACTGTCTACAGGCAGGTACAGGTTCTCCTTGTCAGCTGTAGAAAAGCCCAGGTTCTTGCCGTTTGTCCACTGCATAGGTGTACGAGAGCCTGTACGGCTAAAGCCGCCCTCTTTGCTTGTAAGCTCCTCCTGATAGCGCATACCTATTTCGTCACCGTAGTAAAGAAACGGTACGCCCGGCATTGTAAATATGGTACAAAAAGCAAGCTTTCTTGCTGTTTCGTCAAGATTTTTTGTCATTCTAGGAATGTCGTGGTTGCTGGTAAACATACTGATATAGCCGCAGTCCTTTGTAGCCTTTAGATTCGGCACATATTCGTCAGTAAATACAGTAACATCGCCCTTGCCGTTTTTACTGAAAAAGCTTCTGTCCTCGCCGTCTACCTCGTAACGGAACAGTGTGCTGTAGCCGTTGCCACGGTGGTCAAGGTAAAAGTCCATATGGAAGCCGCCCTTAAACAGTGAGCGTACAGGGTGACACCATTCAGATACCATTGCGGCATCAGGATATTCCTTGTCCAGCATTTCACGAATACCCTTCCAAATTCTGGCTGTAGCTACTTTCTCGTCATCATTTTTAACCAAAGAATCTGCCATATCTACTCTAAAGCCGTCACAGCCTTTGTCAAGCCAAAAACGCATTATATCCTTTAGCGCCTCTACAGTAGCAAGACAATCCGGGTGGTCGCAAGGCAACTGCCACTCCGGGTGAGTTATTTCATAAAAGCCATAGTTAAGGGCAGGCTGTGAACAAAAATAATTTACCATATAGTTTGCGTCACGGTCTGTTATACCTACCATCATTCTATACTGCGGCGGTGCGTCCCAAACAGACTTTGTCCAAATATATCTGTTAGACATTTCGTTTTTTACAGGCTTTTTGCTCTCTGTAAACCATGGGTGTGTGTCAGAGGTGTGTCCCGGAACCAAATCAAGCAATATTTTTATGCCCTTTTGGTGGGCAACTTTAAACAGATTTTCCAAGTCCTCATTTGTACCGTAGCGTGGTGCAACCTTTTTGTAGTCACGCACATCGTATCCGGCGTCCATAAAAGGTGAATCGTAGCAAGGGTTCATCCATATTGCATTACAGCCCAGGCTCTTAATATAATCCAGTTTTTCTATAATACCGTTAATATCTCCTATACCGTCACCGTTGCTGTCGTAAAAAGACTGTGGGTATATTTCATAAAAAACAGCGTCCTTTAACCATTGTGGCATTTTTTATTCCTCCAGTTTATATACTTATTTTATAACGCACCGTCAATTAATACATTTAAAAATACAGGTGCTTAACACAAGATTACTTTACAAAATTAATTAGAAGATTTCAAGTAGTTTCAGTGCATTTTTACAAAATATTTTCATTTTATCTTCCTCAGAAAAGCCAAAGCCGTTTATTCTGTTTACCGACTCTGTGCGGTCTGTCCAGGGTGTATCTGTGCCGAACAAAATATGCTCCGGATTCATAGCCGAGTATATTTTTCTGAGCTTACTTTCTTCCATATATCCTATGGAGTAGCTTGTGTCAATATAAATTTCCGGCTGATTAACAAGATACTTCAGAACTTGGTCACTGTACAAATATCCGCCTGAATGTGCCGCAACTATTTTGCCACCCTTTAACTTTGGCAAAATATCATACAGCATTTTAGGCGTACTGTGTACACAATTTTTATGTGATAAATCTACGCCCATATGAATAGTAATAATTAAGCCAAGCCCTACGGCGTAGCTAAGCATATCTGCCATTTTAGAGTCGTCTAAATTTACACCCATAAAGTCAGGGTGTACCTTTATTCCCTTGAGCTTGTAGGTATATTTAATTTTTTTAAGCTCCTCCTTGTAGTCGCTGTAATAGGGGTGGACACTGCCAAAGGAAATAATGCCGCCTATTTGGTTATTGCTGCTGGCAACGGAGTTTATAGTAGGTGTATTTTGAGGCTTTACCGCTATAGGCTGTACCACGCTAATGTCTATATTAGCCCTATGTGCAGTTTTAAGCAGGTCGCTTACCGTACCGTCTGCGTAGGCTTTTGTTCCGCCGGTTTCCTCTAAAGAGGACACTGCATGTTGAGCCAAAGCGTCGGGAAAACAGTGGGTGTGAAAATCTATTATCATAAAAAATCCTCCTATAGTGTAAGGTGTAACGCAGATTATATGCAAAACCCGGCAAAGTATTTACTACAAAATATCCGTTTTTTCTAAGGACAGCCCTTTTATACATAAAAATTTTTACCAACTAAAAATTACAACTTGCAAACAGTATGTACCTTTAATATTATATAGAGTAGACACTACTTATTTTTTAACAGAAAGGATAGGTAATACAGCTATGAATATAGAAAAGCTTGATGAAAAGAGAGTATTATTTGACCTTTGCCTTGAAGATATGAAGCTTCTTTCTATTGAGTATAACAGCCTAAACGCAAAAAGCCCATATAACAGAAAAATAATAAACAGCCTTATAGATATAGCAAAAATTAAAACAGGCACTCTGCACACACGGTATTCGGGAATATTTGTAGAGGCTATGCCCTACGACGGCGGCTGTTTTATACTGATTACCCTTAATAAAAATAAAAACCGCAAAAAGAAATACAAGGTTGTGAAAAAGGAATTTCGCTGTGTATTTTCCTTTGACAGCTGTGAAAATATGCTGTGCGCCATAGAAAAGCTTCACAAGGCAAAGCACCGCAGCAGCTGTATAAGCAAGCTTATTTACTGCAACGACTGCTATCATCTTTTGCTTTCTTCACTGCGCCCTATAAACACCGGTATGTCGCACATTATAAGTGAATATTCGGGAAAACGCAGTACAAACAAAATATTTATATCGTATATACTTGAACACGGAAAAACGCTTGAAAAAAACAACGCAATAGAAAAAATAGGCACTGCATTATGCAAATCTTAATGAGCATAACACAGTGCTTAGTACCGTAAGCCTTAGGCGTTATCGCTTAAGGCTTTTAATTCTTCTATAGCCTTTTTAGGGTCGTCGGCTTTAAACACACCTGTGCCGGACACGCAAATGTCTATGCCTGCCTTGGCACACTGTTGTATTGTACCTGCGTTAATTCCGCCGTCTGCCTCAAGCACAATGCTTACTCCCTGCCTTTGTGCCTCTGCTTTAATTTCTGCTGCCTTTGGCAGCATATCTGCCATAAAGGATTGTCCGCCAAAGCCCGGCTCTACAGTCATAATAAGCACCATATAAATATCCTTTAAGTACGGGAAAACCGCACTTGCCGGTGTATTTGGCTTTATAACCAAGCCTGCCTTTACTCCGGCGCCGTTTATTTTGTCGATAGTCTTTTGTATGTCTGACTTTGCCTCTACATGAAATGTAATTATATCTGCCCCGGCGTTTACAAAATCATCGGCATAATCAAGGGGATTGTCAATCATAAGATGCACATCAAAGGGAACATCTGTAAATTTTCTTACAGCCTTTATTACAGGGGCACCAAAGGTTATGTTTGGTACAAAGGCACCGTCCATAACATCAAGATGCATATAGTCGGCGCCTGCCTTGTCCATTCTGACAATTTCCTCGCCCATTTTTGAAAAGTCACAGGATAATAAAGATGGTGCTATTTTCATTTTAGTTTTCTCCATTCATTTACAAATTTCACTTATAAAAAATACTATGGCTTTTGAATAAGGGGTACAAACACAGAGGCAAGCACCCAAAACAGCATAAAGCACAAGAGCTCAAATGCGTTCATACATTGGTCGCCTGAAGCCAACGCAACGGCAGAGGTTGCAAGAGCACCTGTTATAATACCCAAAGCCTGAATAATAACCGCTATGTTTATATTGGACCTTATTTTTATACAGCCCACAACGGCACGGGCAAGGGAATACAGTTTGCCTCTTGTACCGATATAACACCTTGCCTTGCGGCTTTTTTCTTTTATAGCGGCCTTGCAGATATTACCAAGTGAATTCGGCAATATTTTAACAGAGCCAATATGCAAATCATAATCTGCGGCAATGCGCTTAGCAGTAATGTTAGGGTCGGCAGTGCGGACTATTACCGACACGCCGTTGTCCTCCAGGCGGCAAAACTCTTTCTTTATCTTTTCATCAGGAGCATACGCCGTAACCACCATGGCCACAAGCTGACCTGCATTGGCAATATATGTAACATTTCTGTGTTCATCTAGGAAAGGGCGCTCCTCCTCGTATGGCGGAACCTCCACTCCGTATTTTTCCAACAGCTCTCGTCTGCCTATAAGCACACGCTCACCGCCTATCCAGCCAAGCAAGCCCTTGTTTTCTTCAAACTTAATGCTGTCTACATATGGCAGACTGTCTTCTTTACTGCTGATAACCTCTGAAAATACATAGGTCAGAGAGGTATTTGCAACCCTTAGCACCGCCGCCGCATTCAGCAAGCAGGACTCAAGGTTAAATGTAACATAAGGCTTTAAAGCCACCAGCTTAACAGAGTTTCTCGGATAAAGCTCTCTGCTGTCGGTCATAATAGCCGCAGTGTCAACAAACTGTGTTACCGCAGGATAACCTACTATCATAGCATCACTGCGTATAGCCTTTTTACACAACAGCTTCATAGGCAGATTTACCGCAATCATACAAGCCGCCGGTATGCACAAACAGGACACCATAGCAAATGCCGAGAAAGCCCCGGACACGCTTTTATAAATTATACCGTGTGCAATAGCAACAATTACGGCGCACACCAAACCAATAAGAGAAAATTTTGACGCCATTGTTTCACTTGGGTCTTTTGCTCTTGAAAGTTTTAAAAAGTTGCTGTAGAACAAGGTTCTTCTTTGGTAGGCGATTATAGGGTCTGCCGCATTTGTGCCGTGTACCATTTTTTCGGCACTCTTTTTATCGTTTAATATTGCCGCCGCATACTTACGCCTATCCTGCGCAACAAATCTGAAATTATCCTTAATTCTTAGCTCCATTATAAGCTTACCTAAGGAATTAAGCGCTAAAGCAAACAGCACCAAAATTACATACAAACACTGTCCGCCGTAGTAGAAGTCCTGACTGTCAAAAAATGCTACTACGCACTGTATAAGCGTCGCAACTACGGCTACAGACACCGCCGTATCTGAATTGCCTTTAAAACCAAGCAAAGGTATAAGACCGTTTTTTACCGTTACTGCCGACACACCTACTGCTATACACAGCAATACAAGGTTTGACACACAGTAAATCATATCTGCGTTTGCAATAATATCTTCAAAGGAATTTGCAAAAAAGCGCTGAATAACAGCTACACACATTGCTACAGCAAATATAATACCCACTACAAGGGTTCTGAAAAACAGCTTGCGTATGTTCATATTAATTTCTACCATTACCGCCCTTGCGTCCTGAGGAGTTTCGTAATCCTCTATTGGCTCTGCGTCAAGAGGATTGTCGGTAGAAACGCTGTATGCCGCTGACGAACCATATTCGCCAAGCATTTTGTCCTGTGCCGATTTCTTCTTTTCGTTTTCCTTAATCAGCTTTTTCAGCTGTTTTTTCTTTTCTTTTTTTGCAAGCTTCGCTTCTTTTTCTTTTAGCTTTTTCAGCTGTTTTTCGCTTAGCTTTTCTTTTTTGCCGCTTTTGTTCTTTTCTTCGGCATCCTGTTGCTCCTCGCCGTCAAGATCCTCTTTTAGGTCTGCATTGTCAATAAGAATATTATCGTCACTTTCATCTTCCTGCAGTACCTTCGCCTCGTTTGCAGGTGCTTCAAAGGATTCGTCAATTTCATCAGCTGTACTTGTAAAGCTTGTAGTAGCTGTGGTAATTATTTCTTCCTGTAAAGCCTCCTCCTGTTTTCTGGCCTGTTCAGCCTTTTTGGCCTCCAGCACCTCCGGCTCCAAATACGCCTCGTAAGCTTTCATAAGTATTGGCGAAAGCTTGCCTATTTCAACATTGAAGGCCTCGGAGGCGGTTTCAATGGTATACATAGGCTCTATGTCGCCCTCTATAAATATGTTTCCGTTTACCTTTTGCACGGTGGCAAAGCTCATATCAATATCGGCTATAGGTGCCGTATCTTTTTTAGGCCGGCTGTTGTCGGTATTGTCAGAAACAGCAGGCTCCGGGCTTGATTCGTTGCTGATATGTACTTTACTTCCTTTGGGCTGTTTATTATCCTGATTAATTACAGGTGATTTTTCTGAATCGGAATTATTTTTTTGAGCAAGCAAAGTATCCGAAAGTTCTTCGTCACTTACATATTCGTCAGGCTTAGCGTTAAGCGCCTGTCCTATTTTGAATATTGAATTAAAAAGGGACTTCTTCTTTTTCCTTGGCCTTTTTTCCGGTTCTTTTGTCAGCTTGTCCAGGTCATACAGCTTCTCGTTTTCCTGGGCCAGTTCTTCATATGCGTCGTCCTCGTACGCATCGTCTGCGTCATCGTCGTCCTCATCATCCTCAGGCTCTTCTTCTTTTTTATTTCTTTTGTTTACAAGCTTTCCGGATTTCTTTTTCTTTTTTTCGTCACTCTTTTTTTCTTTGTTTTTCTCCTGCTCAACCCTTTCGTGACTGCCTACAAGCTCTACATCATCCTCATTTTCCACTGCCGTTTCCTGCCGGTCGCTTTCTTGACTTTCGTCAAAGTGGGGGTCGCTGTCAACTATTTTTAAAAACGGCTTTCGTGGTTTATCCTGTTTTTCGTTATCAGAATCGGTTTGAGCAACCGTTGCTTTTTTTCTGCCCTTTGGAGCAGGCGGTACAGCCTCCTTAAGGGTTCGTTTTTCTCTTTCTCTTTGCTCAATAACATCCTTTTCCGTAGTAGTTACAAGCTTTTTTAATTTATCCAGAAATCCATTCTTTTCTTTATCCTTATCCAATATTATCAACTCTTTTCTAAAACGGATAATCAGTCATTATACTCCTGTATTTATTAAACGGGGATTAACCCTCTCTTTGTCTTAGTACATCATACATAAGCACGCCGGCGGCTACCGAAGCATTAAGGGAATTTATCTTGCCCTTCATAGGCAAAGAAAGAATGCCGTCGCACTTACTGCGCACAAGCCTGCCAATGCCCTTGCCCTCGTTGCCTATTACAAGTGCAACTGCACCCTTTAGGTCTGTTTTTGCCGGGCCGGAGCCCTCCATATCGGCGCCAAACACCCACACGCCTCTTTCTTTAAGCTCATCAATTACATTTGGTATATTAGTTACCCTTACAACATTTACATATTCTACAGCACCGGCAGACGATTTTCCTACGGTGTAGCCCAGGCCGGCACTTCTTCTTTTAGGTATTATAATACCGTGGGCACCTGTACATTCTGCTGTACGAATAATTGCCCCCAAGTTGTGCGGGTCTTCTATTTCGTCAAGGACAATAATAAAGGGCTGCTCGCCCTTTTGCTGGGCATCCGCAAAAATGTCGTCAAGGGTTGCATACTCTTTAACAGACGCCATTGCCGCCACACCCTGGTGAACGGCGCCGCCGCACATATAATCAAGCTTTTTGCTGTCAACCTCTTTTACAGGAATACCCTTGTCTTTTGCCATAGCCACAAGCACGCCTGTAGCACCGCCCTTGCTGCCCCTTGCCACAAGAAGCGACTCAATAGCCCTGCCGCTGTTTAAAGCCTCTTTTACACAATTTCTGCCTACTATTATGTCATTATACCTTTGGGTATCGTTACTGTGTTTACCTGCAGAGCGGGCAATTTCATCGTCAGATTTTTGGTGTATTTTTTTATTTTTATAATTTTCCTTCATTCGGTACAACCTGCCATTTTATTTTTTTGCATATATATTTGATTATAACACATATAAAAAAAATAGCAAATAATTTCAGTAAAATTGTTATATCTCCTGTGCGCCCATAAAGAATGCACCAACATCAATATTTTTCGGGATAATTCCGTACATACCGGTAACAGGGTCTTTAAATAAGTCTATGTGAGGCGGAACAGCCGTAAAGCAAAAATACATTGCTCCAAACAAGAACAGTAACCCTAATGCAAATGGAAACAGTCCCCTAACATCCCTTTGCCCCGTAGTAAGCTTAAAGCTAAACAGCTGTGCAAAACATATCCACACAAACACGCTTAAAATGTCAAGCCATAAAATACTGTAACCTATAATTGAGGAATACAGATAGTAAAAGCTAATTATTAATATACACTGCAAGTACAGACCAAAAACCTTGGCAACAACAAACTGCCTAAAATACCCTATTGAAAAAGCAAGCTCTATAACGCCCCACACTAAATAGGGAAAGGCAAAAATTTTTATGTGCTCCCATACGCTTTCATTTACAGAGCCAAACAAAATACCCACCACATTTTTGTTGCTCCACTCGTACAAAAAATGCAGCAGAGTACCGCATACAAAAACAAAAACAGCCCCTGCAAATTCGAGCCTTTTTAGCTTTTTGTCCATACTACCACCTCAACAAATATATAATAATTTGTATGAAATGGTTACTTAATATATTACCCTGACTATTTTACAACAGGTTCATAAAAATAAATGTCAAAAAAGCTCCTACAGCGGAGGCACAGCCCAGTCTTATAGTCCAGTAGGCTATGGCGTGGCGTTTTTTTATGGCTGATGGGGCTGACATAGAAAACAACATCTTTTTAGCCTCTTTTTCAAGTAAGCTTCTATTAACATCGGTGTACTCAGGCTTAAGCACAAGCAACGCCCTTTCGTAGTAGATATTTCCTGTGTCTGTTACCTCAATAATCGTTCTGTTAATACCTTTAATCATAAAAACACTCCTATATAAGCAATCTGATTATAGCATTAACAGTATTTTTTTACTTATACAATTTTTTACATTTAACAAATGTCAATAACTTGTTGAAAGTTTTTAACATTTTCAACATTATACATTTTGTATTATTTATTTACTAACAAAATTGTTGATAAGTGTGTTGATAATGATAAAAACAAGCCGTGAAACACTAGTTAAACAAGCTTTTAACTTGTTAATAACTTATTTAAAGTTTTCCACAGCTTGTTGAACAATAAAATAGTTACAAAAAATAACAAAAATATTACTCTCTGTATAATTTGAATGTCAACATATAAAACAAAAAATAAAAATATTTATTTTGCTGTAACATCTTGACAAAATCAAAAATCTATTTGCGGTTTTGCTCCGGATATTGACACATAGCCTAAAAACAGGGCAGCAAAAATGCCACAGCAACAGCACTGGGCTGCCACTGTGGCACATAACCGCTATATTTATAACAGATTTATTGCTGCATAAGTTTAGCCTTTAATAATAAGGCTTTTACCTGTCATTTCCTTTGGCTGAGGCAATCCCATCATTTCCAACAATGTAGGAGCAATGTCTGCCAGGCAGCCGTTTTCTCTTAGCTTGTATGAAGGGTCTGCATTAACAAGAATAAACGGTACAGGGTTTGTTGTGTGGGCTGTAAAGCTCTCGCCTGTTTCGTAGTCAATAAGCTGTTCAACATTACCGTGGTCGGCACATATAAACATTTGACCGTCAACCTGCTTTATAAACTCAACAATTTCGCCAACGCACTCGTCTATAACCTCTACTGCTTTTACAGCAGCCTCCATAACGCCTGTATGACCTACCATATCAGGGTTAGCAAAGTTACAGATAATAACATCGTACTTGCCGCCTGTAATAGCCTCGCTTAGCTTGTCGCAAACAGTATAAGCGCTCATTCTAGGCTTTTTGTCGTATGTCGGAACATACTTAGGTGAGTCAACAAGAATTCTGTCTTCGCCCTCGTTAGGTGTTTCTACGCCGCCGTTAAAGAAGAATGTTACATGGGCATACTTCTCTGTTTCGGCAATTCTTGCCTGCTTTAGGTTGTTTGCGGCTAGGTACTCGCCAAGTGTATTTGTTATAGAAACCTTTTTAAATGCAATTTCCTTGTTAGGAATTGTTACATCGTATTCTGTAAAGCAAACAAACTTAACATTCTTTCTTGCCCCTCTGTTAAAGCCGCTGAAATCGTCGGCACAGAAAGCCCTTGTCATTTGTCTTGCTCTGTCAGGACGGAAGTTAAAGAATACAACAGAGTCGTTGTCGTTTACTGTGGCAACAGGAGCGCCGTCCTTAGTAATTACAACAGGAACAACAAACTCGTCTGTAACATCTTTCTCGTATGAATCGGCAACAGCCTGTACAGGGCACTGTGCTGTTTCGCCCTGGCCCTTTGTAATAGCGTTGTATGCCTTTTCTACTCTGTCCCAGTTGTTATCTCTGTCCATAGCATAGTAACGGCCGGAGATAGACGCTACCTGACCTACACCGATTTCCTTCATTTTGTCGCAAAGCTCCTGAACGAACTCTTTACCGGAGGTTGGTGCAGTATCTCTGCCGTCTAGGAAAGCATGAACATAAACCTTTTCAATGCCGTTTCTCTTAGCCATTTCAAGCAAACCGTAAAGGTGTGTGTTGTGGCTGTGTACGCCGCCGTCTGACAGCAAACCAAACAAATGCAAAGCGGAGTTGTTAGCTTTTACATTATTAACAGCATCTACAAGAGCTTCGTTTTCAAAGAAATCGCCGTCTTCAATAGCCTTTGTAATTCTTGTAAGCTCCTGGTAAACAATTCTGCCGGCACCCATATTTAGGTGGCCAACCTCTGAGTTACCCATTTGTCCGTCAGGCAAGCCAACAGCCAAGCCGCTTGCATAGCCCTTAACAAAAGGATATTCCTTCATTAGCTTGTCCATAACAGGTGTTTTTGCGTTGGCAACAGCGTTGCCCTCTACCTTGTCATTCAGACCGTAACCGTCAAGTATTAATAAAACTGTAGGTTTTTTCATTTGATTATCTCCTTATCTAAAGATACACTGCAAATCTTGTTTAAGCGTAAATTAACAGCAATGTTAATTACTTGCTTGCAGCCTTAACAATAGCAGCAAACTTTTCTGCTACAAGTGAAGCGCCGCCAATAAGACCGCCGTCAACATTTTCTTTGCTTAGAAGCTCGTCGCAGTTGCCGTCGTTCATAGAACCGCCGTACTGGATTGTAACAGCGTTAGCAACCTCTTGACCATACAGCTTGGCAAGTGTAGCACGAATAAATGCGCAAACCTCTTCAGCCTGCTCAGCTGTAGCTGTTTTACCTGTGCCGATAGCCCATACAGGCTCGTAAGCGATAATTGTTTTCTTAACATCCTCGGCAGATACATCGAACAAGTCCAGCTTAATCTGCCTTGCGATAACTTCCTCTGTAATGTCGCACTCACGCTCCCACAAAAGCTCGCCAACACAAACAATTGGCTTTAGACCTGCAGCAAGAGCAGCCTTTGTTCTCTTGTTTACTGTTTCATCTGTTTCGCCAAAGTACTGTCTTCTTTCGCTGTGGCCAAGTACGACATACTCAACGCCAAGCTCTGTAAGCATACCTGTTGAAATTTCGCCTGTGAAAGCGCCGCTTTCAGCCCAGTGGCAGTTTTCGGCACCGATTTTAATGTTTGTACCCTTTGTAGCCTCAATAGCTGTGCATAGGTCTACATATGGTACACAAGCTATAACTTCACAGTCAGCGTCCTTTACAAGAGGAGCAATCTCCTTTAGCAAAGCTTCAGCTTCCTTTGGTGTTTTATTCATTTTCCAGTTACCGGCAATAACTGCCTTTCTAAGAGTTTTATTCATAATAAAAAATTCCTTTCGTATGTTATATAGTTTAAGTATAAATATTAATATATACTAATGCCCCGGCAAATTTTTATGCCGGTTACGGCGGTTAGTAATAAATAACAATCAACTAACAATAAGGGCGGAAAGTTTCCGCCCTTTATTTACATTATAAAAATTATTTCTTATCAGCAATAGCTGCAATACCAGGAAGAACCTTACCCTCAAGATACTCAAGAGAAGCGCCGCCGCCTGTTGAAATGTGGCTCATCTTGTCAGCAAAGCCAAGCTGAATAACAGCAGCAGCAGAGTCACCGCCACCGATGATTGTTGTAGCGTCTGTTTCTGCCAAAGCCTTAGCAACAGCAATAGTACCTGCAGCCAATGTTGGGTTTTCAAATACGCCCATAGGACCGTTCCATACAACTGTCTTTGCAGACTTAACAGCCTCAGCAAACAAAGCCTGTGTCTTTGTACCGATGTCAAGACCCTCTTTATCAGCAGGAATAGCTGTTGAATCTACAACCTCTACAGCGATTTCAGCGTCGATTGGATCCGGGAAACCGTCAGCAACTGTTGTATCAATAGGCAGAAGCAGCTTTTTGCCCAGCTTCTCAGCCTTTTCCATCATTTCCTTACAGTAATCAAGCTTGCTGTCGTCAACAAGTGACTTACCAACCTCGTAGCCCTTAGCCTTTAGGAATGTGTAAGCCATACCGCCGCCGATAATAAGTGTGTCGCACTTTTCAAGCAGGTTAGAAATAACATTTAGCTTATCTGCAACCTTAGCACCGCCCAAAATAGCAACGAAAGGTCTTACAGGCTGCTCTACAGCATTGCCAAGGTAGTTGATTTCTTTCTGCATTAGGTAGCCTACAGCTGTTTCCTTAACAAACTGTGTAACGCCTACTGTTGAGCAGTGTGCTCTGTGAGCTGAACCGAAAGCGTCCATAACAAATACATCTGCCAATGAAGCAAGGTCTTTGCTGAATGGCTCTTCGTTCTTTGTTTCTTCCTTACGGAAACGAGTGTTCTGTAGTAGAACAACATCGCCGTCCTGCATAGCGTCTACAGCCTTTTTAGCATTTTCGCCTACTACTGTATCATCATTTGCAAAAACTACATCCTTACCCAACAGCTCGCTTAGTCTTACAGCTACAGGAGCAAGTGAGAACTTCTCCTCTGGGCCGTTCTTTGGCTTACCTAGGTGTGAGCAAAGAATAACCTTACCGCCGTCATTTACCAACTTCTGAATTGTTGGCAAAGCAGCTGTAATTCTATTGTCGTTTGTAATAACGCCGTCCTTTAGAGGTACATTGAAATCGCAACGAACAAGAACTTTTTTGCCCTTTACATTAATATCGTCAACTGTAACTTTGTCTAGAAATCCCATTTCTATAACATCCTTTCAAGTATATTTAAGTCTTCCGTTTTATGTTTTTACCAAAACAAGGAAAGTACCTTTCACAACATTTATTTTATAATAAAAATATCTATTTTTCAATACTTCATAAGGTCAATTTGCAGTAATTTCTTAAATTCCTATAAATTTATTCACAATTACTCATCCCAGCTTAGTCTGTGAAGATTGCCTTTGCACAACAGGTCGGGGTAGTTCCATTGTCTGAGCGTTTCATACACGGCAACAGCCACAGAATTTGACAGGTTAAGGCTGCGTGCCTGACTTATCATAGGAATACGCACCGTAGTGTCGGGATTATCGTGAAGAAGCTGCTCCGGCAAACCTGCTGTTTCTCTGCCAAAAAGTAAGTATGCACCGTCGGGATATTTAATGTCGGAATGTATATGCCGTGCCTTTGTGGAGAAATAATAATAAGGGCCGTTGGTTCTGCTGAAAAAATCATTTATATTGTCATAAACAGTAATGTCAAGTAAATCCCAGTAGTCCAGCCCGGCTCTTTTTACCGCTTTTTCGCTAATGCTAAAGCCAAGAGGCCTTACCAAATGCAGCCTTGCACCGGTTGCCGCACAGGTTCGTGCAATATTTCCGGTATTTTGCGGAATTTCAGGCTCTACCAAAACTATATTAAGCTCTGCCATAAATTATATTGTCCTTTCTGTTATAAATTATTACTCTCTGTACAAAATAGTAAAAGGAAGTGGTTTTAAATTGAACAATGAAGTTTTACTTCTGGAAAATATATTAACATTCTATACCCTATATAGGAGGTGTAAAAAAATGACTAAAAATGCAATGAGCGTTGCCAAGGGTGTTGCTGCTGTGGTAGCTACCGGTGTGGTAGTAGGCTATGTAAGCAACAAGGTTATGCAGAAAAATCCTAAAACCGTTAAGCGCAAGGCAAGCGATGCCGTAAGCGCAATGGGACAAATTGTAAACGATATTTCTTATCTTTTAAAATAATAACAAGCAACATAAGGTGCACAGGGCAAGCTTTCCCTATGCACCTTATTTTCAGTTTTTCTGCCTTATAGCTTTTCTTAGGAAAAATAAAGCTTACCTTATGGTTCCTCCGCCTACTACATACTCTCCGTCGTAAAAAACAACAGCCTGTCCCTTTGTAATCGCCCTTTGCGGCTGGTCAAACTCTACTACTACCTTGTCATTATCTACAGGGTGTATAGTAGCCGGGGCCTCTTTTTGACTGTAGCGTGTTTTAGCCGTTACTTTAACATCGCTTTTAGGAGCGTCTATAGCAATCCAGTTAAGGTCTGTAGCCGTAAGAGTGTTTGTAAACAGGTCTGAATTTTCACCTAAAGTTACTACATTGTTGTCAGGGTTTTTATCAAGTACAAATATAGGGTGCCGGTAGCTTATACCCAAGCCCTTGCGCTGACCTATAGTGTAGTGGATAATGCCCTTGTGTCTGCCCAGCACTGTGCCGTCTTTGTACACAAAGTCCCCCTGTGGGGTATGCACGCCCATTGTATTTTCCAAAAAAACTGCATAGTCGCCGTCTTTTATAAAGCATATGTCCTGACTGTCGGGTTTTCTGGCATTAACTAAATTATGCTCCTCTGCCAAGGCTCTGGACTGCTCCTTTGTCATTGCGCCTAAAGGGAACAAGGTATGCCTTAGCATATCCTGTGTAAGCACATACAGCACATATGTCTGGTCTTTTCTGCCGTCAACCGCCTTTTTTATAAGCACCCTGCCGTTTGAGTCTACTTCCCGCTGTACATAGTGACCAGTGGCAATGTAGTCGTAATCCAAAAGCTTTGCCCTTTCAAGCATTTTGGCAAACTTTATGTATTTGTTACACTCTATACAAGGGTTTGGAGTTTCACCCATTTCGTAGCTTTTGGCAAATCTGTTTATAACCTGCTCTTTAAACTGCTCGCCAAAATTAAAAACATAGTGGCGTATGCCCAGCTTGTAGCATACTGTTCGGGCGTCCATAACATCCTCCAGCGAACAGCAGGTGCGTGTATTGCTTACGCCAATATCCTCGTTATTAAAAAGACGCAGTGTAGCACCGTCGGTTTCGTAGCCCTGCTGTTGTAAAAGCAAAGCGCAAACAGAGCTGTCTACACCGCCGCTCATACCTACCAAAACTCTTTCAGCCATATTTTCACCTTCTAAATTCAAATAGTCTGCTTTGTAGCTATTATAACACATTACAAAAAATACGGTTACAAAAATTTATGGGAATACAACCCCTGTATTCCCATAAATAAATACCAAATACCGTTTAAGGCCTATTGCATTTTAACGATATTTATAAATTAGTCCTTCATCATTGTAACAAGTACAGCCTTTTGTGCATGCAGTCTGTTTTCTGCCTCTTCAAAAATCTCACTTGCGTGTGCCTCAAAAACATCGGCTGTAATTTCTTCGCCGCGGTGTGCAGGCAGGCAGTGCAGTACCATACAGTCTTTATTTGTAACGCTCATAAGGTCAGCGTCTACACAATAAATACCGGCAAAGGATTTTGCACGAAGCTGTGCTTCCTCCTCCTGTCCCATTGAAGCCCATACATCTGTATAAACTACATCTGCGTTCTTTGCGGCCTCCTTAGGGTCTCTGTACAAACCAAACTTGTCGCCGTATTCCTTTGCAAAATCAAGAATTTCCTTAGGTGGGTCGTAGCCCTCAGGACAAGCAATAGTAACGCTCATACCTGTTTTAAGTCCGCCTACGATTAATGAGTTCGCCATATTGTTGCCGTCGCCGATAAAGCAAAGCTTTAGTCCCTCTAAAGAGCCTTTGCTTTCTCTTATTGTCATAAGGTCAGCCATAACCTGGCAAGGATGGCAGAAATCTGTTAAGCCGTTAATTACAGGAATTGAACCGTATTCAGCCAGTGTCTCTACCTCTGCCTGTTCAAAGGTTCTTATCATAATGCCGTCAAGGAATCTTGACAAAACCCTTGCAGTATCCTGTACAGGCTCGCCACGGCCTATCTGCATATCGTTTGCAGACAAAAACAGTGGGTAACCGCCAAGCTGGTACATACCTACCTCAAAGGAAACACGGGTTCTGGTAGATGCCTTTTGGAATATCATACCCAGTGTTTTGCCGGCAAGGTGCTTGTGCTCAATACCGTGCTTTTGCTCATATTTCAGCTGGTCAGCAAGGTTAAGCATTTCTATAATCTCTTTACCGCTGTAGTCCAGCAGCTTTAAAAAATGTTTCATTAATTGCTCTCCTTTATATTGAATTTATATTAATTAAATACTAAGTAATTATTGTCTGAAATATTAAAAATTACAGACACTTCTTAAATATTTCAAGACCTCTGTTAATTTCGTCCTCTGTTATGTTCAGTGGCGGAAGGAAACGAATTAGAGTCTTTGCTGTAAGAACCAAAAGTCCGTTTTCAACACATTTTGCGGCTACTTCTTTAGCGTTATCCTTTTTAAGTACAACGCCTATCATCATACCCATACCACGAACTTGACTTACACCGTCCATAGCGGACAGCTTTTCTTTAATATACTGTCCCTTTTCTTGTACAGACTTTAAAAATTCCGGAGTATTTACACGGCTAAGCACCTCTAAAGCACCGGCACAGGCTATAGGGTTTCCGCCGTAGGTAGTACCGTGAGTACCCGGTGTCATTACATTTGCAAGGCTTTCACTGCACAGGCAAGCACCCATAGGCAAACCACCGCCTATACCCTTTGCAGAGGACACAATGTCGGGCTTAATTCCAAACTGCTCGTAGCAATAAAGAGTGCCTGTTCTGCCTACGCCTGTTTGAACTTCATCTATAATTAAAAGCAAATCGTTTTCTTTACAATAGTTGGCAAGCTGCTGTACAAACTCCTTGTCAAGTGGGTTTACACCGCCCTCGCCCTGTATAAGCTCTACCATAACAGCACAGGTTTTTTCGTTTACCTTTTCTTTTACGCTGTTCATATCGTTTGCCTTAGCAAAGGTAAATCCCTCGGTAAACGGGAAAAAGTAGTTATGAAAAACATCTTGACCTGTTGCCGCCAGTGTTGTAACTGTTCTGCCGTGGAAAGAATTTTCAAGAGTTACAATTTCTGTTCTTTCTTTTCCGTACTTTTCAAAGCTGTACTTTCTTGCAAGCTTAATTGCACACTCGTTAGCCTCTGCACCGCTGTTGGCAAAAAACACCTTGCTAAAGCCTGTAGCCTTGCAAAGCTTCTTGGCTAGCTCTGTTTGCAGTGGGCTGTAATATAAATTGGAAATGTGCTGCAATGTTGCCGCCTGGTCAGAAACCGCCTTTACCCAGCCGTCGTCACTGTAGCCCAAGCAATTTACGCCTATTCCGCTTGTGAAATCAATATATTCCTTGCCGCTTTCGTCCCATGCCTTTGCACCCTTGCCCTTTACCAAGGCTACATTAAACCTGCCATAGGTATGCATAAGGTATTGGCTTTCGTCGGCCTTTATTTGTTCCAGTGTCATAATACTTCTTCCTTATACTTAAATTATTTTTTCTCGTAGGAGTAAACGAAGATATCGTCACGCTTTTCAAAGCCAATACTGCTCCAAAAGCTCTGACCGCAGGAATTGTCCTGATAGGTAAAAATGTGGGTTTTATGTATTCCCTGCTGTGCCAGCTTCTCTATAGCCCTTGTAGCCATAGCTTTTGCTATGCCCTTTCTTCTGTATTGCGGCATAACCGCCATATGGTGTATAAAGCCACGCCTGCCGTCGTGACCTGCCAGTACAGTTCCTACAATTTTGCCGTCTACTACAGCTATTTGGCTAAGGCCCTTATTTCTGTTAAGGTAATACTCAATTTCTTCTCTTTGGTCGGCCTCTGACAAGGCTCTTTTAGAGGTAATTTGCCACATAGCGAATATTTCATCGTAGCAGTCTATAGTCATTTCTTTAATTTGTACCGACATAATCCACCCCGTATAATTTTAAAATATAATACAGACCTGCCCCAAGGGAACTACAGTCTATTAATAAAACATTGTACCGATACCCTCGTCAGAGAACATTTCAATAAGAATTGAATGCTCTATTCTGCCGTCTATAATGTGGGCACGCTTAACGCCCTGTCTTACTGCCTCTACACAGCAGTCAATTTTAGGTATCATACCGCCGCTTATAATGCCCTCTTTTTTCAGCATAGGAACCTCGCTTACATTGACAACAGGAATTAAAGTATTCTCATCGTCTTTATCTCTAAGCAAGCCACGAATATCTGTCATTAAAATAAGCTTGCACGCACCCAGCTTTGCGGCTATTTGTGCAGCTGCAATGTCTGCGTTAATGTTGTAAACATTGCCGTCGTATCCACCTGCAACAGTGGAGATAATAGGAACATAGCCGTTGCCTATGGCGTCGTTAATAACCTGTGTGTTTACCTCTCGTATTTCGCCTACAAAGCCCAAATCGTCAGCTGTAATAAGCTTGTCTGCCATAAGCATTTTTCCGTCAAGTCCGCACAAACCTACAGCCTTGCCGCTGTGGTCGTTTAGGCACTGTACAAGGCTTTTGTTTACCTTGCCGGCAAGCACCATTTCAACAATTTCCATTGTTTCTGCGTCTGTTACACGCATACCGTTTATAAACTTGCTTTTCTTGCCTGTTTTTTTCAGCATTTGGCTTATTTCAGGGCCGCCGCCGTGAACAAGCACAACATTTACGCCTACCAAGTGCATTAGGACTATATCGCTCATAACAGCACTTTTAAGCTCTGGGCTGATCATAGCGTTTCCGCCATACTTAACAACAATGGTTTGTCCTGCGTACTTCTGAATATACGGCAGTGCCTGTATAAGCACATTTGCTCTTTTTTCGTTAGAAATATCCATTTTTTATTCCTCGCTGTGTAAATTAAAATATACTGTCTTAGGTTTTAGAAAGCAGGCGGTATAATTTCAAGTCCTGTTTTTTCGCATACAATATTCATATTCTGAATTGCCTGTCCGGCCGCACCCTTAACCATATTGTCAATAGCCGAAACAGCCACCAATGTGCCTGTACGATTGTCCATATGCAATGAAACATCGCCAAAGTTTGAATACTTAATGTTGTGAATATCTGCAACCTGTCCCTTTGGCAAAAGTCTTACAAAATATTCATCGTTATAAAATTCCTCGTAAGCCTGTCTTACCTGCTCCTCTGTTACGCCCTCTTTCAGAGGTGCATAAACAGTTGAAAGAATACCCCTGTTTACCGGCAGCAAATGAGGAACAAATGTAATCTTTACCGGCTTGTTTGCCAGGTGTGAAAGTGTTTGCTCAATTTCAGGAGTATGGCGGTGACAAGCAACCTTGTAAGGGTGGAAGCCCTCGTTAAGGTCTGTAAAGTGTGTGTTTTGGGACAAGCCTCTGCCGGCACCTGTAGCGCCGCTTTTGCAGTCGGCTATAATGCCCTTTGTTTCTACCAAACCCTTAGCTACGGCAGGGCCAATAGCAAGAGGTACGCCTGTTGTGTAGCAGCCAGGGTTGGCAATAGTTTTCTTACCCTTTATATTATCTCTGAAAAATTCAGGCAGTGCATAAACGGAGTTTTTATGAAGCTCCTTGTCGGTATATTCACCGCCGTACCATTCCTTGTAGTCGTCTTCGTTTTCAAGTCTGAAGTCTGCACCCAGGTCAATAAAAATCTTATCCTTATCAAAGCACACCTTAGCAAGCTCCTGTGAAAGTCCGTGTGGAAGCGCCGCAAATATAACCTGACATTTGTCAACAACCTGGTCTGCATTTTCGCAAACCATATCGTTTAGGTTGTAATAAGACGGGTACACCTGACTAATAGCCTTACCCTCAAAGCTGACTGAGCTTATTGCCGTAAGCTGTGCCTGCGGGTGGCTCATAAGCAATCTTACAAGCTCTGCACCTGCGTAACCGGTAGCTCCTATAATTCCTACCTTAATCATTTTATCATCCTCTTAATTTTTAATTTATTTCTAAAACCGTATGGGTAATTATAATTTTACTCTGAAAATTACTTAATAAGCTCTCTAACCTCTTTAACGGCGTTAAGTACATTTGCCGGGCCACCGTATGGGTTTCTTTCCTTTACGCACTTTTCAAGCGAGATAGCCTCGTAAACGCCCTCGTCAAAGGTGTCGCAAATTGCCTTGTATTCCTCTATAGGCAGGGTCTCAAGAGTTTCGCCCTTTTCTATGCACAGTGCAACCAATGAGCCTGTTGCCTTGTAGGCATCTCTGAAAGGAAGTCCCTTTTTAACCAAATAGTCTGCACAGTCGGTAGCGTTTATAAATCCGCCTGCGGCAGCCTTACGCATATTTTGCGGAATAACCGTCATTGTATCAAGCATAGGTGTAAAGGCTGTAATACACATTTTAACAGTGTCAACAGCGTCAAACACAGCCTCTTTATCCTCCTGCATATCCTTATTGTATGCAAGAGCTATACCCTTCATTGCTGTAAGCAAACCCTGCAAATCCCCGAACACTCTGCCTGATTTACCACGAACAAGCTCTGCAATGTCAGGATTTTTCTTTTGCGGCATAATTGATGAGCCTGTAGAAAAAGCGTCGTCAAGCTCAATAAACTTAAATTCCCAAGAACACCACATAATAATTTCTTCTGAAAATCTTGAAAGGTGAACCATAATAATAGACAGTGCCGAAGCAAGCTCCAAACAGAAATCACGGTCTGATACACCGTCAAGACTGTTTCTTGTCATACTGTCAAAGCCTAAAAGCTTTGTTGTAATACTTCTGTCTATAGGGTATGTTGTGCAAGCCAATGCACAGCTGCCAAGAGGATTTACATTCATTCTTTTTTGTGTATCCTCAAGTCTGGACAGGTCACGCAAAAGCATTTCGGCATATGCCATAAGGTGGTGGCCAAAGGTTATAGGCTGTGCCCTTTGCAGGTGTGTATAGCCCGGCATAACGGTTTCGGCATACTCCTCTGCCTTGTTGCAAATAACCTCTATTAAGCCCTTAACAAGAGATTTTAATTCATCTATCTGATTACGCAAATACAGTCTTACATCAAGTGCAACCTGGTCGTTACGGCTTCTGGCTGTGTGCAGTCTTTTACCGTTGTCACCCAGTCTTTTTGTTAATTCGCCCTCAATAAAGGTGTGAATATCCTCTGCCTCCATATCAATGCTTAGCTTACCGCTTTCTATGTCGGCCAAAATTTCCTGCAAGCCCTTGCAAATAATCTCTGCCTGCTCTTTTTCTATAATGCCGCACTGTCCAAGCATAGTTGCGTGTGCAATACTGCCTGTAATATCCTCCTTATACATTCTGCTGTCAAAGGATATAGATGAGTTAAAATCGTTTGTTGTTTTGCTTATTTCCTTTTGAAATCTGCCTGTCCACAGCTTCATTTGTTTCACCTCATAAATTAGTATATGGGACGAGTGACAAAAAGCACCCGTCCCTTTAGGATTAATTGCTATTTAATAGTGCCTAATCAAACAAAATTACTTAATTAAGCCCTTTTTTGCTCTTACCTCTATTGGTAGGCCAAACAGATTAATGAAGCCCTCAGAATCGTTCTGGTCGTAAACCTCGTCCTCATCAAATGTAGCAATTTCTTCGTCATACAGTGAGTATGGTGAAGTAACGCCTGCGTCAATAATATTGCCCTTGTACAGCTTTAGCTTAACATCGCCTGTTACTGTCTGCTGTGTGCTGTCAACAAATGCTGAGATAGCCTCTCTTAAAGGTGTGTACCACTGACCGTAGTATACAAGCTCTGCAAAACGGTTAGCAACAACCTCTTTGTAATGCTGTGTATCTCTGTCAAGGCAAATTTCCTCAAGCTTTGCGTGTGCTGTATATAGAATTGTACCGCCCGGTGTTTCGTATACGCCTCTAGCCTTCATACCAACAAGTCTGTTTTCAACAATATCGGTTATACCAATGCCGTTTTCGCCGCCAAGCTTGTTCAGCTTTTTAATAATTGAAACGCCGTCCATCTTTTCGCCGTCAATAGCTACCGGAATACCCTTTTCAAATGAAATTGTTACATATGTTGGCTTGTCAGGTGCCTGCTCAGGTGAAACGCCAAGCTCCAAAAAGCCCTCTTTGTTATACATTGGCTCGTTAGCCGGATCCTCAAGGTCTAGTCCCTCGTGTGACAAGTGCCATAGGTTCTTATCCTTTGAGTAATTTGTTTCTCTGTTAATCTTTAGAGGAATCTTTTTAGCCTCAGCATAAGCAATTTCCTCTTCTCTTGACTTAAACTCCCATGTTCTCCATGGTGCAATAATTGTCATATCCGGTGCATAAGCTTTAATAGCAAGCTCAAAACGAACCTGGTCGTTACCCTTACCTGTACAGCCGTGGCAAATAGCGTCAGCACCCTCTGCCTTAGCAATTTCTACAAGTCTTTTAGCAATAATAGGTCTTGCAAAAGATGTACCCAACAGATACTTACCCTCGTAAACAGCACCTGCTTTGATTGTAGGGAATATGTAGTCCTCTACAAACTCTTTGTTAAGGTCTTCAATGTATAGCTTTGAAGCGCCTGTTGCAATAGCCTTTTCCTCAAGACCGTCAAGCTCTGTACCCTGACCAACATCGCCGGAAACAGCAATAACCTCACAATTATTATAATTTTCCTTTAGCCAAGGAATAATAATTGATGTGTCAAGACCGCCTGAATAAGCCAGTACAACTTTTTTAACATCTTTCTTTTTCTTTGCCATGATAATGACCTCCCGTATATTTAAATAAAATGTTTTTATTTATTGATTACAAGTTATATTATACTCACTCTATGCAAAAAATCAAGAAATATTTGTATATTTATTCAAGCCCTTGATTTTTTGTAGCAATATATATTTTAATTTAACATTTTTAAAAACTTATTTCTAAGTTTTCCACATTTTCAACATAATTTTTGACATTAGCTGTACTGTCAGCCATTTATGAGTATGCATTATTCAAAAATATTTGCATATTTATTCACATATACGCAAGGTATTGTATATTCATTTAAGTAATGCTATAATAATTTCAGCAGCTATTAATATAATTTATAATACACATTTCTAAAAAGGAGATTTTACTATGAGCAGCTTTAAGGAAATTAAACCCATAGAAATTACAGAGAACCCGTTTAAGCTGATAGGCAATGACTGGATGCTTGTAACAGCAGAACATGAGGGCAAGTGCAATATGATGACTGCCAGCTGGGGCGGTGTGGGCATTATGTGGAATAAGCCTGTTGCCTTTACCTTTATAAGACCACAGCGTTACACATTTGGTATGCTTGAAAACGAAGATATGTTCTCCCTTTGCTTCCTACCTGAAAGCTACCGCAGTGCGCTAAAGCTTTGCGGTACAAAAAGCGGCAGAGATATTGACAAGGTATCGGAAACAAAGCTGACTGTTGAACATACTGACGGTGTGCCGTACTTTGCAGAGTCTAAGCTTGTACTGGTTTGCAAAAAGCTTTACGGACAATTCCTTTCAGAGGATAACCTGACAGAAAAGTCGCTGAAGTCTAACTACAACGCCGAGGGCAGTGACTGGCACAAAATGTATATAAATGAAATTGTAAAGGTTCTTGTAAAGGAATAATATGTCAAAAACAGCGTTAGTAACAGGCGCTTCTAAGGGTATAGGAGCAGAAATAGCCATACAGCTTGCAAAAAACGGCTTTAATGTTGCCATTAACTACAACAAAAGCAAAGCAGAAGCAGAAAAGGTGCTCCAAAAAATAATAGACCGTGGAGGCCATGCCGAAATATTCCAGGCAGATGTTGGCGACTATGCAGCAGTAAAAAATATGGTAGACAGCATATACAAGGAGTTTGGCTTTATTGATGTTCTTGTAAACAATGCCGGCATAGCACAGCAAATACTGTTTACTGATATTACACCGGAAATTTGGTCAAATATGATAAACACAAACCTTACAGGTGTATACAACTGCTGTAACACTGTGCTTCCAAAAATGATACATTCGCACACAGGCTGTATAATTAACATAGCCTCTATGTGGGGAGAAACAGGCGGAAGCTGTGAGGTTCACTACTCGGCTGCCAAGGCAGGAGTAATAGGCTTAACAAAGGCATTGGCAAAGGAAGTAGGCCTAAGCGGAATAAGGGTAAACTGCGTTTCGCCTGGGGTAATAAAAACCGAAATGATGTCCTCCTTTTCAGATGACACCCTAAGAGAGCTTAAAGAAGAATCCCCCCTTAACAGGCTGGGCACTGCGCTTGATGTAGCAAATGCGGTTGTCTTTTTGGCAGATGAAAAGGCATCGTTCATTACAGGCCAAGTGCTGAGCGTAAACGGCGGAATACTGATATAACAAAATAATACACAACGAAAAAGGCTTTTTGATTGGGAACATTCCCTTTCAAAAAGCCTTTTTATGTACGCACTATGCGGTTTTTTCAGCTACCAATTCCTGATTTTTATTCTGTTAATTACAAAGCCTAAAGCGTATACAGCCGCAATGTAAATAAGCATATACAAAATATACCTGCTGTCATACAAAGCGTTTAAGTAGTAAAACGGCGGAAAAACATACTGCAAAGCATTGCCTGGCAGTACAACAAACACAGGGCATACAGCCAGCATTATAAGCATAAGCCCCGGCAAAACAGAGCCGATTACCTGTACCCTGCCGCAAATTTCGCCTATTAGAATACTAAAGCCTATAGACATTATTACATACAAAAGCATAAGCAAAAGCTCTTTGCCAAAAGATGTAAAAACTCCGGAAATTCCCAGTGCCACCAAAACAAACACCGCCGTGTTTATTGCCGACACTGCTATGTATTCTCCCTCAACAAATATGTGCCTGTTTGGATTAATCCAGGCAAGGGCACCTCTTTTTTTGTCGTTCATAAAGTACATTACAGAGGCAAGGGAAGTAAGCATTACAAACATAGCCAAAACTCCACGCAAAGGGGTAAAAAGAAAATTGGTTTCCTCCACCTTGGTATCGGAATTTAAAAATGAAATGTCCATAATATCGTCTTTTATATCGGACGCATTGTAGTAGCGTTCCTTTAACTGTTCGTTATCCTCACCGTAATTGTTGCTCATAAAGTCAGAGTATAAATCATATGCAAGGTAAGGGTACAGCTTAGCATACAGCTTTTCCCTTGCAAGTATTAAAAAAGCACTGTCCTCCTGCTGGTAAATCTGCACAAACGGCTTTTTAAAGCCTCCGTCCTCTACATATTCTTTCATACCTTTTTCTGTATTGTCCGTAAAAATCCAGCAAGCGTCGGATATACCGTTTTCAACATTACTGTACGCCTGTTCTTTACTGCTTGCTGTGCTGAATTTAACAACGCTTTTTTCTGATGTTAATTCCTTTATTATGTCGGTTGCCACGGTGTCGTTGCTGTTTTCGGCACATAGGGTAATAGAAACCACCCTGCCTCCGTCATTAGAGGAAAACAGAATAATAACCGTCATAACTATAATTAAAAGCAAAGCCGTTACAAAGGCTGGCTTTTTATATAACCTTTTGTTCATCATAAAAAGACGAACCATACTGTTTCTAAAATTCATAGCTGCACCTATATGTGTGATAATTTTCTTCTGCGTATTAACAATGCAAGTATAACAAACACCACAGCATAAGCAACACAAAGCGCTGTGCCTATGCTTGGTGTGCCTAAAGCCAGAGCCGACCTTACACTGCTAAAAGCCGCCCCTGACGGCAGATAAAAGGCAACTGTTCTTATTGCCTGCGGGAAAAAATAGTCAGGATAAAAGCACCCCGAAATATAGCCTAAGCCTGCCGCAGCAACAAACTGCACCAAAACTCCGCTTATAATTCCCGAGGTTATTTCATATAAAAAATACTGCATTGCACAAACAGCGGCAACTGCCGGTATAACATTCAGCCACAAAACAAGCATTGACTGAATATTTATATTTACAATACCAATATCCTCAAAATTAACAAAGCTGCCGCAAACTCCAACTATAACCGCAACAATTAAAACAGTAGCAACGGAAAACAGTACAAACGAGAGAAATTCCCCTAATACCATACCTGTAACGCCTGCTCCCTTAGAGCTTAAAAGCCGATTAAAGGAAAGATTTTTTTTAGCAAGCAAAGGACAAAAGGCTATGCCGAACAACAGCAAAAACAGAGTAGCTATTCCGCAAAAATAATAACTTGCTGAATTAAGCCCGTCTTTTAGCCCTATGTTTTCAACCTGTGCAGTGTTGCTCCGTGAAAAAACAAGGTTAATATACATAATATTCATTTCCTTGTTTTTGTCAGACATATTTTCGGTATTGTTAGTGTCGTAGCAATATTGGGCGGCGGCTGTTATGCCTGTTTGAGTTTTTGTTATCATATTGGTTACGGTTTTTACAGCCTCGGCAGAAAGTACAGCGCCAATAGACGATGAACTCTCTTTCATAACATATTTTAAAGATTTGTTTTCGCCGTTAAGCACAGACTCTACAAACCCCTCCGGTACAAGCACATATGCGCTTATTGTATCGTCTGAAAGTTTTTCCTTTGCGTCATCTTCACTGTTGCACCGAACTAAATCTATTGAAAGCCGTGAAGTATCAAGGTTTTCCAGTGCTGTAATACCTGCCTTAAAATAGCTGTCGGAATAATCCCCCACTACACCTATTTTTATTTTTTCACTGCTCTCAGACGATGTATTGCTTTTTATAACTACACCTAAGGTTGCCGCTACACCCAAAACCAGTATTAATGTTACCGCTATTACCCACGGATACGCCCGCAGGTATCTTTTTAGCTGTAGCTTAAAATACGCTGAAAATCTTTTCATAATTACAAGCTGCTTATTACCCGACGGATATTTCCGTCAAATTCAAATGGGCTTAAGCACCCTCCTTTTAAAATATACAGGCTGTCACAAAGCTCTATTTCCTGAATTTCGTGAGTAGCAATTATAATAATTCCCCCTGCTGACTTAAACGCTCTTAAATAATCATAAATATTTTCCTTGCACACAAGGTCAAGTGCAGCTGTAGGCTCGTCAAGCAAAATAATTCCTGGTCTGCCTGCAACGGCACAGCCTATAGACAAGCGCTTTTTCATTCCGCCGGAAAGCTTGCTGACAGGCTTTTTAAGAAAATCATTTATACCCAGCACATTTAAAACCCCCGACTGAAGCTCTGCTTTAAGGTCGGCTTTTTTGTACCACATACGCAAATTATCATACGCAGTCAGCTCCTCTATAAGAGGTGTACCCTGCGGTACATAACCAAGAACAGCATTTCGCACCTTGCTGTTTTTCAGCATATTTACATTATCGCACAAAAACTCACCGCTGTTTGCCTTTGAAACGCCGCTAAGTATATTAAGCAGTGTGGATTTTCCGCTGCCGTTGGCACCAATAATTCCTATACACATACCGCTTTGAGCGTTAAAGGACACATTATTAAGCACCTGCTTTTTTCTGTAGCTCTTGCATATATTAGAAACCTTTATTTCCACCTGACAATTCCTTTCCGCTGTTTAACACTAAAAATTAAAGTGTTGCCTGTCATTATTAACTCAGCAAGGGGCATCAGTAATTTCTGATACCCCCTGTATGTTTTATATTATTTTAACCATTATAAGATAAGCCGTAGTCGTAATCATCACTGTATGACCTAGGTGCCATACTGTAAAAAGTAGAATCGCCAAGATCTTCTATATCAACGCCGGATTCATTAATATTACCCATTATCTCGTCATTATTAACAGATTCCTGCCATCTTGACATATCCTCACTGTCGTCGGCATTGTAGTAATTCTTTGGTGCGTTTTTAACCTCTTTTGCCTGTGACACCTCAACTTTAGAGGAAACTGTAATTAATTCATCACTGCCGGCAAACACCTTTGTAGTTACATCACTTTTTGCGCCGCTGCGGTTTATGTCAAGCTCTACAGACAAGGTAGAAAGCAGTGCGTCTACCGCATAGCCGTTACTTCCTGTTAGCTTCACACCTGTGTAATTACTTAGCATTTTAAATTCCGGTTTATTTGCTGTACTGCTTAGGAAATCGTATGATGACTTGTTATATTCACTTCCTAAGGAAATTTTAACCTTACCGGATGTGCTGTTGGTGTCTGAAACAAAATCCTGAACTGCAAGGTCAAGAATTTCGTTTCCATCTGTTTTTACAGTAAATGTACCTGTAAGCTTGCCCCAGCTTTTTTTGCCGCTGCCTGAAATCTCGTAGGTTGTACTGCCGTCAAAGTTACAGCTAAACAGGTATCCGCAGGAATCGCCGTTTTCCGGCTCTAAAAGACTAATGCTTACACCCTGGCTGTCACTTTGTTCAAGCGCTCTGCCTACAACATTACCCACATTGTCAACCCATACCTTGTAGGTAAAACCGGTATCTGCAGAACTGCTGTTTTTAATATCTTCAAGCTGTTCCAATGCATCGTCTATACTTTCTTGGTAATCTTTTTTATCATAACTGCTGCTGTATGCCTTTACAATAGCCATAACATCGCTGTCGGTTTTTGCGGATTTCAGCACAGCTGTAAACATATTTACATAATCGTTCTTGTCAATGTCTGCCGTTAGAAGTGTGCAGTTTTGTGAAACACTGCCTACAGTCAGAGCTTCACTGCTCTTTTGTACCTCACCAATGTTATCCGACATAAGCTTTGCATATTTCTTCATCACCTTATTAATCTGTTCAGGTGTGGGCAGCTCTTCATATTCAGAAAAAGCGTTTGAACCATAACTGCCGTAATCCGAAGAATCAAGGTCGTAGCAAATATAATCTTCACTTAGCTCCGGTACTTGGAAATACATTTTTTGTGCGTCTGAATCCAGAATTAAATTTGCTGTTGCTATAGAAGTGTCGTTCAGCTTAAACTCCATATCACCGGAAGACTTGCCGTTTTTGTTGCTCATATTATAATTTACAGAGGCACTGTCTATGCTCTTAAGCAGCTTTGACACCTTCTTTGAATCTGACGATGACATTGAGGATTCAACAATATCTGCCAGCTTTTCACCGGTTTTTATGGTATATTCAGAGTCTATGCTTTTGTCCTTAGTTTGTGAAAATTGCATATTGTATGTACCTTTGTCAATGCTTTGACCAAGGCTTTCATTTTCTACAAAAGAGTAATAATCCTTTGGAGATGAAAAATTTGCTCGGAAAAAGTTTGATATTGCAGGGAAGAACACCCATACCACTGCAACAATGGCAACAAGCAACACTGCTAAAGTCACAAGAATTATCGGCATTTTGGAGCCTTTCTTCTTGCCTTCACTGCCATTAACATAATTTTGCAAATTACCGTTGTATGCAGGTGCTACTGCCGCAGCAGCTGCCTGAGCAGGATTGCCAACCCCATTTTGATACGCATTGTCACCATAGCCCATATTATTTTTCTGTGCCGACTGTTGGTTTTGTACTGCGCCGACCTCATTCGGCTGTGGGTTATAGCCCTGTGTCTGTGTTGGTTGCTGGTTTTGTACTGCACCGGCTTCACTTGGCTGTGGGTTATAGCCCTGTGCCTGTGTTGGCTGTTGATTTTGTACTGCGCCGGCCTCACTTGGCTGTGGGTTGTAGCCCTGTGTCTGTGCCAACTGTTGGTTCTGTACTGTAACTGCTTCATTTGGCTGTATTTTCTTGCTTAAATCCTCGGTTATTCCCTGACCGCTGTTATTATCAGCTACCGTAGTTTGCTGTAAATTCTGAAAGGCTCTTTCATTTCTCTCTCCACAATTAGGGCAGAATTTACTGTTTTCCTGTAATTCTCCCCCACATTTGTTACATTTCATCATACACACTCTCCTATTATTATGTAACACACATTATAACATCTTGCTAAATACAGTGTCAATCTTTTATTATACATTCTATGCTAAGGTCACTTAAAAACTGACACCGTGCTTTTCCAAAATAATATTTTAAAATGCCACAAGGCAGATACTTCTGATAGTATCTGCCTTGTGTTAGTTAATTTATAAGGAATTACTTATTATCTTCAAATGTCTGAGAAGCCAAGAACTGTAGGTGAGCAAGCTTTTTAGCTGCCTGCTGTTCAGCTCTGTTAAACAGAAGATCTGCTCTCTCAGGGTTTGCACGAGAAAGTGCATTGTAACGAACCTCGCCCATAATAAAGTCACGATAGCTCATTGTAGGAGCCTTAGAATCTACGATAAGCGGATTCTTGCCCTGCTCAATCAAACGAGGGTTGTAACGGTAGATGTTCCAATAACCTGACTGTACAGCCTTTTTCTCTTCGATTTGAGCTATTGTCATACCACCCTTAATACCATGGTTGATACAAGGTGCATAACAAATAATAATTGATGGGCCATCATAGCTTTCTGCCTCAACAAATGCCTTTATACACTGGTTATAGTCGGCACCCATTGAAACCTGTGCTACATATACATTACCGTATGTCATTGCAATAGCCGCAAGGTCCTTTTTGTTTGTAGCCTTACCTGCTGCAGCAAACTGTGCAATAGAACCGCTAGGTGTAGCCTTAGAAGCCTGACCGCCTGTATTTGAATAAACCTCTGTATCAAATACAAGAATGTTTACATCCTTACCGGAGGCAATAACATGGTCCAAACCGCCAAAGCCAATATCGTATGCCCAGCCGTCGCCGCCGAATATCCACATAGACTTCTTAGCAAGCTGGTCTTTATCAGCAAGTGTCTTTTTAGCAAGCTTGCCTGCCTCGCAGTCACAGCTGCTGATTTCCTCAAGCTTCTCAATAAGTGCCTGAGCAGCTATTTTGTTCTCGCCTGAGTTTGTTATTGTTGAAAGGTATTCCTCACAAGCAGATTTAACATCTTCCTTGTCTACCTTTTCGGAAATTTCTCTTACATAATCTGCAAGTCTGTCACGAATAGCGTTCTGTCCTAGAACCATACCGTAACCGAACTCTGCGTTATCCTCAAACAATGAGTTATGCCAAGCCGGACCTCTGCCCTCTTTGTTTACTGTGTAAGGTGTAGCCGGAGCTGAAGCACCCCAAATTGATGAACAGCCTGTAGCGTTGGCAATAAACATTCTGTCACCAAACAGCTGTGTAGCAAGCTTTGCATATGGTGTTTCACCACAACCTGCGCAAGCACCTGAGAATTCAAGCAATGGCTGCTTAAACTGGCTGCCCTTAACTGTAGTTTCCTTAAACTTTGCGGCAACATCAGGCTTAACAGGCAGGTCAAGACCATAAGCAAATACCTCTTGCTGCTCCATTTCACCGTCAGCCGGCTTCATCTCAAGAGCCTTGTTTCCCTTCTTGCCAGGACAAACCTGTGCACAAGAGCCACAACCTGTACAGTCAAGTGTAGAAACTGTCATTGTAAATGTCATACCAGGCATAGCCATCATAGGGGCTTTCTTTGTTGCGGCAGGTGCTGCGGCAGCTTCGTCGGCTGTCATAGCAACAGGACGAATAGCAGCGTGCGGACATACATATGAACAGAAGTTACACTGAATACAATTCTCAGAATTCCAAGACGGAACATCAACTGCAATGCCTCTCTTTTCGTATGCAGCTGTACCCTGCGGAGCTGTACCGTCAATGTGGTTTTTAAATGCAGATACAGGAAGCTGGTTACCCTTGTAAGCATTTACAGGGTGCAGAATAGTATTTACATACTCTAAAACCTCCGGCTTACCGTTAGTTGATACAACCTTCTCCAGCTCGCCCTCGGCGTCAGCCCAGCTTGCAGGTACTTCTACCTTTACAAAGTCTGTTGCGCCACGCTCAATAGCTGCATGGTTCATATCAACAATAGCCTGGCCCTTCTTGCTGTATGACTTTGTAGCAGCGTCCTTCATATATTTAATAGCATCGTCCTTAGGGATAATGTTAGCAATAGTAAAGAATGCTGACTGCAAAATTGTGTTGATACGGCCGCCAAGACCGATTTCCTTACCAATCTTGATACCGTCTATTGTATAGAAATTAATCTTCTTTTGAGCAATAATTCTCTTCATTTTAGCAGGAAGCTTTTCTTCAAGCTCCTCGCCGGACCAAGGACAGTTCAGCAGGAAGCTGCCGCCCTCTTTCAGGTCGTCTACCATATCGTACTTATGTACATATGACGGGTTATGACAGGCAACAAAGTCTGCCTTACTGATGTAGTAGGTTGACTTAATTGGCTTGTTACCAAAACGCAGGTGAGATACTGTCAAACCGCCTGACTTCTTTGAGTCATATGCAAAGTAACCCTGAGCGTACATATCTGTATGGTCACCGATAATTTTAATTGAGTTTTTGTTAGCACCAACTGTACCGTCAGCACCAAGTCCCCAGAATTTACATGAGCTTGTGCCGGCAGGTGTTGTATCAGGATTTTCAACAACAGGCAATGAAAGATTTGTAACATCATCAACAATGCCGATTGTAAATCTTCTCTTAGGCTGGTCAGATTCCATATTGCGGTAAACGGCAATAATGTCACCAGGTGTTGTATCCTTTGATGACAAACCGTAACGGCCTGTATAAACATTCACGCCTGCAAACTTAGAACCGTTAATTGCAGCCAGTACATCAAGGTACAAAGGCTCACCAATAGAACCAGGCTCTTTTGTTCTGTCAAGAACTGTAATATTCTTAACTGTTTCCGGCAGCTGGCTTAGCATATAGTCAGCTACAAACGGTCTGTAAAGTCTTACCTTTAGCAAACCAACCTTTTCGCCCTTAGCTGTCAGGTAGTCAATAACCTCTTCTGTACAGTCGTTTACAGAGCCCATTGCTACAATAACATTTTCTGCGTCAGGCGCACCATAGTAATTGAAAGGCTTATAGTCTGTACCAAGCTTTTCGTTTACCTTGTTCATATATTCTACAACAATTTCAGGTACAGCGTCATAATATACATTACAAGCCTCTCTTGCCTGGAAGAATATATCGTCGTTTTGTGCAGTGCCTCTTGTTACAGGGTGCTCAGGGTTAAGGCTTCTTCTTCTGTATGCGTCAACTGCGCCCCAGTCAAGCATATCTGCAAGATCCTCATAGTCCCACATAGCAACCTTTTGAATTTCGTGTGAAGTTCTGAAACCGTCAAAGAAATGCATAAACGGCACTCTGCCCTTTATTGCTGACAAATGAGCAACGGCAGCAAGGTCCATACACTCCTGTGGGTTAGTAGAACACAGCATAGCGTAACCTGTTTGACGACAGGCGTATATATCTGAATGGTCACCGAAAATTGACAAAGCGTGTGATGTCAATGCACGGGCAGAAACATGAATTACGCTAGGCAACAGCTCGCCTGCCATTTTGTACATATTTGGTATCATAAGCAGCAAGCCCTGCGAAGCAGTAAATGTTGTTGTTAATGCACCGGCAGAAAGTGAACCGTGAACAGCACCTGCTGCGCCACCCTCTGACTGCATTTCTGTTACCTGTACTTCTCTGCCAAACAGATTTTTTCTGCCTGCTGTGGCATATTTGTCAACCTCATCAGCCATTACTGATGAAGGTGTAATAGGATAGATAGCAGCAACATCTGTAAACGCATAGGCTACATGAGCGGCTGCGTTGTTACCATCCATAGTTTTCATTTTTCTTGCCATGGAAATTTTCCTCCTTATAAATTAAATACCCTAGGGCATAGAACTACTTAGAAAAATGTCGAGGCATAGCTCGACCTAGATTAATTTTAGCACTTTTGCTTTGAAGTGTAAAGTAAAAATAAGATAAAATTATTTACTTTTTTGTAAAATATAATATACTCTAGCACAAATAGGCAACAAGTAAATTTACATATTTATACAATTATTTACAGCGCTTTTATGTAAAATCAATTACATATTTATACATATCGTATTTTTATAGTTTATTTATCACAAATACTTTTCGCAAAATATGTACATTTTTTTGTGCACCGATTGTTTTTATTGTTTTAAATAGTTTTCGCCGTGTAATTGACAATTACGGCATTTTCTTATACACTGATAGAGTATAAACAAATTCGCCGTTTAGGCAAAAATTAAGGAGAAGTTTTTACAATGAATGACGACCACCCTGATAAAAGCAATTCTAAAAAGGGCAGCAGCATACTAAGCAGAATATTCCGCTACGGTGACCTTGACTCCCCTACAGACGCTGAAGACGAGGTTATGAATATGTTAAACCTTTGTTGTGAAAAAGGATTAATAGACCATAACTGCAAGGTTATGATAGAGAATATTTTCAGCTTTGACGACACCACCGCCGGAGAGATTATGACTCACAGAAACGACTTTGTAGCCTGTGAGGATATTGAACCGCTGACATCGGTAGTTGAAAAAATTATAAATTCCGGCTACTCCAGAATACCTGTTTACCATTATGACACAGATAACATTGTGGGTATATTGTATGCAAAGGATTTGCTAAAATATGTATTTTGCGATGTTCCGAAAAATTTTAAATTAACAGACATTACCAGAGAGGTTTTTTATGTACCAAGCTCTAAAAAGTGCAGTGAGCTTTTTGCGGAAATGGTAGCAGACAAAACGCAAATTGCCATTGTAGTAGACGAGTACGGCGGCACGGACGGTTTGGTTTCACTTGAAGATTTAATAGAAGCCATTATGGGCAAAATTCAAGACGAATATGACAACGAGGAAGAAGAAGTGCACAAAATAACGGAAAAAATTTTTGCATTTGACGCCTCTGCCGGACTTGACGAAGTAAACCAACTGCTGGGAACAAACCTGCCGGAAGAAGAATATGACACCATAGCCGGACTTATTCTTGATAAGCTCGGCAAAATTCCAACCGAGGGCGAAAGGCCTGTAGTAGAGTTTGAAAATGTAAAATTTACTGTTGCAAAAATAGAAAAAAGGCGTATAGTTAAGGTGTTGGTAGAGCTTATACCACAAAGTCAACAGTAAATTATATTTAAGGGTGATTATATATGAGTGAAAGAGGGCAAAAGGCCTACGACTACTTTATGCAGGGCTACAACTGTGCGCAGGCTGTTTTACTTGCGTTCGGTGACCTAACAGGGCTTGATGAGAAAACCGCTGCTTTGGTTGCCTCCGGCTTTGGTGCAGGCATTGGCAAAACAAGAAATGTATGCGGTACTGTAACAGGTATGATAATGGCGGCGGACCTGATAAACGGATACGAAAATCCAAAGGATTCCAACGCAAAGATTCACACCTATGATATGGTGCAAAACCTGTTAAATGAGTTTAAGGCTGAAAACGGCTCAATAATATGCGCAGAGCTTTTAGGATTAAAACCAATGGAGGACACCTCACCTGTTCCTAATAAACGCACCGGTGAGTATTATAAAAAGCGCCCTTGCCCTGAGCTTTGCAGACAGGCAGCGGAAATTCTTGAAAATTATTTAACTGCTCAAGAAAATTTGTAAAAATTAAGATTATTGAAGTTACTTAGTACAAACTTTATATAGAAAAATGTACATAACAAAAGGTCAGGCAACATTTGCCTGACCTTTTCTATTGCAATTTAGGAATAAAATTACTCTTTATCTACAGCTTATTAAAAAGTGTTCAGTTTGACATTGCTATTTATGATTGCAATTTATAATGCCAAATTTAAAACAATTTAATGAATGAATATCACACTTGTAATGGGGTTTTTAATACTGATAAAAAGGCGTATGCATTGGAAAGACCACTGCATACGCCTGAATTGTTTATAGAAACAATATAATATTTAATTTATATTACTTAAGCTTCCATAGCTCCTCAGCATACTGTAGAATTGTTCTGTCTGATGAGAAGTAGCCTGCATTAGCTACATTCTTTAGGCACTGTGTAGCAAACTTAGTTCTGTCACTATAGTTCTGGTTACACTCAATCTTCTTGTCAACATATGACTGAAGGTCTAGCATAATGAAGTAGTGGTCAGGCTGATGCCAGTGAGCACCGTGAATTAGTGAGTGGTGAAGCTCAGCAAAGCTGCCCTCGCCCTGTGCACCGCCGTCTGAGAAAGTACCGTCGATTAGAGTATCAACAGCTCTCTTAATCATTGGGTTCTCGTTGTAAATCTTCTCAGAATTGTAAGCGTTGCGAGCCTTAAGGTCGTCAATCTCCTCAACTCTTGCACCGAAGATATACTCGTTCTAGATATACTCGTTCTCTTCACCGGCCTTTTGTGTAATCTCTACATTAGCACCGTCATAAGTACCAAGTGTAACAGCGCCGTTTAGCATAAACTTCATGTTACCTGTACCTGAAGCCTCTGTACCTGCTGTAGAAATCTGCTCTGAAATATCAGCAGCCGGGAAAATCTTCTCAGCGTAAGATACATTGTAGTTAGATACAAATACAACCTGTAGCTTGTCCTTAGTATCAGGGTCGTTGTTTACAAGCTTAGCAATCTCGTTGATATACTTAATAATTGCCTTTGCTCTTGCATAACCAGGAGCAGCCTTAGCACCAAAGATAAATGCTGTTGGGTTCCAGTTAGGAAGCTCGCCGGCCTTTAGCTTTTGGTAAATAGCAACGATAGAAATAGCGTTCATTAGCTGTCTCTTGTACTCGTGAAGTCTCTTAACCTGTACATCAAAGATGAAGCTTGGGTCAATGTAAACATTGTCGTGCTTCTGAATGAAATCAGAAAGCTGCTTCTTCTTTAGATCCTTAATAGCGTTAAATTCAGCAATAGCCTTGTCGTCAATCTTGTCATTCAAAGCTGTTAGCTTGTCAAGATCTCTTAGCCAGCCCTCGCCAACTCTATCTGTAATAAACTTAGAAAGCTCAGGGTTACATAGGCCCAACCATCTACGCTGTGTAATACCGTTTGTCTTGTTCTGGAAACGCTCAGGATAAACCTGGTACCACTCCTTAAATACATCGTCCTTAAGGATTTCTGTATGAATCCAAGCAACACCGTTTGTATGAGTTGAAACATAAACAGCAAGTCTAGCCATGTGAACAAGGTTGCCGTCTATAATTCTCATCTTGTTACGCATATCGCCGTGAATATTTCTTTGGTCAAAGTCACGGTCCATATGCTCCTGGATTCTCTGAATGTACTGGAATACATTAGGAATTACATCGTTAATTAGGTTAATATCCCACTTCTCAAGAGCTTCGCCAAGAACTGTGTGGTTTGTATAGTTAAATGTCTTTTGTGCAATATCAAATGCTGTCTCAAAGTCGATACCCTCAGCCTCAAGCAGTCTGATAAGCTCAGGAATAGCTATAACCGGGTGTGTATCGTTTAGCTGGATAGCATAGTCGCTTGAGAACTTGCTGAAGTCGTTACCGTGCTTAGCCTTGTAGTTCTTAATAATGTTCTGTAGAGAAGCACTGCAGAAGAAATACTGCTGCTTTAGTCTTAGAACCTTACCCTCGTAACCGTTGTCGTTAGGGTACAGAACCTTAGAAATGTTTTCAGCTGCATTCTTAGCCTCTACTGACTTAGTGTACTCGCAGTTGTTGAAAGCCAAAAAGTCGAAGTCTTCAACAGCCTCTGCCTGCCATAGGCGAAGAGTATTGATGTTCTCTGTGCCATAGCCGATAACAGCCATATCATAAGGAACAGCCTTAACTGTCTGATTTTTAAATGAAACAAGAACTGTGTCTTCTTCACGACGGATTGACCATGGATCGTCAAATCTCTGCCAGTCGTCAGCAACCTCTACCTGTCTGCCGTCCTGAATAAGCTGCTTAAACAGACCGTACTTATAACGGATTCCGTAGCCGTCAAGCGGTACATCCTGTGTAGCGGCACTGTCTAGGAAACAGGCTGCCAAACGGCCAAGACCGCCGTTACCAAGTGCAGCGTCATCAATTTCCTCAAATACATTGATGTCAATACCCTTTGAAGCAAGCAGATCCTTGATTTCTTCAAGAATGCCCATGCAAAGCATATTGTTGTAAATCATACGACCCATCAAAAATTCAGCTGACAAGTAGTAGCATCTGCGTTCACTTGCGTGCTTAGCCTTTGCTGCTGCCCATCTGTCGCTGATGTCGCCCATCATTGCCTTACCAACTACAAAGTGCAGCTCGCCTGCTGAAAGCTCTTCCAGCTTCTTGCAATACTCGCTCTTTGCAATCTCGATAAGATTATTCATCATCTTGTTCTCACTCATTGGTCATTTTCCTCCAGTCGGTTATATGTTGTAGCCAAAGCTTTTAGTTTAGCTGCAAGCTCATCTGTAAGAGCCTCGCCTTTTATTCTCCAAACCCAGTTTCCACCAAGTGTAGACGGTGTATTCATTCTTGCCTCGCTTCCAAGTCCGAGAATGTCCTGCATTTGGATAATTGCATATTTACTAACACTTGCATAAGCAGTGCGAATAATACCCCAGTTGTAGCCTTCTTCTTCGGTTAATTTACAGTAGCTTCTTGCAAACTCAACATCCTGTGGCTTTGCAGTAGCAAACCAACCCATAATGGTGTCGTTGTCGTGTGTACCGCTGTAAACAACGCTATTTTCTGTATAGTGATCCGGCAAATAATCGTTATCCTCGCCGCTGTCAAAGGCAAACTCAAGCACCTTCATACCAGGATAGCCTGAATCCTTTAGCAGTTGGATAACACCGGGGGTCAACAAACCAAGATCTTCGGCAACAATAGGGAAATCTCCTATTGCTTCCCTCATCTTTTCAAAGAACTGAATACCCGGACCCTCAAGCCACTCGCCGCCAATGGCATTCTCGGCAGGGAACGGTATTGCATAATACGAATCAAACGCACGGAAGTGGTCGATTCTTACTATATCAAACAAATTAGCGGCACTCTTTATGCGAGCGAACCACCATTGATAATTTGTTTCCTTTAGATGCTCCCAGTTATAAAGCGGATTACCCCATAACTGACCTGTTGCAGAAAAATAGTCCGGCGGACAACCTGCAACGCATACAGGCTGCTTTTCTTCATCCAGCCAGAAAACATCTGAATTAGCCCAGGTGTCGGAGCTGTCCATAGCAACATATATAGGCATATCACCCATAATCTTTATACCAAGACTGTTTACATATGCTCTAAATTCTGCCCATTGCTTGTAGAAAATATACTGAACAAATTTCCAAAAATCAATTTCAGGCTTTAGCTCCTTTGTATATTTAGCAATAGCCTCCGGCTTACGAAACTTTATATCTTCGTCCTCCCACTCTGTCCAGGCTTTCATATCGTTATTTTTCTTAACAGCCATATACAGTGCGTAGTCTTCAAGCCAAGCAGAATTATCTTTTACAAACTTTTTATATTCAGGTGTAGATTTTCTGAACCTCTTGTAAGCAGCACGCAGTACCAAGAACTTTGTTTCGTATATCTGAGCGTAGTCTACTTCTTCAGGGTTTTCTCCCCAAGCTCTGCCCTCCAGGTCCTTTTTAGTAAGCAAGCCCTCTTCTACCAGCTTATCAATATCTATCATATACGGATTGCCCGCATAAGTAGAAAAAGATTGGTAAGGTGAGTCGCCGTAGCTTGTAGGGCCTACAGGCAGTATCTGCCATATTTTCTGACCTGCCGCCTTTAGAAAATCGGCAAAATCGTAAGCTGCCTTACCTATAGTACCAAAGCCGTAAGGTGATGGCAGTGACGATATAGACATAAGAATACCTGCACATCTTGACATAATTTCTCATCTCCATTTATACAATTTTAAGATTTATTATTTATTAAAACTCATTAATCCCATCGTATCACACTATTACAGTGTATCATAAAGAGTAAATTTTATCAATAGAATTTGTAAAGATTTTATGTGACAAGTTCCCAAAATTTACGCCTTATTTTTGCACATAAAACTATACCATTAACTTTTTGCACAACTTTTCAGCTTATTAATGCTATATACTATTACTATTTACTTCCTTATATGCAAGGTACATTGCTGCTGCCGCCGCTAATTCTCTTACCTTTTCACGATTGTTTACCTTATTTTCGCACAAAAGCGCCTTTACAGCATAGGCTTTATCCTTTGTAGACACACCTATATAAACCAAGCCTACCGGTTTTTGCGGCGTACCGCCTGTAGGCCCTGCTATGCCTGTAGTGGACACACCTATATAGCTGTTTGCAAGCTCTCTTACACCCTGCGCCATTTCTACAGCGGTTTCCTCGCTTACAGCACCTACGGCGTCCAGGGTAGCCTTGCTTACTTTTAAAACTTTAGATTTAATTTCATTCGAGTATGAACACACACCGCAGTCAAAAACAGCAGACGCACCTGAAATTTCGGTTATTTTTTTGCTTATAAGCCCACCGGTACAGCTTTCAGCTGTAGCTATTTTGATTCCTTTTTCTACCAGCTTTTGTACCAACAGGCTGTTAATACCATCTATATTAATGTTATCATTTGCAGCTTCTGCTTTAAGGCTGTTTTCTGTAATTGTTTTCATATCTACCCACCATTTTCGTCATTTATAAATTGCAACAAGGCACTTTTAATAAGTGCCCTGTTATGTAAATAAATATTACCTTATTTGTCCGTCACCGGATATTACATACTTCATTGATGTCAGCTCGGTAAGGCCCATTGGTCCTCTTGCATGCAGCTTTTGTGTAGAAATTCCTATTTCGGCACCCATACCGAACTCTCCGCCGTCGGTAAACCTTGTAGAAGCGTTAACATAAACAGCGGCAGAATCCACCTGTGCCGTAAACTTACGCTGTGCCTCGTAGCTGTTGGTTACAATAACCTCACTGTGGCCTGTGGAATACTTTCTTATATGCTCAATAGCGTCGTCCAAAGAGTCAACAACCTTAATGGCAATTTTATAATCAAGGTATTCGTTAGCCCAGTCATACTCCTCTGCCGGAATAACACAATCGCCTAAAATTGCTTTTGCCCTGTCACAGCCGTGCAACTCAACATTATGTTCGTCCAATCTGCTTTTCAACATTGGTAAAAATTTATCTGCCACACTGCTGTGTACAAGAACAGTTTCAAGAGCATTGCACACTGACGGTCTTTGTGTTTTGCCGTTGTCAACAATATTAACAGCCATATCAAGGTCGGCGTCTTTATCAACATATGCATGGCAGTTGCCCACACCTGTTTCAATAACAGGTACCTTTGAATTTTCAACAACAGCCTTAATTAAACCTGCGCCGCCACGAGGAATAAGCACATCTAAATATTTGCTTAAACACATAAGCTCAACAGAGGACTGCCTTGTAGTATCCTTTACAAGCTGTACGCAGTCGGCAGGCAGACCTACAGACTCTATGGCCTCTCTCATAACATCGGCAATAACGGTGTTTGAGTTAATAGCCTCTTTACCGCCACGCAAAATAACAGCATTACCTGCCATTAGGCACAATGCAGCAGCGTCTGAGGTAACATTTGGCCTTGCTTCAAATATAATTCCTATAACGCCCATTGGCACTCTGATTTTTTTAATTTCCATACCGTTTTCTGCGGTTCTGCCTGTTATAACCTGACCTACAGGGTCGTCAAAATCGGCTACCTTGCGCACTCCCTGTGCCATACCGTCTATTCTTTCGTCTGTAAGCCTTAGTCTGTCTAAAAGTGACTGTGTTAAACCGTTTTCTTCCCCGTTTTTAATATCAATATTATTTTTCTCAATTATTCTTTCTTTATTAGCAACCAAGGCGTCTGCTATAGCAAGCAGTGCTGTCTTTTTCTTCTTTCCGGCTACAGCAAGCACACTTGCGGCACTTTTAGCCCTTGCTCCCATTTTTTCCATTTCTGTCATAGTATATTCCTCCTAATGTACGGATATTAATTTAATATATTATTTTATTAATTATTCAAACATCTTTTTTAAATCTTCAAGGTCGTACGGTGTTTTCTGATAAACATAATAATTCAACCAATTGGTAAAAAGCATGGTTGCGTTACTTCGCCAAGTAAGGGGAGGTGTTGCCTGTGGGTCGTCCTCCGGAAAATAGTTGTGGGGTATGGTAGGGTGCAGTCCCTTGTTTAAGTCTCTAAAATACTCTGTAGCAAGGGTGTTTCTGTCATATTCTCCGTGACCAAGCACAAAAAATTTTCTGCCGTCCTTACTGCATACAACCGCCACACCTGCCATACGGGATGTAGCAAGTATTTCAAGTTCGGGGTGCTGTTTAATATCTTCTCTTATAACACCTGTATAACGGGAATGGGGCAGTGCAAACCTGTCGTCAAAGCCACGCATTAGCGGGTGGTTGGGGTTAAGCACCCTATGTTGGAAAATACCTGTAAGCTTGTACCCAAGGTCATACTTTTTAATGCCGTAATGATAGTACAAGCCTGCCTGTGCTCCCCAACAAATATGCATAGTGGAATATACATTACGCTTACTCCACTCCATAATTGTTTCCAACTCCTGCCAGTAGTCAACCTCCTCAAAAGCCAACTGCTCAACCGGCGCCCCTGTTATTATCATACCGTCATAGCGTTTATTTTTAATTTCGTCAAAGGTTTTATAAAATTCCGTTAAATGCAGTGCAGAGGTGTTTTTTGACCGATGTGTGGCTGTTTGCAAAAGCTCCACATCTACCTGCAGCGGACTGTTACCCAGCAGACGCAAAAGCTGAGTTTCAGTTTCTATTTTTGTGGGCATTAAATTTAAAATAATAATTTTCAGAGGTCTTATATCCTGCTTAATCGCCACATCTTCAGGCATGACAAAGATATTCTCCGATTCCAGTACCTTTATAGCGGGCAAGTCTGCCTTAACCTTAATTGGCATATATTCAACCTCCTAACAAACATTTTAATTAACATTATACTAACTAACATTATAAATGCAATTACCTATATTTTCAACAGTAAATATTTATATCCGGCTACAGACTCTCTTATAAAGGCCAAAAAAATGCTACATACTTTAAAATTGGTTTAGAGTAACCACAGTTTATATTATACTTATTGTATATGCTAACATTTATAAAATAAAAAACTATTTTTGTCTATAAAGGCAAATTTGTTAATTTTGCTCTAATAATATTTACGCAATATCTCAAAAGTGGTAAAATAATTGTGTATGCCGATGTAAGGCAAATCTTATTATTTTGGTTAGAAAGGTTCTGATACTTAATGAATAATTCTAAGCGGATTAATATTTCTGCTGAAAACACCCTTTCAAAGAAATCTTTCAAAGAGAAATTCTTTGATCAAAAGTATGTAATACTGTCATTTTTTGTACCTTTTTTAATTATGGGTATTTCATTTGCAGTATTTGAAGTTTACCCTTTTGGTGACAAGCAAATACTTGTAACTGACTTTTGGCAGCAATACTACCCATTCTTCTGTGACTTTCAGTCTAAGCTGCAGGAAGGCTCGTCTATGCTGTGGTCTTGGGCAACAGGTCTTGGAACAAACTACATAGCCCTTATAGCCTACTACCTGGCAAGTCCGTTAAACCTACTGCTGTTTTTCGTGCCTGCCGAGATTTTAAGAGAAGCACTTACTGTTTCCTTAATGATAAAGATTGGCTGTGCAGGAATGTTTATGTCAATGTTCCTAAGGTATGTGTTTAAACGCAACAACTTCTCAATAGTATTTTTCTCAATGCTGTTTGCACTGTGTGCCTTTACAATGGGTTACTACTGGAACATTATTTGGTTTGACGCCTTTGCACTGCTGCCTTTGGTTGTGCTTGGTGCGTACAAGCTGTTAGTTGACGGCAAATATAAAACATATGTGGTTGCATTGGCTTTAACAATGATTACCAACTACTATATAGGATTTTTCATATGCATTTTTACTGTTATAGTTTTTATAGCTATAATGGTTATCTCAAAGCCGGGCTGGAAAGTATTTTTCAAAAAGCTGCTTACCATTGCCGGTTTTTCGGTACTTGCCCTGTGCATAGGTGCATTGTTTATGCTGCCGGCTGTATTTGCACTGCAAAATACACACAGCGTAAACAACACAATACCGGGCATAACCGAAATTTACGACTGGAAGTACGAAAACAATGTTTTACAGTATCTGTCAGACATTCTGGGTAACACTGTAGCCTTTACAAAACCTACAGATAAAGAGGGACTTCCAAATATTTACTGTGGATTTATCTGCGTTTTGCTTTCTGCATTTTTCTTTAGATGCAAGCAAATAACAGTAAGAGAAAAGGTACTAAGCATAAGTGTATTGGTATTCTTCTTATACTGCTGTATTTTTGACCTGCCAAACTTTATTATGCACGGCTTCCACCTGCCAAATATGCTGCCTTACAGATTCTCATTCTTAATAAGCTTTGTACTTATTGTAATGGCGTACCGTGCATTCCTGCTTATTAACAAGGTAGACTATTGGGATATATTCATAATGGCTGTAACAGGCGCCGCATTTATAATATTTGCATATGTTGGCCCACAAACAGTTGACGCCACAACAAAAGAACTTGACACTACAGCTGTAATTGCAACAACAGCCATAACAATAGTATATTTGGCAATATTGCTGTTAAGAAAGGTAGACATTATACCAAAGCAGGCTGTATCTGTAGGCTTGTTTGCAGTTATGCTTGTTGAAATAACCGCAGGTGCTATAATAGGCGTAAAAACCGTAAGAGTAACAGCCCACGACGGTTATCCTGACCAAAACGAATATATGCAGGCACTAAAAACCAATATAGAAAAAAATGAAAAAGACAAATTCTACAGAATGGAAACTCAGCAAAACTACACCATTAACGATTCCACAATATACGGTTATAATGGTGTGTCGCTGTTCTCATCTACTGTAAACGAATCAATAACAAACTTTGTGTCCGGTATGGGTATGATAGGTTGGGACGCAGGTAACAGATACTACTACTGTGAAACATCACCTCTTACTAACTCATTCTTAGACATTAAATATCTGCTTGCACGCCGTACCACAGCTGCAGACACAAACAACTGGACATTCTTAGAAACAAGCGGCGGTGCAAGTTCATACAAAAATATTACTCCTTTGTCGCTTGGCTTTATGACAAAGAAGGATATCAGAAGCTTTGACTATACAGAGGATGTAAACGGCAACGCTATAAAATCACCGTTTGACGCACAAAACAGTCTGTTTAGAAAGTCTACAGGGGTAAACAAGGACATATTTACTCCTCTTGATGCAAGCCCATTGTCATCAGGCTTCCCTGTATCTATACTTTCAAACTCATCATATTCTTGTGACGCAACCAGCGAGGCAGGAACATTAACACTTACATACGATGTTTTGGCAGACAACACACCTATCTATGCTTATACAAGCTGTGAAAACTGTACAAACAATACAATTACAATTACCTGTGGTACTAACGCAGCCAAAACCTATGAGGTTAGATTCCCTTATATTATTTCTCTTGGCGTATATAACAAGGGCGACAAAATAAAGGTTGAAATTCCATATGCTCAGGGTACATCAGGAACATGTAATGTATGGATCTGTCAGTTTGACGAAAAGACCTACAAGCAGGGCTATGATACACTTAACGATGAATTGTTTGAAGTAACAGAAAACAACACTTCATCAATAAAGGGTACTATAACAGCTAAGGAAGACGGTGTAATGTACACATCAATTCCGTATGAAAGCGGTTGGACAGCCTATGTTGACGGTAAAGAAACAGAAATAACACCTATTGCCAACAACGCTTTGGTTTCTATAGACCTAACAGCCGGCACACATACGGTTGAATTTAAGTACATACCAAAGGGATTTGTTCCGGCAGTTATTTTGTTCACAGCAGGTATATTGGTATTTGCAGCAATAATTATCTTTGAAAATTTTTATTTGAAAAAGAAGAAAAATCGTACACTTCTTCAACCGATTGAAAGCACTGCTCTTAAAGAACTTGTTTTCTATGAGGATGATGACGATAAAATAGATATTGCAAGCAATAAGGATAAATCAAAGTCAACACAAACCGGTAAATCCGACAAAAAGAAAAAATAATAATTAATAATTCCCGTAAAGGCAAAATCAGCGATAAGATAATAAATCTTATCGCTGATTTTTTATTTCCTTATATAAATACATAATTGCAAGGATTTGCTTTTTGATATATAATTACCTAGTTATAAGATAAGAAAGGTAAGTGTAAAATGTGATTTTTGATTACTTAACTACAGTCGGCGGTCAGGTGCTTATATTATTTATTCTTATTGCCGTGGGCTATATCTGTGGCTTAGTTGGCTTTATGAATAAAGATACTGCCAAACATATAACAAACATTGTTTTATATTTTGTTACACCCTGCGTAATTATAGACGCATATCAGGTTGATTTTGACCCCAATATTTTAACCAATCTGGGAATAACAGCGCTTTGCGCCATAGGTGTCCACATTGTTTCAATTATTGTAGCTACCTTGGTTTTCCGTGGAAAGAATATTAATAAAAGGTCTGTACTTCGTTTTGGCGCAATATTTTCAAACTGCGGCTTTATGTCGCTGCCGCTTCAACAAGCGATTATCGGCAAAGAGGGCGTGCTGTACGGTGCAGCATTTGTATGTATATTTAATATATTTTTATGGAGCTACGGTGTTGTATGTATGGGTGGTAAAGAGAATTTTTCAAAGAAAACTCTATTGCTTAACCCCGGAATACTTGGCGTAGTAGTAGCAGTTCTTTTATTTATTTTCTCAATAAAGCTTCCTTCAGTGATAGCGCAGCCAATTTCATATCTTGCCGGATTAAACACCCCTTTACCAATGATAATTGTTGGCTACTACCTGTCCAACAGCAAAATGAAAGAGGGACTAAAGGACAAATACGCCTGGAGCGCTACAATATTAAGACTTTTAGTAATACCTATAATTTGCCTTGTTTTGCTTTATTTAATAGGGCTAAGAGGAAACATACTTATTACAGTAGCTATTGCCGTAAGTGCCCCGGCAGCCGCTACAACCACGATGTTTGCCGCAAAATTTGATAGGGACACTGAACTGTCGGTAAACATAGTATCACTGTCAACCATATTCTCTATAGTTACAATGTCATGCATAGTAGCAATAACAAATATGCTTGCATAATAAAATGGCCCTATAATAAAAATCGGGGTAGGAAAAAAGTCTTTTCTATTTTTTGTGTATGTTGTAGAAGCACCTTTATTCTTTACCCCTTTAATTACCCCCTTTTTGGTGTGCGATTTACATAATTCGCATTATAAACCAAAATTCTATTATTCCCGACATAATAAGTATGGAATCCATCTACCTTAAAATTATAAAACTTAACAGCTTTATCAACTAAGTTTTCTCGATAAAGCTGTTCAACAAAAATACATCCCAATTTTTATTAATAGGTTCTGTACCTATCCACAACGCCTCACCTACCCACAACACCTCGGCTCTGACAAAGCATTTATCTTCCACATAATGCGTGTAGTCATATATTGAAATATTTTCACCATTTATTGTAAAATAAACAATACTTGGTGTTTCTCTGATATATGTTTCAAAAACCGGTTTAATCTATACTACTAATGTTTCTGCATCGGCAGCATAAACCATATATCCAAGCTTAATTTTTTTAAATTATAACCAAGCTACTTGCGTTAAGAACAAGCGTACCTGCAACAAAGCGTTTTATTGTGGTGGTCATACCGCCGGTGAATACAGCTGTTGCTGTTACACCTGTTTGAAAAATATTATATGCTTTGCTTTCGTGTAGTTTTGCATTTAATGCGGCAATATCACCGTTTTCGAAAGCTTTATCAACAAGTGCTATTGCTGTTTCTTTGATAAATTTACCAAAGCCGGATATACATTTAATTTCATACCCAAAATCTCCTATTTGTAATCAGTTTGCTTTACAACCCTTGCAAAATTTTAAACAAATTCATTATATCTCATCAATAATGAAGGTCCTTTAGAGGAATTATCGTTACACAATGCAAACAGTAATATTTCTGCATTATTATCAGCTATTTTCCCTTCAAAGAATCTATACAATTTATAAGGAGGATAAATATATAAACTTCCTCTCTCTTTTATAGTAATCAAAATTGTTTTTTCAGAAATACAAACAACCGCATCTTGAGAATAGCTTGTTTTACAGTAAATCTGATTGCTAGGGAGCTCATCTGTTTTTTGATTCAAAGCAGTAATATTCATATCTTTTGTGATTTGATTATCAGGATTCCAAATACAATAATTTGCATTTTGTATAATCAGTGCAGAACCATTATCATTATCATACGAAATAATATCTTTGCCAAGAAATTCTGTGTAACGCTTTTGTTGGATAAGCTTAAAATGTTCCAAAGGCGATAATTTAATCATATCTGCACTACTCAAATCTATTTTTACAGATAATTCTCCAGCATCAGCAAAAAGATAAATTATATTATCTTTCCCAAAATAGATGTGTGAAAAATATGTATCTGGATAATTGCTCAAATCATAACGGCAAATGTTCTCTGTTTTCAAATTCACATAAAAAGCACATTCATTTTCATAGCAAAATAACAACAACTCATCTTCATGCTTTATAGAAAAACCTATAACAATGTCATCTTCCAATTCAATACTTTTTACCATATTCAAATCGAAATTCATTATGCTGATTCCATGATACTCGTCATTAACGACAACATAATTGGATGTCACTTCAAGATAGTATAATTCTTCTAATTCTTTTTTTATAGTCTGCATATTGTCACCCTACTTCATTTTAAAAATTTTGGAAGGATCAGCTGTTACGGGTGATATTTTTCCCGTCAACGGGTCTGCTTCTCCTAAGTGATTGCCTTGCTTATTAAACACTTCCAAATGAGCACTTTCACCAGTATGAAAAGTATCACGATAATAATAGTTTCCATCTTTTTCTTTGTAAACGCGAGCACCTTTAACACGATTATTTGTTTTAAAGTACTTACTTTTGTCCGACAAAACCGTATTTTTTTAAATTATAACCAAGCTAATTGCATTAAGAACAAGCGTACCTGCAACAAAGCGTTTTATTGTGGTGGTCATACCGCCGGTGAATACAGCTGTTGCTGTTATACCTATTTGAAAAATATTATATGCTTTGCATTTATGTAATTTTGCATTCAATGAGTCAACATCGTCATTTTGAAAAACATTATCATTTTTACAATTCTAATCAAACATTTTTACATTAAAATGAAATCTATATTGTTTTTATGTGTAACATCCATACTAAACGCATTAGTTTTTGTTAGAACATATATTCCAAAGGTCCATAAACAACGCATTCTTTACTGTCATTTGACCGTTGTCATTATCCTTAAATTTATTTATTCCTAAACATACCTCTTCCATATCATTATAGCTTAATCTTACATATCCTTTTTGATTTAAATAATTACAAATAATTTCACTTGTATTAAATTGTTTTTTGCTATATGCTTCCTCCTTAAAACTATCTAAATATGCATCCATTCCATCTGGATCAGGATTTTCTAAGGAAAACTCATGTTGAATATAATAATAATTAACTATTTTATTTATATTTAATATAGTTATATATTCAATTTCAATATTTTTTGCTAGAACTTTATTTACAATAAATCTTATTTCAACTGCTGGTTCATTATCATTAGTATAAACATTTACAGTTAAGCAATTTTTCTTAATTATATCAATTAATTCATTTAAAAAAATAATATTTTTTTTACAACCCAAGATAAAAATATCTGTATTATTATTTATATATATTTCATCAATTGTCTTTTTTATGTCATATAACATATTAAAAATCTCCTATAATCTAATTTATTTGACATAATAAAATCCGTTTTACAAATAAATAATGTTTTCATGATTTATCAGCTAGTTTTGTTTGATTAAAATCGAAGTCAACTTCCCCATATATTTACCCCTTTTATTACAATGTTCAAATATTCCATGTTGTGTATCTACAGCATAAAGCATATCTCCAAGCTTAATTTTTTTTAATTATAACCAAGCTAATTGCGTTAAGAACAAGCGTACCTGCAACAAAGCATTTTATTGTGGTGGTCATACCGCCTGTAAATACTACTATTACAGTAGCCTATGTATAAATTATAAATAATTATATATAATTATTTATGTTCTATTATAATTACACTGATTTTAACATATTAAAAAAACTTTTAAAGAATTAGAAACTCTAGATAACAAACAATATGTATCTTTTAATGATAGGTTTTCGTGGTTAGCAAAAATATTTTTGCAAATTGCAACTAGCTATTGCAGTTTCAGGATTAAAATAATTTTATAAAAAATCAATATCCAAGCCACTTTCATTCTCAAAACTTTTCATAACTTTATCATTTTGAGCAGAAATAAATATGTTATTTTTTACAACAACAGCAATTATTCCATCGCGACTACAAAAAACAGCACCTTCTCCATCATCTTTAGTAATTCTAATTAAACATTTTTTTAGCTCTTCAATAAGGCCTACTTCTATTGTACCAATACAATTCAAATATTGTGTACTTTGTACTGCCAATAAATATATTAAAAAATCCTCAATATCTAGGTTAACAGTCCTAATAATATTGTTACTATCATCAAAATACATTGGTTTTTGTGTATCAAGACTTACTCCATAACAACACACATTTTGATATTCTTTAGCTATCATCAATACATTATTTTCAACATTAAGTTCTTTTGGAGAAGCAATATTATACATACATTTAAGTAAATCTAAATCTTCACCAAACATTAAATAAAATTCTCTAAGAGGTTCAGGAATAGTATTTTTCAGCTTGTTTTCAATAGACACAAGTTCATATTTTAACAAAGTTTTTTTATGCTTTTTTAAAAAAATATCACACATTATCTTTAATTTATCATTAAATGTCATTTTTTCCATATAAAAACTCCTCTATCTGTAAATACAGCGGTTAAGGTCTTGTATAAAAAAATCAATAAGCAAAAGATTCACTATGCCACATATTATTTAAAAAATCATATTGAAATTTCCAATCATTTCTTCCATACTTATCAGCAGTATTATTATTTCCTTGACATACAACGGATAATTTTTCTCCGTCAATAAAGCGATAAAAAACATATCCAAAGGGCGGAAATATCTTCGCTATTTCATCTCCTTTTCTGGACAAAACGCATATTCTATTTTTATACATAAGATAAATATTATCTTTAGAAAGTTTTACAGTTTTCAATTCATTATACCTATGTTTAATTATACAATTACCATCACTATCAAATAATTTTAAATTTTCATTTTCGTCATACCAAAGAATATCCTTACCATTTAAGTTAATAAATCTGTAACTAAAAGTTTTATTTTCATATATTTCCAAGTAAATAATATCATTGCTTTCTGTAGCAAATATAATACCTTCAGCTACATAACTATATAATACATTTTCGTATTTCCAATTAACTGTCTCTGTATCACTGTTTAAATCAATTTTCATATTAACTTTATCCCCCTTTCACTTGATTTTTTTAGACTAACAAATTCAATATAATTCATTTGATCCCCAGTTAAGAACAGTAACATTTCCCTCATATATCTGCCACATTTACACCGCAGAGTTTGGGCAGTATTGGACTTTGCTTTGTGATGCAAGCTCGTCCGCTTTGCATATTCCTTATATGTGATTTCTGTTCATTAGACCAAGGGGTACCTTAGGATTACTTCATACTCCATCTCACGATGGACGGCACTTTCCCTCGGATAACAGTTCCTATTGCCAAGCCTGTAGTGGGACTTCCACCAGTTAGTTACTGCCCATTATGGGCAAACAGCAAAAACAAGCGGCAACCTAGTCCATCGCCACTTGTTTAAATCAATTTCCTTTTTACGGTTTTACCCCAACTATTAACGCAGAGCAAAAATTTCAAAATATTTATAACATTGTCATTCATTTATATGTGGATAAAATAATACCTAAAAATAAAAAAATCCAGACATATGTCCGGACTGGAGAACAAAATATTCTTTTGCACCCTGAAAACTGAATAAAGAATCACAGATGATTTGTGTATTTAAAGCCAAACCAATTGATCTATGGTCAAGCTTCCGACCTATTAGTACTGCCAAGCTCAATGCCTCACGACACTTACACACGCAGCCTATCAACCT
>CADANT010000020.1 GCA_902789345.1 uncultured Ruminococcus sp.
GGATTGATGGATGTGAAATTTTCCAGTTAAAATAATCGTATCCTGACATTTTACCGTCAACGAACGTTTCATGCACTTGTTGCCATTTTGCTATTCCTATACGCAGTTTAAGAGGCTCCAGAGGCGGCTTAGGAGATGCATAATCCGGACGGGGACCGAATACAAGATGAATGTCATCATCCACGATTTCCGGATGAAGTCCATATAGATCTTCAAGCTGAAAGAGTATCTGCAAAGCGCCATCTGTCGAAAAGGGATCTGCGTCCTGAAGGTAAGAGATATCAACCTTCAGGGCTTTAGCGATTTTCTCAAATGCTGTCTGATCAGGGTATCTGTTCCCTAATTCATAATTCCTGATCGCGGACTCACTCATTGAACTTTTCTCTGCAAGCTCTTTTTGAGTCATTTCACGCAAGATGCGGACGTGTCGTATCTTTAATCCTGCAAGTTGGAGCTCGCTTGTTTCCTTGGCTTTCATCCTGCTCACCTCTCAAAAAAAATCTTTGATGTGATTATAGCATATTACATTTCAGAAGTGAAATATTTTCTTCGCAACATATTGACATTTCGTTATTGAACTGATATTGTTTGATTATACATTGGTAGGCTCAGAGGGTGAGCCTTACGGTGTAGTGGGCGATAAGGATATAGAGGTAAAGTACTTTTATCAAAAGGACGCCCGTGAGAACTTTATTTTGGAAAGGCGCCAAATAACAGACGACGGAACACCTGTAACAGCCCCTGTAATAAAGAAAGTAAAAAAAGGTGACAAGTATGCTGTTAAGCCGGAGGCCGTACAGGGCTACGAGCTTGATACCGACAGACTCCCTAAATCTATTGGTACAATTAACGGCGACACTACAATAACCTATATTGACAAGCTGGTGCCGGCTAAGCCTCTTAAGGTGCATTACTTCAATCATAACAACTGGCTTGCACCGCATATTTATATTTATGACGACAGAGGCGGCTCTGCAAGGCCGCTGTCAGAGCAATGGCCGGGTGCGCTTATGAACTGCGAAAGTGATAACGGTTGGTGGAGCTTTGATGAGGTAGACATAGACGAAGCACAGGTTATGTTCAGCGACGGCATATTCGGTCAAGACCCGGCGGCAAATCACCCTGGCTACGGTGTTGCCGGTGAGGTTTGGATAAAAAACCAAAGAGTTTATTTTGACTCTAAAATTGTGGTAAGCCATGTTGATGTAAACGGAAACAAGCTGGTTGATGATGTTATTATTGAGGGCAAAAACAAATGCAGTGAAGATACCTATGTTGCTATGCCTATAAAAGAGCTTGGCAGGGTGTTAAACAGCATTGGCGAGGTTTCGGGAATGTGGAGCACTACAGTAGAAAATGTTGTGTTTATCTATGAAACAAAGAAAAACAGCCTTCAATAAGTTTTGTTAATATAAGCAGGTAAAAACACTTGACAAAAATCTACAGCTGAATATAATTATTATTAACAGTACAAATATTTGAAAAACTGTGAAGGGAATAAGACACAGTATTTTAATCTACAGAGAGTTGGCGTGTGGTGTGAGCCAATGTTTAAGCCTGTGTGTATAGCTCATCCCGGAGTTGACTGTCCGAAATGTAGGGCAGTACGCAAGACTGCGTTAGAGGTCAGAGCCTTGTTAGAGGCTTACTAAGGAGCAATTTATTGCTTAAATTTGGGTGGTACCACGGTAACGCTTTATGTAATATCGTCCCTTTTTCTTTGCTTGCGCAGGGGAAAAGGGGCTTTTTGTGATTAAGGAGGAAATAGGTTATGAATCAGTCTTATAAAAAATATAAACCCTTTAAGCAGATAAACCTAAAAAATAGGCAGTGGCCGGACAATGTTATAGACAAAGCGCCTATATGGTGCAGTGTAGACCTGCGTGATGGAAACCAGGCCCTTATTGACCCTATGAATTTACAGGAAAAGCTGGAGTTCTTTAAGGCTTTGTGCGATATGGGATTTAAAGAAATAGAAATAGGCTTTCCGTCTGCATCGGAAACAGAGTATGAAATTTGCCGAGAGCTTATTGAGGGCAACCATATTCCTGACGATGTTACTATACAGGTTTTGGTTCAAGCCAGAGAGCATCTTATAAGAAAAACCTTTGAGGCTATTGAGGGTGCAAAAAATGTAATTGTTCATTTTTACAATTCAACCTCAACACTGCAGCGTAAGGTTGTGTTTAAAAAGGATAAGGCCGGTATTACCGATATTGCCGTAAAAGGAGCAAAGCTGATAAAGGAGCTTACAGACGCTTACACAGGCGACACCAATATTAGATTTGAATATTCACCTGAAAGCTTTAGCGGAACAGAGGTTGATTTTTCTGTAGACATATGCTCAAAGGTAATGCAGGAGTTGGGTGCTACAAAGGAAAACCCTGTTATTTTAAATCTGCCAAACACTGTAGAAATGTGTACACCAAACACATACGCCGACCAGGTAGAGTATTTTATAAAGCATTTACCAAACAGAGAGGCGGCTATTATAAGTGTACACCCGCATAACGACCGTGGCTGTGGTGTTGCGGCTGCAGAGCTTGCACTTTTGGCAGGTGCCGAAAGGGTAGAGGGCACATTGTTTGGCAACGGCGAGCGTACAGGTAACTTGGATATTGTTACGGTAGGCTTAAATATGTTTACACAGGGTGTTGACCCTAAGCTTGACTTTAGCAATCTTCCAAAATATAAAGAAATTTATGAGCGCTGTACAAATATGAAAATACATGAGCGTACACCATATATTGGCGAGCTTGTATTTACAGCTTTTTCAGGCTCTCATCAGGACGCTATTAACAAGGGAATGGAATATATGAAGGAGTCCGGTACAGACTATTGGGAAATTCCGTATTTGCCTATAGACCCTGCCGATGTTGGCAGACAGTATGAGCCGATTATTCGTATTAATTCCCAGTCCGGTAAGGGCGGTGCGGCATTTGTTATGGCTAATAACTACGGCTATAAGATGCCTAAGCAGATGCACCCTGAATTTAGCAAGCTGGTACAGAAAAAATGTGACGAGTTGGGCAGAGAGCTTGTTCCTAGCGAGCTAATGGAGATTTTTGAAGAAAACTATATAAACACCAAGAGAAAGTACGAAATTGTTGGCCACCCTACCGTAACTGAAATCGGTGACGATAAAATAAGAGTTACAGGCTTGCTTCGCACAGACGGTGACGAAAAAACTGATGTTAATATTTGCGGAGAGGGTAACGGCCCTATTGACGCTTTCTTTAGAGCTTTGGCAAGCGTAGGCGTGTGTGACTACAAATTTATTAATTACGAACAGCATGCAATTTCAACAGGTTCTGACTCAAAGGCTGTTTCGTATATTCAACTTATGACGCCTGACGGAAAGAGCATATTCGGTGTAGGTATTTCAAGCAATATTTACCGCAGCTCATTGTTTGGCGTACTAAACGCTATAAACAGAGCAGAGCTGGAAAAGGAAAATAATTAATTTTAATCATAGCTTATGTTATTGATTCATTATTAATCCAAAAGGGTACTTTGTGTACCCATAGAAAAACAGAATAGCTGCAAAAATAAAAGCAACAGATAGTTGGCATAACCAAACAGTCTGTTGCTTTTTGTATATATGGTTGTGTTTTAAGTTGTAGCAGTTGTTTCTTCGGCGGCGGCAAACCGTTTGGTGCGCCATTTACCGCCTTTCCAGCGAATTATCATAAGCAAGCCACGGAAGCATTCATCAGCCGCAAAGGCTATCCACAAGCCGTAAATTCCCATATTAAATACCACTGCAAATATATATGAGCCTAATGCGCTGATAACCCACATAGAGAATATTGCACAGGCAGTAGGGAATATAACATCTCCCGAACCGCGCAGGCAGGCTATAATCACCAAATTGGTTGTTCTGCCAAGCTCCAAAATAATGTTGAGTATAATTACATTTGAGCCAAGCTCTATTACGGTAGGATCGGTGGCAAAAATGCCTATTAGCTGACTTCGGAATATTATTCCCACTACGGACAGAGCCATGGTAATTATAAGAGCATTTCTGTAGCCTCTAAAGCCCTGTTTATACGCTTCATCCAGCTTGTTGGCACCTACTAAATGGCCTGTAAGTATTTGCGACGCCTGACCTATTGAAACCGAAAATATATAGAAAAACATTGTTATGTTTTGCACATATGTTTTTGCCACCAAGTCGGCATCGCTTAGGCAGGTCAAGACTATACCCGTAACTACCAGCTGTGACAGGTTGTACAAAAAGGACTCCAAAGCAGACGGAATACCGATTTTCAGCATATTTTTAATATCCTCTTTCGGAAAAGGCCTTAGCAGCTTAAACATTGACGGCTTTTCAACCTTTTTAAATACAACAACTGTAAGTATTACAGCACCAACTACACGGCTAAAGGTGGTTGCAATGGCTACTCCCAAAACTCCCAGCTTAGGAAAGCCACACAGTCCCAGTACAAAGAAAACATCAAGCACCGTATTCATAATATTCATAACCAAGGTAACATACATAGACACCTGTGTCATACCGTGGTTTCTGATTATTACAGACAGTGCATTCAAATATGCCTGCAAAAACAGAAAACCGCCTACAATAAGCAAATATTGACTTCCAAATTCAAGTATTTTGCCCTCGGCGCCTATAAATACCAAAATAGGTCTGTTAAAAAATAACAGCAGAATGCTGACAACCAAGCCGCAAAGCAGACTAAAGGTTATAGACAATGCCGCAATTCTTGAGGCGTGCTTGTTGTTTTTTGCACCTAAATTTTGAGAAATAAGCACAGCGCTTGCACCTGAAATAACGGTAAAAACAATAGTGGCAATAGATACAACCTGATTGGCGGTGTTTACCGCAGATGCCGCCAGATCGTCATATTTGCTCAAGACAAAAACATCAATAAAGCCCAGCAGCATAAAAAGCGCTGTTTCAATAAATATTGGCCAAGCCAAGTTGAATAAATTTAGCTTTTTCATACCCGATCCCCTGTATATCAGAATTATTATGTTTATATTAATGCCGTTTAAACGGCAATTTATAAATTGTAATTGTATTTATGCGTTTCACACTTAAAAACCGCAGATTTATTCAGCATAAAATTGCTAAAAATCTTTTGCGGTTTTATAAAGGTGTTTAGTATTAGTTTAAGTCTTTTTCAAAAAACATCAAGCACAATCGTACTGAATCATTGCACAATAGCCCTAAAAAATGCAAAGTTATTTTACATTTTCTCCTGCTGTTTTAAACAATTTATTTTTAGTATTTAAAAATAAATCAGCAGTGTACAAGCACACATATGTTCTGCACACTGCTGAAAAATTATACAAATATTTATGGTTGTTTAGTTGCCCTAAAGCAACCTTTAGGCTAATTTATGTCGCTTATATAAAAATCGCTTCCGGAGTTTTCCGCTACGGTAAAAACGGCATTTACAGTATTTTTGCCTTGTTTTAGTTGACCGTCCTCTTTAAATTTATCATTAAAAGTTATAGTGTATTTCACAGGTATAGAAAATTTGTTTTTTTCTATAGACTTTGCTTCTGAAAAATCAATATTAATAATTTGGCAGTCTGTAACAGTGTCAAAGTAATTTTTAGTTCTGTTGTTTTGCCCCTCTGAATTGTCACCAAATTCCAAAGCTTCCGCAACGCTGTCGTTATAATTTAACAGGTCGTGAGTTTTGTATGCAAATGCCCAAATCTCTATAAGATGTTCTATGCTCTTTTGCTTCTCTTCGGGAATTATACTATCGCTTACAACATATTTTTCCTCTGAGGCTATATCTTCTTTTTCTTCGGAGCAGCCTGCTAAGAATACAGTGCATATGCAAAGTGCTAATAAAGCTGCTAATATTTTTTTACCCATAAGTTCTCCTGTTATTTGGTTTATAATAAATATTGTGTTGTTAATTATTAAATAATACTGTGGCTATATAAAATCACATAAAACAAGCGGGTGCAGAGGGATATTACACCAACTGCACCCGTAATGTATCTATGTACATTAATTATTCCTCGTTAGGAGCGCCAACCGGACAGACACCGGCACAAGCACCGCAGCTTACACATACATCTGCGTCAATCTCGTACTTACCGTCGCCCTCAGAAATAGCGCCTGCAGGACATTCAGCTGCACAAGCACCGCAAGAAATGCAATCCTCACTAATCTTGTATGCCATTAAGATACACCTCCCTTAAAATATTTTATAGTCCTATTTTAACACTACTTTCAGAAAAATCAACACATATTGTAAAAATTAAAGATTTTGTAATATTTATATATGTGCATTTTCCATAGTATGCTGTTTTTTAATGAAATATACTACAAATATTAAAAAGCAGGCCATATTGTACCAAAACGAGCCGTTACTCTTCTAAGCCCTTTAGCTGTTCAATTTCATTTTTGTCAAGGCGAATCTGTGCATCCTTGATAATTTTAACCTGTTTAACCGTATAGGTTGACGGAGCGGCATTTTCCGACTTGTCCAGGCTTACCTTAAGCATACCTGTAATAAGATTCTGTTCCACTACTGTTCCTTTACCGTCCGGAGTGTTTACAATAGCACCAACCTTTGGCGTTCTTCTAAGTAGGTCTGAATATGCGTCCTGTTCGTACTTTAGGCAACACATCAATCTGCCGCAGGTTCCTGAAATTTTTACAGGGCTTAGTGAAAGTCCTTGCTCTTTTGCCATTTTTATTGATACAGGCTGAAATTCGCCTAAAAATGACGAACAGCAAAACGGTCTGCCACAAACGCCTATACCGCCCAGCATTTTAGCCTCGTCACGCACACCAATTTGTCTAAGCTCTATCCTTGTACGGAAAACAGACGCCAAATCTTTTACCAACGCACGAAAATCCACTCTGCCGTCAGCTGTAAAATAAAACAGTATTTTGTTATTGTCTAGGGTGTATTCCACATCAACAAGCTTCATATCCAACTTGTGCTGAAGAATTTTTTCTTCGCAAATTTTAAACGCCTTTTTTTCTTTTTCTTTGTTTTGCTTCAAGCACTCAAGGTCGTTTTCGTTTGCTTTTCTTATCATTTTCTTTAACGGAAAAAGAATTTCCTTATCTTCAAGCTGCTTGTTAGCCATTGCAACCTGTCCGCATTCTACGCCTCTGGCGGTTTCTACTATTACATAGTCGCCTATTTTTAGCGGTATCGAGTTAGGGTCAAAATAGTATATTTTACCCACATCTTTAAATCTTACTCCTATTACCTCTGTCATTTTTGCCTCCTTAATTCAGCACAAAGCCACGACATAAACAGGTTCATATTAATGTTGCTGTTAAGCCTTGCTTTAGCAAGGTTAAGTATATCTATAATTTTAATCAAGTCCACGGTGGCTATATTATTCCTTAACACCTCAGCCGCAGCACTGCAGTGGGTTTCTGTCAGCTTTGTTACTATTGCCTCGTTCACAATAATAATTAGTTGGTCTATGGTTTCCTTTGCAAAGGCTCTGTCAGTCAGCTTGCCTGTTGCTTTCAAAAGCTCGTAGCCCTTTGTTTTACAAAGAGAAACGGCTATTTCGCCGGCAGTTTCACAGCTTTTATTAATATTTTCATCGGCATTGTTTTGATTTAAGCTGTACACTGTGGCTCTTGAAAGTATAGTTCCTAAAAGCTGTTGTGCAGAGGTGCAGCACAAAATAAATAAAATATTTTGCGGCGGTTCCTCCAATATTTTTAAAAAAGCGTTTTGCGCCTGTGGCTGCATTTTGTCTGCGTTAGGTATAATATAAACCTTTGTATTTGATTCATTTGGCTTTACAAATGCGTCAGCGCAAATGTTTCGTATTTCGTCAACATTTACAACCTGACTTTTGCCGTAAAGCTTTGCTGTATAAACATCCGGGTGATTACCTGTGGATACCTTGCCGCACTGTACGCAGTGACCGCAGGGTTTAACATTGCCGGTGCATACAGCCCACTGACACAAAAGCTCAGTATATTTCTTGATTAGCTGTGGAAAATCGCTTTCCAGCACTACACCGTGAGGTACTCTGTCGCTTTTCATTGCCTTTTCAAGCAGCTGTATTCCGGAATTTTGCTCCAACTTTTTCACCCCAAAATAATTATTGTTGTTTTGGGCTATGCCCACATTAATTATAACATTAATTCTGTTGAATTACCACTATTTTTATATGATTATCTTTTACAGCCTGCAAAAGCAGGGTACAGCGGTAAAGTGCCATTGGCCCCAGTAAAAACCGAAAGTTTTATAAAATAGTACCCAATGCTGTAAATAGTTTAATACCCTGTAAAACTATTTACCTGTACATAACAACTTTGGTAAATTGCGGCGGTTGTTGCGGTTTATAATTTTTTAAATAAAAATCATAAAATTTACAATAAAATAGGCATAACTTTCTATAAAGCAGTGTTTTTATATTCTTTAATATATTTTGTATTTATGGTATAATTAATTTTGATTATATAATTGGATTGAGGATTTTAATGACAGATATACACACTCACACGCTTTATGGGCTTGACGACGGTTCAGAAAGCTTTGAAATGTCGCTTAAAATGCTGTCAATGGCAAGTAAGGGCGGGACAAAAAATATAATTTTAACCCCACACTGCAACATCCCCGGAGGGTACTTGAATTATATGAACAGTACCATAGCAGGCAGGTTTGAAAAGCTTAAAGATGCAGCAAAAGAATTTGTACCTGACATAAACCTGTACCTTGGAATGGAGGTATATGCCAGTAATGACATTCCGGAGCTTATACGCCGAGGTATGGCTATAACTCTTAACCGCTCTCGGTATTTGCTTGTTGAGTTTAATTTTGAAGAAAGCCCGCTGTATGTGTTTAAGGTGCTTCAAAATATACAAAAAGCCGGCATTGTTCCTGTGTTAGCTCACCCCGAACGGTATGCATTTGTTCAACAAGAGCCATATATAGTCCACGATTTAATCAGAGCAGGAATTATAATTCAGATAAACCGTGGCAGTATTCTGGGAAAATTTGGTTCACAGCCTAAGGCAGCCGCAGATTATTTGCTAAAACACAGTATGGTTCATATTGTGGCAAGCGATGGTCACAGAAGCTACAGTCGGGCGCCCATACTTTATGACGCATATGCAGAGGTTGAAAAGCATTACGGTAAAGAATACGCTGATATGCTGTTTAAGAAAAATCCCCAAAATATTTTGTTAGACAAAGACCCTGCTTTTTTAAAAGTAAAATTAAGACACGGTAAGGAGTTTTAAAATGAAAGGACCTTTAAAAAATACTGCTGTAAGGTATACCGCAATGGTTTTAGTTACAGTACTGCTTATTTCGTTTTTTGCGGTTTACTATTACAATACAAATATTAGCAAGAAAAAGAATATACCTACTATTACCTTTTCTGAAAACTACAAAACAAAAATAAGCGTAAAATCCACACAGCAGGAGCTGTTGGCGGGCGTTACTGCATATGATGAAGAGGACGGCGACCTTTCAACTGACATTATTATTGAAAAAATGTCAAATATAATTAAGGGCAATCGCCGTGAAATAACATATGTTGTGTGCGATTCTGACAATAATGTTACAAAGGTAACCAAGGAAATTACATACACCGACTACAAAAAGCCTGTTATAAAGCCTGTAAGTGATGTTCCTGTAATAAAAGAAAGAAAGTACGCCGACATACTTGCCTGCTTTAAGGCAACCGATGTAATAGACGGCGACATAAGCAGTAAAATAAGAATTGACAGTATAGACACAAGTAAGGACAGTATTAACCGTGGAGTTTTTCCGGTAACTCTTTCAGTTACTAACAGCTGCGGCGACATTGCTTATTTAGAGTCAACTGTTACTTTAGTTGAATAAAAAGGAGGGCAGGCTTTATGAATAATTCACAGGATAATTTAAAAGCACAGGACGCTAACTATTCCTTTGACCTTGCAAGTACATTACAGGATTTAGCTAAAAGATGGTTTATAATTTTGCTCTCCGGTATAATTATTGCTATTGGCTGTTTTATTGCGGCAACGCAATTATATTCACCACAGTACAAGGCCTCAACAACATTGCTTGTACAAAGTAAAAACAATACAGAAAGCGCCTATGATAATTTAACTGCTACAAACAAAATGGCAGGTGTATTTAAAAATATTCTTGACAGCAGTCAGCTGCAAAACTCTGCCGCCCAGCAGCTTGGGTATACATCATTTCCGGGCAGTTTAAGCTGTTCGGTTGTAGATGAAACAAATATTCTTTCGTTTACAGTAACCTCTGACAGCCCTATAAAGTCCTACAGACTGTTAAAAGCGGTTCTTGAGTGTTACCCTCAGTTTACTAAAAATGTTGTTTCTTCTATTGTGTTGCAAACTCTTGAGGAGCCTGTTGTGCCTACAGCCCCTACAAATTCTCCCCACGCTTTAAAGCTGGCGGTTATAGGCTTTTTTGCAGGTATAGCGGCGGTAATATTAATTATATCTGTGTTTTCGTTTTATAAGGATACAGTAAAAAAGGAAAGCGACATAAACAAAAAGCTTATAACCCAAAGACTGGTCTCAATTCCTACGCAGAAAAAGAAATTGTCAGTCGGAGAAAAAGTTAAAGGCGTAAAAAAGTCCCTTTCATTAACAAATCCTGTTATAAGCTTTGAATTTAGAGAGGCCTTTAAAAAGCTAAGGCAAAAAATTGTTTCTGACAGCAAGGCACATCACAACAAGGTTTACGCTGTAACAAGCTCGCTTGAAAACGAGGGAAAAACCACTGTTGCGGTAAACTTGGCTTTGGCACTTGGAAAAATGGATTACAAGGTTTTGATTATAGACGCAGACCTTAGAAAGCCGGCTGTTGCAAAGTTTTTAGGAACTAAAATTACAAACGGTAAATCAATTATTGACTTTCTAGGGGGAAAGGCAAGGCTTTCTGAAATTGCAAGCTATGACGAAATAAACAATATAACCATTATGGGCAGCAGTAAGGGTACTCAAGAGGCAAACGAGCTTATAACCGGCGAAAAGATGGACTACCTGCTTTCTGTTGCCAGGGAGCAGTATGACTATATAATTATAGACACACCTCCGCTAGGGTTTGTTTCTGACGCTGAAGATATACTGACTTTAAGCGATTCTTCACTGATTGTTGTAAGAAGAAATGTTGCAAACGCACTTAGTATTAACGACACTATAGATATTATTCTTGCAAGCGGGGTTAAGCTGATGGGTTGTGTATACAACGACGCAGAAAATGTCTCGATAGTAGGAAACAGTTCCGTATATTCCGACTATCAATACGGTAAATACGGATACGAAAAATACGGAAGCACGGCAGAGTAAAGGAGGTAAGTGAGATGGATAAGAAATTTGAACCTGAAAACAGTCAGTCATATGTTCCTATAGGGGAGTATGTTTCAAAGGTTCTTACAGGCATAAAAAAGCACTGGTATATTATAGCGGTGCTGGCAGGCATATGCTGTGTAGGCTTTACAATGTATTCATACGCAACCTATTCTCCCCAGTATACTGCTACAGCAACATTTACAGTTACACCTAAGGGCGATTCGCTATCCTCATACACAAGCACATCGTCTAACGCCTCTACCCAACAGCTAGAGAAAACATTTCCGTACATTATAACAAGCGCTCCTCTTACAAAGGTAGTTGCAGAGGATTTGGGGCTTTCATATGTACCGGGAACATTAACAGCTACAGCTGTAGAAAATACAAACCTTTTTACAATAACCGTAACATCTTCAAACTATGAAACAGCCTACAATGTGTTAAAATCTGTTATTAATAACTACCCCAGCGTTGCGGAATATGTGGTGGGTGCAACAGACCTTGTTTTAGTTGTTCCGCCGTCGGCATCGTCTACCCCTATAAATCCTATATCCTACAGACAAAAGGCGTTGATAGGCACGGTTGTGGGAGCTTTGTTGGGTATTATACTTGTATTTTTCCTTGAAACACTTAACCATACAGTAAGGCATCCTGACGAAATTGAAAAACTGCTGAACAATCAGCGTTTAGGTTCTATTGTAAAGGTTGTAAAGAAAAAAAGCAGTCATTCAACAGGTAACTTAACTATTGACGATATACATACAGATTCAAGGTTTAAAGAATCTGTATTTTCAATAAGAAATAAAATAATTAAACTGTGTGCTGACCAAAAAATAAATTCTGTTATGGTTGCCAGCACAACTACAAATGAGGGAAAAACCACTGTAGCGGCAAACCTTGCCATAGCTCTTGCGAAAAAGCACTACAGAACAGTAATAATAGACTGTGACCTTAGAAACCCAACCGTTAGGCAGCAGCTAAACATTCCGGAGAGTTGCAGTCTTGGTATTGTAGATGTTATAACAGGCGACTGTAAGCTTCAGGACGCCATAGTAAAAACAAAGAAAAACGGCCTGTATGTGCTGCCGGGTACCATTCCTGTAAACAATGCGTCTGAGCTTATGGGAAGTAAACAGCTGGCGGACTTGGTAGGTGCATTGGAAAAAATATTTGACTATGTAGTAATTGATGTTCCACCGGTGGGAATTGTTTCTGACGCACTGGAGATGAAAGACTATGTAGGCGGATTGGTATTTGTAGTAAGGCAGGATTACGCAAAGGTAAGCAAAATTTTAGACTCAATAAGTCTTTTTGGCTACAGCAAAATAAAAATACTTGGTTGTATCTTTAATATGGCATCCAGCGTGTTAAGTACAAAGGGCTACGGCAGATACGGCTACAATTCCTATGGCGGCTATGGCAGCTACGGAGGCAGTTACGGAAGTTACGGCTATGGTCAATACGGAAACTATGGTAACGAAGAAAACAGCCAAGCCACAGAGGATTCTCACACTGACAGTAATTCCGCTGAAGAAGACTAAAGATTTTGGGAGGAACAAATGAATAGAGTTATTAAACCCATTGTAACTGTAATTGCCGTACTCTCCATAATAGCTGTAATTTTTACAATATTATTTGCAGACAGCTTGCTTAAGTCTGACAAGGGAAATACAGCTGTTGTTACAACCACTAAGTCAGTAAATATAACCTTTGATACCGACCCACTTATATTAAAGGACGGTAAAAATATTGATTTAATGAGTGGGGTGTCTGCAACTGATTCCCAGGGCAACGATGTAACAAAATTGGTAAAGGCTTCGGTTACAAACAGTTCAAATAATGAAAAATCAATTATGTACAGCATAAACGATTCTGATTATAATCTGGAAACAACCAAAAGGGGTTTGCAGCTGTTAAATTATAAGGGACCGAAAATAGCTGTAAAGCATACAACCTATACCTGCGACATTAACGAAATTGATTCGTACATAAAGTCTATGGTCAGTGCAAAATGCATAGTGGCAACAGATGGCTACGGAAACGACATTTCATCTGCACTATATGTTGACAGCGCTGTACAGGTGAAAGCCGCCGGCAACCAAAAGGTTCGCCTAACTGTTAAAAACAGCTTTGCCGATTCTGTGTCAAGAGATATTGTGGTTAATGTAACCGGTACACTTGATGAAACCAGAGTGGTGCTTTCTACAAAATCAATATCCGTAAAAGCAGGTACGGCAATTAATCCTGAAAAGTATATTGCTACAGCTGTTGATAAAAACGGCAATGACATAAAGAGTGCTATTGTTATTCAAAATGATGTAGATATAAATACACCGGGCAACTACAATGTTTACTATTACCTGCCGGACGAAACCGACGCCGCTCCTGCGGCAACCCTTACTGTAGTTGTAACAGAGTAAGAATTTATTCAGTAATTATAACCATACAAAAGCAGAGCATACAGGTTTAAATTAAAGCCCCGTATGCTCTGCTCTTATTTTTTGTTTATTGTTAAGTCTAACTGTATTTCTATCCTGTTTTAATAGCGCTGTAATGCATAGGCAGTCTATCTGCGCTAACAGAATTAAATTGTTTAATTGCATTTAATTCTGTTATCTTATTAGTAACCTAATTGTCCTAACCAAGCTTTAACATCATCGTCCGATGCATTTGAGGCGAAGCGCTGACCGCTTTGCCAGTTGCCTGTTCCCACCATTTCTTTTAAAAGGCTGCCGCTGTCACCAATGTCGGATGACGCCGATGTACAGAACGGAATAACGGTTTTACCGCTGAAATCATTTTCTTTTACAAAGCTGTTTACGGGCCAGGCGGCAATTCCCCACCAAATAGGGTAGCCGATAAACACTGTGTCGTATGAGTCCCAGTTGTCTACAGAAGTTGAATTAAGTGCTACATCTCTTTTGGATTCGTCCTCGTGTTCCTTTGTTACTCTGCTTTCGGTGTTGTTCCAGTCTAAATCCTCGGAGGTATAAGGTGTTTGAGGTACTAGCTCAAAAATATCTCCATTGGTTGCGTCGGATATTTTTTCGGCTACTGCTTTTGTACTTCCTGTTGCCGAAAAATAAACAACCAATGTTTTTCCGCCTGAAACCTTGTCGTTTTTATTTTGTTCCGAGGTTGTACTTTTGGAGCTGCTGTCTGTTGCGGTTTGGTCCTTATCCTGTGCAGTGCTACTTGTACTGCTGTTTTGCACGGCTGAACCGCTGTTTGAGTTTGCCGCACAGCCTGTTGGTACACATATTATCAGCACACTCATAAGAATAATTGAAAACAGTCTTTTAATCTTCATTATTATCACTTCTCCTTCTGCTTTTTGCCAATTACAAATGATTTAAAGAATAGCCCTTAAACCATATTCTTCCTACAACCCTATTATATAAAAAGAGAGATGATATATGAAGTTTCATTTTGTTCATACAGTATAAACAAAATGTACAGCCTGCATTATAGACACAGCGTAAGCTTTTTGCAGTGCCCATGTATATATTAATTATTCTGCCATAAACTTTTTCTTGAAATCCATATTAATTTTAAATATTTCTTCAAAAGGAACGACGGACTTCTTATCATTTTCAATGTCGGATTCTCTTGACCATAGAAAAGGATAAATAAGTATTCCATCATTAAAGCTGACTTCCTTTGCAATGTTCCTCCAGCCTTGCCACCTCATAGACATATAAAACCGGTCCATATTGCCCTGTGCAGTCCATGCAATAAATTCTGCATATCTAAACTCCAGGCACTCCCAGTCTAGGCTGTCAGGTGCAAAGTACCACACTGTGCCCACATTATCGGAAAATTTTCCAAGGTTTATTGCAAATATACCGCCAACTATATCACTACCTACTATTAACATTCCGGGTATTCTTTGCGGTATGCCGCTATTATCAACAGCATTTACACCTGTTATGCCTTTTGTTTTGCTGCTTGTGTGACCAAAAATTCTAACCCAATTATCAACAACAACTCCGCTTGTATTTAAAATTATGTTAGCTAAAACCGACTCTGGGGATATTCCCAAAAGCTCAACAGTCTTTTCTTCGTTGCTGTCATATGTACCAAGCACAGCAATATCTCTGTCAGAATTTTCAAACATTGTTTTAATTTGATTCCATAGGCTTGTATTTTCCATATTAATATCTCCGTTTCAAATCCTAACTGTTAAGTTCATCAGTAATTTAACATTAATAATCTAATTGTTTGGGCAACATCAGGATAAAAAACTCCCCTGTTATGCGGTGTTTTGCCGTATAGCAGAGGAGTGCTTGTTAGTTATAGCTTATTGTGCTGTAGTCGTTGCTGGAGCTGTAAATATCCGAATAATAATCAGAGCTATATGTGTCGTTATTGTTGTCATAATAGCGTTTATAGCAGTCTTCATCGTTAAAGCCATATTCTTCAAGTGTTTTGTGTGCTTGGTATTTAGCTACATTAAACGATGCAAAGCTGTCGTTGTAACCCTTATATGCTTTGTATAGGTTGTAGTTAAGTATTCTTTTTTGACTGTTTGTTAAGCCGTTGTCTTTGTCAGCGGCAAAAGGAGCAATATATTTGTAGGCAGACGGGTCAAGATTTCTTACCAGATTATTTCCCATCCACTCAATTTTGCCCTGCTTATAAAGTGAAATGTTAGCCTGCGCTATAAAAGAATCAACATTTAAAACATTGTAGCCTATTAAAAACAGCATAGAAAAAGCAAGCGCAAAAGAGAAAAGATTAACCTTGCTGAAAAACTGCTTTACAATTACCAGTATTATCATTACAAACAGGAACAGCATAAATATACTTGTGTTTATTCTAAGTGCTGTAAAGCCGTATTTGCTAATGTACATAAGCATTTTAAACAATGCAGTGCAAACAAATACCAGTGTAAATGCACACATTATTACCGTTATTATTCTCAGTCCCATAGGCATAGCACCGTTTTTTCTTTTTGTAAGCAGTATAAGCAGCATTATAATTATAATATTAATTGTTGTTATAATGCACAGCTCAAAAAATCCGTTTCGTGCATAGTCTACTATTGTAAATGTCTGCGGCAGAAGATTATCTGCAATAAAGCTTACAAAATATGCCAGCTGTGAAATCAGATACATAAAGTATACTACGCACAGCGGAATAACTATAGAGTACATTAAAGCGGCAGGCACAACATGGAAGCTTTCTGCCATTTGACTGTAACCGATACCGTTTTGTGCCTTTGTACGAAGCTTATCTTCGTTATATTTTGTGTACAAGCAGCTGAATATTGCCATTGCTACAGGTATACCTAATATTGCATAAGCAACATATTTCAGCAAATGTAAAAAGAAATCGTCAAATATAAAGGAGAACATAGCCTTGAACATTTGGTCGCCCATAAGGAGCAAAGCAGAAACTATTGCTACAAGAGGCAGTGCAATGCATAGTCCTAAAATAATCCACTTGCCGTTTCCGCCCTTTTGACCTTTCTTTTTGTTGAAAAGTGCGCTAAAGATAGAACCGTAGTTTGCAAACGGATAATAAAACACACTTACAAACAGCTGTGTAAGCTTACCGCCGTGCTTTACTCTGTTTTCACCGTTGGTAGTGTATATCCAAAAACACTGTGCCGGTATTAAAAAGGCAAAGTCTATTGCCAGTACAAAACCATTGCTGAAAAATGTAAAGAATAGACTGAAAAGGATCAGCAGTACAAATGTTACATTATGTACAATATCTATTTTAATGTTCTTCTTTTTCCATACATACAAATAAGAAACGACCATATTGGCAATAAAAAATATGCTTGCGCCTATGCCAAAGTCAAACAATACCGCCGCTATTAAATCTACAAACAAAAAGCCCATTACAAAGGCAAATATCGCAAAGAGCTTGTCGGTTTTGTCGTATATTTTTTTAGCTTTCGCCACAAAGCCATACTGCTGTTGAGGCTGTGCGGAATAATTATATGAATTTTGTTGATAACCATACGGCGGATAACCCTGCCTGTTATATCCGGAGTTAAACGGAGGAAAATTTTGCCCTCCGTTGTACCCGTTGTTTTGCGGATTACCGCTAAAGTTACCTTGTGGTTGCTGGTTAGTGTTGTTTTGCGGATTACCGCTAAAGTTATCCTGTGGTTGTTGGTTAGCATTGTTTTGCGGATTACCGCTAAAGTTATCCTGTGGTTGTTGGTTAGCGTTGTTTTGCGGATTACCGCTAAAACTTCCTTGTGGTTGCTGGTTAGTGTTGCTTTGCGGATTACCGCTAAAGTTGCCCTGAGGCTGTTGGTTAGCGTTGCTTTGCGGATTACCGCCAAAGTTGCCCTGAGGCTGTTGATTAGCGTTGTTTTGCGGATTACCGCTAAAGTTGTCCTGTACTTGTTGGTTGGCGTTATTTTGCGGATTAGCGCCAAAGCCGTTTTGCGGCGGTTGGCCGTTTACCTGGGCAGGCTGTTTGTTATCTACAGGGTTGCCCTGAGAGCTGTTATTATCCATATATACCTCCTATATGTAGTGCTACTCTTCCTCCTGATCTGCCATATATTCCAAAATATCACCCGGTTGACAGTCCAGCGCCTTGCAAAGCTTATTTAATGTAGAAAACCTTACCGCTCTTGCCTTGCCTGTTTTTAGGATAGACAGGTTGGCGGGGGTAATTCCTACCTCTGCCGCCAGCTTTGTGGATGACATTTTCCTTTTTGCCAGCATAACATCAACATTTACTACTATTGCCATTTTCCCTCATCCCCCGTTCTATATAGTAAAATCATTTTCTTCTTTAATGTCCACTGCGTGAGAATAAACATTTCTCAGTACGAGCAAAATGATGCCCGAAAAAAGAAACGCCAGCGAGAAAAATGAAAATACCCAAGAAACAAGAGAAACAAAAAAGCTTATTACTCCCATAAGTAATACACCTATACACACCAGTGTAAAGTAGGTAATATTCTTTTTTACAAAAGTATTGCCGTTTTTTATGTTGGTAAGCAATGCGTTAAGTATGCCCATTGTTGCCACCATCGGCAGTGCCAATGCATAAATTCCTATAGAAATAGGAAAGGTAATCACATCAGAATTGGTTGCAAGCATACTATAACTTTTACTTATCAAAGGAACAAAAAACGCTCCTACTACCAAAAGTAAAAGTAATATTCTTACAAACCATAGTGACACAATTATAGATTTTGATGGTTTCATAAATGTACCTCCTCTGGAAATATATTAGCATTGAAATTACCAAAAGTCAATTATATATACAATAGTTTATTTTATGTTAATAAGTTTAATAAAATTGCCTATAATAGTCTAGTTTTACTCTTATTTTCGCCTAATAATTAATATTTGTATCTAAAACGACTAAAAATATAATTGCATATTTGGTAATATATACCTTAAAATTCCTGTGGTACAGTGCAAAGAAACTGTGCTATAATAAGGCTGTGCAAACAAATATCTTTGGTAAAGGAGAAATAATGTATGAGATTTTTTAAGAAAAATATGTCAGCCGCTTTGTCGGCAATACTTTCTTTGCTTATGCTTGCAGGTTGTTTGCCTTTAAGTGCCTTTGCGGTGTCAGCAGAAACTACTGCACCAAGTTATGTTACGGCGCAGAGCGAAAAGGCCTTGTGGGCAGAGGGCGCTTCGGCGGCTACAAAAAACAACATAGAAGCTGTTAAGTGGTATCAAAAGGACGGAAAATACTACTGGTTTTTACCGTCGTCAGCAAATCTTAGCAGTCTTACTGTTTACCACAATTTCGACAATGTAACGGTTGACGGCACTAAGCTTGTCAGCGGCGAAAGCTACAGTATGTTTGAAAACGGCAAAAGCTATAATGTTAAGGCAGACGGTAAGTCATACACTCTATGTGTTCAAAAGGCAGAGGGCATAGGCTCTATGTTCTTTACTACAGAAAGCGGAAGTATGGATTACATAAACAGCCAAAAAGGAAATGCAGAATCAGGCAGTATGGTTGTAATAGACTATGACGGCAATGTTTCCTATGACAACGCTTTAGACTCAATTAAGGGCAGGGGAAACACTACATGGCGTCTAAATAAAAAACCTTACAATATTAAGTTAGGCAAAAAGGCTTCCTTGCTTGGTATGGACAAAAACAAAAAATGGTGTTTGCTTGCAAATGCCCAGGAACATTCAATGATAAGAAATAAGCTTATGTACGACCTTGCAGACGAAGTAGGCTTGGATTATACTCCTGATTCAAGGTTTGTTGATTTGTACGCAAACGGTGAATATTTGGGAACATATCAGCTTACCCAAAAGGTAGAGGCAGGCGACGGTGACCTTGTAAATATAACTGACCTTGAAGCTAAAACAGAAGACGCAGTAGCAGAGGGTACAGGTACAAGCAAGGTAGACCTTGAAGCAATGTACGGCAATCAAAAGTACAACTCCAACGGCAGAAAAGCGTACAAAATTCCGTATAATCCTGAGGACATAACAGGCGGATACCTAATGGAATTTGTTATGGATATGGACGAGCCTAGCGGCTTTACCACAAAGGGCGGACAGAATGTAAATTTAAAAGGCCCGGAATATTGTACTGTTGAGCAGATCAATTATATTGCGGACTTTATGCAGGACCTGGAGGATGCTTTGTATTCATCAACCGGTTACAACTCAAAGGGAAAATACTATACAGACTATATTGACATTCACTCTGCGGCTGTTATGTATTTACTTCAAGAGTTTTCGGTGAATGTTGACGGTGGTATTTCAAGCTGTTATTTTTATAAGGATTCTGATTTAACCGGCGACGGAAAAGTTCACGCAAGCCCTTGCTGGGATTTTGATGTTGCTTTGGGTAACCTAAAAAATACAAAAGACGGAGTAACTATGACCTCCAACAACCAGTGGTTTATTAAAAATTCTTACCGCTATTCAAGTACACGCACAGTATTTTCACAGCTTTGTCAGCACGACGACTTTATGACAGAGGTTGAAAAAGTTTGGAAGGAAAAGTTTGTACCGGCAATGTCAATAGTTACAGGTAATACAGAGGGTACAGGACGATTGAAAAGTATGCAGTATAATTACAGTCTTACACTGCCGTCCTCTGTAATGAACTATACAAGATGGAACATCAGCGATAATTTGCTTGTTCCTGAGGCAGGTACAACACACAGCCAGCAGTTTAACTATCTTGTAAACTTTGTAAACGGCAGAATTACATTTATGAACAGCGGCTTGCTTGACCTAGAAGCGGCTAAGCAACAGGCTATTACCACTATAGACAATTTAATTAACCAATATTCCTCCGAGTATTCAAGCGATGTTATAGCTAAAATGAATACTGTTGCACAAAAGGCAAAGTCAGACATTGGCAAAGCAACTTCAACCTCACAGGTAAACACAATTTTGGAAAAGGCAGTAAGCGATATTAATGCCTGCAAGAGAGATGTTATTTATTATGACAACTCACAAACAAAATGGAATGAGGTTTACATTTACAGCTGGGGCGGTTCTCTTACCGCACAGTGGCCAGGTGTAAAAATGAAGTACGAGGGTAACAATGTTTACAGCTATACCATTGAAGGCGGAATAGAAAATATTATATTCAGTAACGGAAAAAATGAAAACACAGGGGACAAGCGCCAAACAAATAACCTGACATTCCAGGGAAATAAAACCATTTACACCGCATATGCAGATGGCGCAGTATATGACGACTATAAAAAGGCGTATGTACATGACGGAAGCTGGAGTAAATATATCCCGGCTGATCAAGTTATATACGGCGATGTAAACGGCGACAAAAAGGTAACCGTTGCTGACGCAGTTCTAATGGCAAGAAGTGCCATGGAATATATTACATTAACTGACCAACAGGCAAAGGCTGCTGATGTAAACGGCGACGGCGTTGTTACTATAGCTGATATTATATTAGTTCAAAGATATGCTTTGGGCTATATAGATAAATTCCCTGTTGAGGCAGCATAAGTCGGCGGCTTAGTCTACGGTATAAAAATTATATAGAAAAAATAAAAGCCCCCAAAGTAGGTTTTACAGCCTGCTTTGGGAGCTTTTTACGAAGTGTTTTCTAAATTATTTTGTATGATTTGTGCCGTACATTTATAAAATGTGGATTTATAAGTGTACGATTTTTTAACAGGAAAAGCAGATATACAGCCTTGCTTATTATTTTAAAGAGTGTAGGGTGTTAGTCCAAAATTCTGCCGTCTGTTGAAATTACAGTTACTTGCCACGGAATAAGCTTGCCGCTGTTTTTTAATGCGGTTTTTAAAGCATTCTCTATGCCGCCGCAGCAAGGAACTTCCATTCTTACAACACTTATGCTTTTAATGTTGTTTAGAGTGATAATCTCAGTTAATTTCTCTGAGTAATCTTGATTGTCAAGCTTAGGACAGCCAATTAGAGTGATGTGGTTTTTAATAAATTCGTTGTGAAAATTGCCGTAGGAAAAGGCTGTACAGTCGGCGGCTATTAGAAGTCTTGCATTGTCAAAGAACGGTGCGTTTACAGGAACAAGCTTTATTTGCACAGGCCACTGTGTAAGCTGACTTTCACAGCTTGTGCCGTTATTGCCTGCACTGTTGTATTGTGCGTTTTGGCTGTTTAGGCTGCGGCTGAAATTTTTCAGCTTAGTGCCGGGACAGACAAAGCCAGACTTTTCCTGCTGTTTTTTTTGTTGTGCTGCTTTTACAGCTTCTTCGTCATACGCCGGGGCTTCTCTGTTTACAAAGGTAATGGCATTTGTAGGGCAGCTTGGCAAACAGTCGCCAAGTCCGTCACAGTAGTGTTCGTGCATTAGCTTTGCTTTACCGTTTACTATGCCTATAGCACCTTCATGGCAGGCTTTTGCGCAGGCACCGCAGCCGTTGCATTTTTCTTCATCTATATTAATAATTTGTCTTATCATATGTATTCCTCCAGGTTGAATTCATTGTAAGTATTATAACATTTTAAAATTAAATATCAATGGCAGTATTTGCACCTGCATAGTGTAAATACTGCCATAAAATTTATATATGTCAATATAGAAAAATTTCTTTAAATACTACATAAAAGTGTTGCCAAAGTCTGTTTCGGCAATGCTGTTTACAAGCTGCTTCATTTCGTAGCTGCTGTGCATAGTGCCTGCTTTTTCCCTTACAAGCTGTTTTTCACGGTTTGTCATACGGGAGTATTTTTGCATGGCTTCGGGGTTTTGTGCCAGTGCCATAGCCAATGCTATGGGAATTTCATAGTTAGCCTTGTCCATATTTATATTGCCCCCATTACCTTTAGCAGCCAGTATACTCCGCCGTAAATTACCGATGCCGTTATGCCGTACACCAACACAGGACCGGCTATAACAAACATTTTTGCGCCCAAGCCCAGCACATAGCCCTCACTTTTAAATTCAATAGCCGGTGAAACTATAGAATTTGCAAAGCCTGTAATAGGTACAAGCGTACCTGCGCCGCCGTGCTTTGCAATGTTGTCGTATACGCCTATTGATGTAAGCAAACCTCCTATAAAAACAAGCGTTACAGAGGTTAAAGTGCGTGCCGTGTCTTTGTCAAGCTGCCAGTACATATAAAGGTTAGTTAGGGATTGTCCTATGGTGCATATAAGTCCGCCTATTAAAAAGGCTTTTACACAGTTTATTACTACCTTGCTGTTTGGCGAGGCTTTTTTTGTCATTTGAGAATATTCCTGTTTAGTAACCTTCAAAATATCAAGTCCTTTCAAAATGATTTTATGCTAATTAATTAATTTTATTCACCTTCGGCAGAGAGCTTTAAGTATAATTTGTTAATTTTTCAAAACATTCTGTTAAATTTTCATTTTGTGTTGGAATATTACCGAAAAATGTGTATAATGTAATTTGAGTACCAAGACTTATTAAGGAGTAGATTATTACGGCTGAGGAAATATATTTAGACAACAGCGCTACAACAAAAGTGTCTAAAGCTGCTGCTGACGCAGTGTATGACGCACTTGTGAATAATTACGGAAACCCCTCGTCCTTACATTCAAAGGGACTTGAGGCTCAGCACTATGTTGACGCCGCCAGAAGAGCGGCTGCCGATTCTATAGGCGTAAACGAAAGAGAAATTTTCTTTACAAGCGGCGGTACAGAAGCTAACAATACAGCTGTAATAGGCGCCGCACTTTCAAGAAAAAGGCAGGGCAAAAGAATTGTTACAACAGCTGTGGAGCATTCCTCGGTTATAGAGGCGTGCAAGTACCTTGAAAGCCTTGGCTTTGAGGTGGTTTATCTGCCGGTAAACAGTTATGGAGCTGTAGAAATTTCAGACTTAAAGGAGGCTGTAACGCAGGATACAATCCTTGTTTCTGTTATGTATGTAAACAACGAAACAGGCACGGTACAGCCTGTTGACAAAATAGCAAGGGTTATTAAACGCAGCGGTGCAAACGCACTGTTTCATATTGACGCTGTACAGGCCTACGGAAAGCTTATGTTTAAAAACAGCAGGCTGGGGGCGGATATGATAACCTTTACCGCACATAAAATTCACGGTCCAAAGGGCGTAGGGGCTTTATACATAAAAAACGGCGTTCGCATTACTCCCCGTTTGTACGGAGGTATGCAGCAGCACAAGATACGCCCGGGTACAGAGCCGGCACCGGCTATAGCAGGCTTTGGTGCGGCTATAAGAGAAATTGACTATACAAATATTGACAATATCAGGAGTTTAAACGGTTATTTGCGAAAGCAGCTGGAGGATATAGACGGCATAGTTATTAATTCTCCCGAAAATGCACTGGAGTATATTTTGAACTTTTCCGTTATAGGTATAAGAAGCGAAACCATGCTTCACTATTTGGCAGAAAAGGGGATATATGTTTCAAGTGGCTCGGCCTGTGCCAAAGGTCAGCCCAGCTATGTGCTTATGGCTATGGGGCTTTCTAAGGATATAGCGGATTCTGCTGTTAGGGTGAGCTTTTCAAAACACAACACCACAGCGGATATTGATGAATTGATAAAAGCCTTAAAAGACGGAATAAACAGCTTAGCAAGAAAAGACAGTAAGTAATTTACAACGAAAGGTTTACATAGAGTATGGAAGAAATAATTCTGATTAAAATCGGAGAAATTGTCCTAAAGGGACTGAATAAAAGAGCGTTTGAAGATGTTCTTTTAAAAAACTTAAAAAACAGACTGCATAAAGCAGGAAGCTTTGACATTAAAATCGCACAGTCTACCATATCCGTTTCACCAAAGGACGAAAATGCGGATATTGAACTGGCTGCTGAAATTGTAGGTAAAACCTTTGGTATTGCTACATTTTCAAGAGCCTGTACAGCAAAGAAAAATATAGAGGATATTCAGCAGAAGGCTGTTGAATACCTTGAAGAAACGCTGGAAGACGCAAAAACCTTTAAGGTAGAGGCAAGACGCTCGGATAAAAAATTTCCTATGACCTCACCGCAGATTTCAGCGCAGGTTGGCGGATATATTTTAGAGCATTTTCCTCATTTAAAGGTAGATGTAAGAAACCCGGAGGTTACGGTAACGGTAGAAATTCGTGATTTTTCAGCGTATATTCGCGGCGGTGTTATAAAGGGCGCAGGCGGTATTCCTGTAGGTACCGGCGGCAAGGCAGCCATACTTATATCAGGCGGAATAGACAGCCCTGTTGCCGCTTATATGATGGCAAAAAGAGGTGTAGAGCTTACAGCCGTGCATTTTGCAAGCCCACCTTACACATCGCAAAGAGCAGAGGAAAAGGTGTGCAAATTGTTGGAGATTGTTTCTGCCTATGCCGGCAGAATGACAATGTACACAGTGCCTTTTACTGAAATTCAAAAGCAGATAAAGGACAAATGCCCTGAGGAGCTTTTCACCATTATTATGCGTAGATTTATGATGGAAATAAGCCAGCGAATAGCAGAGGATAAGGACTGTACGGCACTTATTACAGGTGAAAGCCTGGGTCAGGTTGCCAGCCAAACCATACACGCCATAGCTTGTACAGACATTGTATGCAGTATGCCTGTATTCAGACCTCTTATAGGTATGGACAAGGACGAGATAGTTTCTATTTCAAGAAAAATAGGAACATTTGAAACCTCTATAGAGCCGTACGAGGATTGCTGTACTGTATTTACTCCGAAGCACCCACGCACAAGACCAATTTTAAAGTATGTGCAGCAGGCACAGGACAAGCTTAATTGCAGTGAGCTTATAGAAAATGCGTTAGCTGATTTAAAGGTTACAAGAATTGGCTATGGTGATAATAAATTTTAATTATCAATAAACAGGAGGAACGATTTATGAATGCTGAAATATACATACTTAGAGATATGGACACTTCCGGCAGGATAACTACATCGATAGACGGTCTAGCTGTGCTGTTGAAGAACAGCGGCCTGGGAGTAGCTTATAAAACCGAAATGGACGAAAATAAGGACGAAATTATTAACAGCCTGTCACAGTCCTTAAACCCGGACGAGAACATTGACCTAGTTCTTATTCCCGACGGCTACGATACAGACGCCAGAAGCACAGTGGTTTTTAAAACTCTTTTTGCGCTGTCAGCGTATGAAGACACAGCCGAAAAGCTGCAGCTGAAGGCGCTGGTAGGTGATTTTACAGGCGAGTTTAAGCGTGTAAACGAAATTACTCTTTCTAACAAAAAGCACGCCTTTAGCTTTGTAATAGACGGCGTAAGGGTAGTTCTGCTGCCGGTAATGAGTATGGTAGAAATGAAAGAGGTTGTTCCTGAAATGCTTAAGGTTATGGGAGCAAAGTCTGCCGTACAAAATACTCAGGCAAATACTCCTAGTAATAGGGTAAAGGTTGACTCCGATGACCAGGTACTGCAAAGCAGAAAAGCAGACCCTATAGAAACGTTGGCAAAGGAAGTTGACACAGACAAAGAGGAGCCTAAGGATAAGTCAAAGGACAAGAAAAAGAAGAAAAAAAAGTTGACCTTTAAAGAACGCTTTATACCTATGAAAGGCGACAGCGGCAAGGAAAAGCTAAGAAAAATTATTCTTGACCTGGCGATTTTGGTGTTTGTGGTTGCAGCTGTGCTTTTAATTAAATATGTGGTTATAGACCCAATGCTTAATAGCCAAAAGTATGACGACCTAAGAGATTTGGTTAAAAATGACGGCGAAATTGCTACCGAAATAACTACAGATGCCAACGGTAATACCCTTGTAAAGAAAAAGAAGTCTAGAATTAACTGGGACGAACTAAAGGGCATTAACAGCGAGGTTGTAGGCTGGGTTACAATTGATGATACCAGAATAGACTACCCTGTACTAAGACACAAGGGCGACAATGACGATTCACAGTACTATCTAAAGAGAGATATTTACAAAAACTACAGCGACTACGGCAGCATCTTTGTAGACTACAGAAGCAGTAAGGGTACAGACTCAAAGAATGTTATTCTGCATGGTCACCATATGAATGACGGCAGTATGTTCCAAAACCTAATGGGATACGGCCTGTATTCTGCTGATATGGACTTCTACAGGAAGCACCCAACAATAGAGTTTGACACACCAAACGGTGACGAAACCTACAAAATTATTTCTGTATTTAAGACAAACACACTTGACGAACACGGAGAATTCTTTAACTATCTTGTAGGTAACTTTAACAGTGACGCAGAATTTATGAACTATGTATATTTGGTTCGTGAGCGTTCTCTTATTGACACAGGTGTAACCTGTAATGAAGATGACCAGCTGCTTACACTGTCAACCTGTTCTTATGAGTACAGCGAATTCAGAACAGTTGTAGTTGCAAGAAAAACAAGATCAGGCGAAAGCTCAAAGGTAGATACCTCTAAGGCAAAGGCTAACTCCGACGCACTGTGGCCTGATGTTTACTACGGCTACGACAAGTCCGCAAAGCCACAGGTAAGCACATTTAAAATTGCAAGTAAAAAGGGAAAGATTGACTGGTACGACGGAAAAGGAAACCTAAAGGGTAAGGAAAGAATGTTTACCCTAAAGGAACATGACACCGTAGAGGCTACCGAGCCGGCAACAGAAAAGGTTGAAAACCGCACTATGCCTGCTACTACGGCGCCACCGGCTACAGATCCGCCAAAGGTTAAGGACGAGAGTATTTTGTTTAACTACAATACTCTGGTGCTTGAGGTTGGTCAAACAGATACCCTTGAAATTTACTGGACTCCGGACAACACCACAAACAAATCAATAAAGTGGATATCATCTAACGCAAATGTTGCCACCATTGCAGCCGGAGGTAAGGTAACTGCAATTGCACCGGGTGAATGTACTATTACTGCCGAAAGCTCAAATAAGCACAAAACCACCTGTAAGATAATAGTTAATGATATTTTAGCAACATCACTGACTATTTCGTCTACAAGCCACACATCTACTGTACTTAACGAGCAGTTTAAGCTTGACGCAACCTACGAGCCAAGCAACGCTTCACATAAAGTGGAATGGTCCAGCAGCAATACAAATATTGCCACTGTTTCAAACACAGGTTTGGTTACTGTAAGGAATTACGGTAGCTGTACAATATACGCAAAAATTGACTCGCTGGAGGTTTCCTGTGTAGTTACTGTTACAGACCCTAACTCATAAAAAACTGTATACAAAACCCAATAGTCTAAGAGGTAATTGTTATGAAAACTGCGTTGATTTATTATACAGCACACAAAACCGGATATTGTGAAACGGCACTTAGAGGCGCTGTTTTGACACAGGGAGTGGATATTGACGGTATAGTTGCCGCTGTTTCACCGCAAAATTTCGGCGACAGCATTAATAACTGCCTTAATAAATACGACACCTTGTTTGTTATTGGAGATACAAGTCGCAATGACAGTGCAGGCATTATGCCTGTTCTGTCTTGCGGCTTAAACGAAAAAAATGTTAAGGCAGGCAAACTTCAGGCAGGCGGTAATACAGGGTATTTACTGGAGCTTGATAATAAAAAAATAGTTGTACTGCCCGACCAGCCGGAAGCTATAACCGCTTTGGCGTCGGCACAGCTTATAGAATACTTGAAAACGGAGAAATAATTATGAGAATGAGAAGAAAGCCATGGGCACGCCCGGAATTGGCTGCGTGTGACTTTTTTATTGACAATCCCAAGGAAAACCGTGGCAAGTGGGCAGACTGCTTTAAGAAAAAACAGCCCCTGCACCTGGAGCTTGGCTGCGGAAAAGGCTCCTTTATAGGTAAAATTGCATACGACCACCCGAATATAAATTATATAGGTGTAGATATAAAAAGTGAGGTTTTGGCTGTAGGCAGGCGCAATATTGTAAAAATTTTTGGCGAACAGCCTGTTGAAAATATTTTGCTTACGGCACAAAATATAGAGTTAATAGAGGATATTTTCTCACCGGAGGATGTAATAGAAAGAATATACATAAACTTTTGCAACCCTTGGGGCAGAGAAAAACACAAAAAAAGACGCCTTACACATATAAGGCAGCTTAACCACTACAAAACTTTTTTGAAAAAGGGCAGTGAAATTTGGTTTAAAACAGACGACGACGGTCTTTTTGAGGAGAGCCTGGAATACTTTAAAGAAGCAGGCTTTGAGGTAACTTATATTACACGAGATTTACACAACAGCGATGTTGAATATAATATTGAAACCGAACACGAGAAAATGTTTTCTGCAGAGGGTATTCCCATAAAGTATTGCATTGCCGTGTATAAATAAATATAACTGAGAAGGGAGCAGCAGCTGTATGCTTTATAAAAGAATAGTTGGTATAATTGTTTCAGTACCGTTGGCAATTTCATGTACAGGGTGTTCCTTTTCGGGACTTTCGGACAACGACCTTTTACAGCCGCCAAAGGCAACAGGCGAAAAGGCAGAAATTCAAAGCTTATTGGAAAGCACAACAAACGGCGACTACTCGCTGAAATACCCACAGTCCGGCGACTACCGTTCTGCAATAGTTATGCAGGATTTAAACGGCGACGGCGAGGACGAGGCTGTGGCGTTTTACCGCAACAAAAAAGACAGCTCTGCCATTAATGTTATGTTTATGGACAAGGTAGGCGGAAAATGGGCGTCTGTAGGTACCTTTAGTAACGCAAATTCAGATGTTGACAGAATTTATTTCGGCGATATTGACAGTGACGGTATAAGCGAAGCAATAGTAGGCTGGTCCTCTTACCTTACAGGCGGAAGTCAGGTAACTATGTACAAGTATAAAGAGGGAAGTGTTTCTGAGGTTATTGTTAATGACGATACAAACTATGCCGACATGGCTTTTATGGATATTACCAACGACGGCGTAAGCGATTTGGTTATTTTAACAACCGCTACAGAGGACGATACCGGTAAAAGTACATCTCTTGCCAGACTTTACAGCAGCTGCGCCAACGGAAAATTTTCCAGAGTGTCAGAGATAAAAACTAACCCAAATGTTGTAAGCTACAGTCAGATTATGCAGGGTACCGTAAGCGACGGTGTAAACGGACTTTTTGTTGACGGTAACACCTCAAGCTTAGACGAGCTTATTACAGAAGTTATTTACTATTCATCACAGAAAAAATCTCTTGTCAGCCCTCTTGATGTTACTCAAAATGACGGTACAGTAACAAATGTTACCCAGCGTGTAACCTCATCGGTATGCAGGGATATAGATGAAGACGGCATTATAGAAGTTCCGTCCCCATTTACACCAACTCTTACAGACGACAAGCTTACACCTTGCCCTATAACCAAGTGGTATAAAATAGATGCAGACAAGGGCAAAATGGAGCAGACAATACAGACTATAGCCAGCTATTTTGACGGTTTCTATTTCATTTTACCGGACAACTGGAAAAACCATGTTGTAGCCGTAAATGACAATACAAGCAGAACCACAACATTCTACTGTATAAAAGAAGTGGTAAAAGAGGACAACAGTGAAACGCCTACCGAGGCCGCAACTGTACCGGAGCTGGATTCTGACACAGACGAAAATACAGTTACAGCTGTAGAAATAGAAAAACAACCGGTGCTTACTATAAAGGTTTTTTCAGAGAAAGACTGGAAAAACGACAGTGCCGCAAAAATATCGGACGGTTACTCTGTACTGGAGGAGTCCAACAGCCTTGTGTATACTTGCAAGCTGGGTGCAAGTGAAGACGGTCAGTATAATCTTTCAAGTCAGCAGGTTAGCAAGTACTTTAAGCTGATATAATTTTATTTAACAGATAGGAGTAGATTAAGTATGAAAAAAATATTGGTGTGTGAAGATGAAGCTGCTATAAGAGATTTTGTTGTTATTAATCTTGTAAGAGGCGGCTACGATGTAATAGAGGCAGACTGCGGTGAAACTGCCTTGAAAAAGTACGACGAAAACGGCGGAAATATAGATGTTGCCATACTTGATGTTATGATGCCGGGCATGGACGGCTTCCAGGTTTGCAAAGAGCTAAGGCAGCGCAACGGCAGCATAGGTATTATTATGCTTACTGCAAAAACACAGGAAATGGATAAGGTTACAGGCTTACTGTTGGGCGCAGACGACTATGTAACAAAGCCTTTTTCTCCGTCAGAGCTGGTTGCAAGGGTAGACGCTTTGCACAGAAGAGTAGTACTTGCACAGAAAAGCAAGGAAAGCAACTTTAAAGAGGAGCTTAAATCAGGCGAGTTTGTGCTTAACTTGCGTAACCGTGCTCTGCTGAAAAACGGAAAGATGATAGACCTTACACAGGTTGAATTCCAAATTATGGAGTATTTCTTCTCAAACCCGGGTGTAGCACTTGACAGACTTGATATTCTTACCCATGTATGGGGCGAGTCTTATGTAGGTGAGGATAAAATTGTTGATGTAAACATTAGAAGACTTCGTATGAAAATTGAAGATGAGCCTTCTAACCCTAAGTATATTGTTACAGTATGGGGCTTGGGCTACAAATGGGAAGCATAAATTTTTTCTTAAGGAGGGGCAAAAATGAAAAAGGGTATAACCAGACGGTGGCTTATTAACACCTTTGGGGTTATTTTAGCAATAGTCGGGGTGCTTATTACCGTTTTGTCCCTTATACTGCAAAATTATTACGACAACGGCATTCGTCAAACTCTAAACGGCAGAGTTGACGAGCTGTCAAATGTATTTGGCAACTATACAACAGACGATTCAAGCGTATTTGAAACCAATATCCGCTCATATATCGAAAACTTTTCCGATAAGGAAAGTATGGAACTTATGGTGCTTGACACTCAGGGCAATATTACCGTAACCTCTACGGGCTTTCCGCCTGACCAAAATATTGAGCTTGAGGACTATAAAAGAGCCTTGCAGGATCCGGACGGCTACGGCTCATGGACAGGCAAACAAAATGGTGAAACGGTTATGGCGGTTACAAGAATTATAACCGATGTCAACGGAAACAACCTTGGTGCTGTGCGTTACTGCGTTTCTTTAGAGCCGGCAAACAGGCAGATTTTCGTAATGATTATGTTTATGATTGTTATAGGACTGTTTATTCTCTATTTTGTTATGATTTCAGGTGCCTACTTTGTA
>CADANT010000021.1 GCA_902789345.1 uncultured Ruminococcus sp.
TGCGGTTATTTACTAGCTAAATGTTTTGCATACATTAAGCCGTAAATTGGTTTTTGGTTATTTTTACCGGCGTTTGTCGGCTGCAGCGAAGCTGTTGTTTATGCAAAATTGATATATTGGGCTGTCGCCAAGCGGTAAGGCAACGGACTTTGACTCCGTCATCCCGTGAGTTCGAATCTCGCCAGCCCAGCCAGGATAAGCACTCAACTATTTGTTGGGTGCTTATTTTTTATGCGATTTTAAGGGTGCTAAAAATCAAGGTGTCTTAGTCAAGGTGTCTAAAGGACTATCAAAACGGTTATTTACAATTTCTGACCACACTGTGCTTATTATGCAATCCTACACTCATTTGCACACTCATAATATGCATAGCCCCCTTGTTATAGCACGTTATATAAAATTCTATATACTGTATTAATCTGTACTGCTATTGATAACTGTATTTCGTAAAAATTTTCAGGTTTCCAATTTAAAAGTGATTTTAATCATAAAATACACCATGTGAAAAAGGGGGCGGCATATGCCGTCCCCTTAAATAAAGTGTATGCAATATTTAAAATACTCTAAGATTATTCAGCCTTTTTCTTCAAAGCAACGAATGAAACACCTAGAGCAGCTACTAGTGTAGCTAGTAGACCAACTACAGGAGTTGCGTCACCTGTCTGTGTTGTACCTGTTGATGAGCTGCTTGAGCTTGAGCTGTTTGAGCTTGTTGAAGCGCTAGAGCTTGAGTTACTTGAGCTGTTTGAACTTGAGCTGTTTGAGCTTGAATTGCTTGAGCTTGAGTTGTCAGAGCTTGAATTGCTTGAGCTTGAGTTGTCAGAGCTTGAACCGCTTGAAGAATTCTCAACACCTAGCTCCTTAGCAACCTTAGCTGTTACTTCTTCCCAAGTCATACCTGTTGCAGCAGCACCGTCATCTTCCCAGTTATAAACACCATTATTAGGGTCAGCTTCATTCTGAGGGTTGTAAGCCTTTACGAAGTTGTCATATAGTGTCTGGTTAGATTCGCCAGGTAGGAAAGCTGTACCGATAACATTACCAATAGAAGATACCACCTTATGAGGACCGCAGTCAGAGTGATTTCTCCAGCCAAGACCATAAGCCTCTTTCTTAGAGTCAACAGGGTTCTCGAACTTGTCATCCATTACATAGCAAGTGTCGCCGATGCAGTCTGCGTTAAATACTGTATCGTATGTCTGAACACCTGAGTCACCTGAAACGATAATTAGGTTCCAGTCACCCTCCGGTACATTGTAAGTAGCAGTCTTCTTGTCGTCTGCTATTGTCATCTTCTCGTCCTTTGTCTGCCAACCGTACAAACCTTCACCGCCTGGTAGACCGTTCCAAATGTGAGCGTAGAAGTTCTTGTTTGCGTTAGCCCAGTTTTCAGGAATTTCAAATTTAATTTCACCTGAGAAAGCAGATGCACTTACAGCGCTTGCACAAGCCATTGTACCAAGTACAGCAGCTGTTGTAACAACGCTAAGAATTTTCTTTGTCATTTTAGTCTCCTCCAATAATATGTAAATGGTTTCCGAAGCATACACTCCAGTAAGGTAATTATATAACATATTTTCCAAAACCGCAACAGCTTTTGAAAAAAAACAAGTAATAAAAAATCCACAAAGTGTAGAAAATGAGATATAAATTTTATGCTATTTTAACACTATTTTTGGTGCAGTGTGAATTTTGACTAAAGTTAAGCTTAATTCTGCCGTTTAGCAAAGCAAATTGGCTATAGTACTATTTAATCTAAAATCATACGCACGCAGCCGTACATACCGGCGTCATTACCTAGGTCGGCCAGCTTAAAATATGTTTCCCGTGCAGCATGAAAAGCATATTCTTTGTAATACTTCTGCACCCTGTCTATAAGGAACGCTCCGGCCTTCGATACTCCACCGCCTATAACAAACACCTGCGGATTTACTACACAGGCAATTTGTGACAAGCCTCTGCCTAATATTTTTGCAGTTTTGTCCACCATTTTGTCTGCAATTTCATCACCATTTTTGGCCGCATCAAAAATGTCCTTAGCTGTCAGCTTTTCTGCATTAAGAACTGTTTTTGCATCCGGGTGTTCCTTTAGGTAGTTCTTTGTTGTTCGTACAATACCCGTTGCAGAGGCATATTGCTCCAAACAACCATGATTGCCGCAGCCACAAGCTTCTTTTTCTTTTTCATTAATATTTATATGGCCTATTTCGCCGCCTGCACCGTTGCTGCCACTGACAATTTTTTCATTAATAATAACGCCGCCGCCTACACCGGTGCCAAGGGTAACTACTACAAGGTTTTTATAGCCTTTACCGCCACCCTGCCACATTTCTCCAAGTGCAGCTACATTTGCGTCATTTCCTACCTTAACCTTTAGACCTGTAAGTCTGTTAAGTTCAATTTGAACATTAAATACACCCCAGCCCAGGTTTACACACTTAAATACTGTGCCGTCGTCGTCAACAGGGCCCGGTACTCCTACGCCCACGCCCTCAACATCTTCTTTAGAAATAGACGTCTCCATAAGCTTTGCGTCTATCTGCGTAGCAATGTCAGACAATATATTTACGCCGTTTTCCTCTGTGCGTGTAGGTATTTCCCATTTATCAAGCATTTCTCCTGCTGTATCAAACAGTCCCATTTTTATGGTTGTGCCGCCAATATCAACACCAAAGGCATATTTTTTCATAAATAACATCTTCCCTTTCTCAACTTATTAAGTAATGTACATCTGTATTATAACAGAAATTAAAAAGTATGTCATTGAAAATTTGTATAAATTTCTGACAATTTTTATATATAATTTTCTAAGCAAGCTGTGTTATAAAATTCACTTTATAAATAATTTTTTAGATTTAATATTTTTTGTAAAAAGGGGTTGCTTTTTGAAAAACAAGGTGATATAATGATGAAGCTGTCGAATGACAGCAAAGAGAATTAGTTGGTGTTGATGACGCTGAGGGTACACCTGTTCCCATCCCGAACACAGAAGTTAAGCTCAGTAGTGCTGAAGATACTTGGCTGGTGACGGCCCGGGAAAATAAGAAAACGCCAACATTTAAGCGGCTATCCGGTGGATAGTCGTTTTTTCTTTTAAATTTTACTACAGTGAAAGCAAAACTTAACTTCACTAACCAGTTAATTATAAATTCAATTTCTTAGTGTATCAGTAAAAATATTTAATTAGGCAATAAAAAGCACAGCCGCATTTCCCTAAAAAGGTTTGCAACTGTGCTTTTAATCTTATAATTTTTTAAGTTTTGTATTTTCAACCCAAATTGTCAGTAGGGGGAAAACATCAGTTAATGTTCCCGTAAATTTTTGATAGTTTGCAAAAGTACAAACACTGAAAAGCTTGCTTTATTAAAAAAGCACCTATAAACAAGCCATATTATTCTACACACAATTTGGCATACTGACCTACAAAATTACTTATACCCTCTATAGTGTCGTTGCCAATGTCGGACACACAAAGAATAGGAAGCAAAGAGCCCAGTCTGTGCTGTCTGCCCTTGTCATACAAGGCCTGGGCAAAATATTCATCGCTTAGAGAATGGGGCTTTATTTCTTTGTAGCTTTCATTTAGCGCCACAATATAACTGCTGTATACTATTCCGCTTTGACATACAGCCGGTTTTTCTGATGTAAAAACAACAGTTTTATCATTAACCGGAAGACTTTCTGATATTCTTTTTGGGGCAATTACAATATGACAGTCCTTAAACGCCTTAACATTGCTTTTTAAGATAATAACCGCCCCTGTGTCACGCATAATATCTTTATATATTTTATAATAGTCTTTTGTTGCGTTAGTAACCACCGTCACCTGCCCTGTATACTTTAGAAGTTCTCGTATTATACCGCTTTTCTCTCCTTGTGGGTCATACAAACCGATTCTTATATTTTCGGTAGGCGCTTTACAGCGTTTTATAACCTCAAGTGCCGTATTTTCGGTTATTCTCTCTTTTAACAAATTTGTGGTATATCTTTTTAATCCGCTTTCAGGAGGAAATACAATGTCCTTACTGCACAATATACACTTGCCCTCGTTGCCTGCCAGTTCTTTTATCTTGTGCCACTTAATTTTATCACGGTATTTGTAATATGTAATATTAACCAACTGAATGTTATTATATTCAACCACTTCCAAATGGGTTTTGTCACGCTTAAAAAAATTATATTTTTTCTTCCCCTTTGAATAATCAAGTACAGTCAGCGTTGTAAGCATAGTGCATAACCTCCAATATTTCTGCTATTTATATGTGCGCCCTGCATAAATATTTACGGTCAAGCACACAGGCGTGTCAATATCTCTAAAATATTATATGGTTTTCAACAAGGTTATATTCCCACTACGCAAACGGCGGATTCCAATCCGCATAGGCAGCTACAGTTTTTTGGGCAAGGTGTATTGCTACTGTACAAACACCAACAGCCGTCCAAAAGGACAGCTGTTGGTGTTTGTATATGATAAATAATTTTCACTAAATTCCACTGCTACAACACTTATTTGCATTATTACATAAGTATTGCCCATAAACACAGCAGTATAAATTTTACAGGCTTTCTCTATTTTTAAATCCTTGCAATTAATTTTGGTATAAGAATACTGAGCTTTTGGGCGGATATGCCTGCCACACGCTCTACTTCTGCATGGTTAAGGGGTGCGCTCGTAAGCCCAACGGCCTTGTTAGTAACCAAACTAAAGCCGCATATGTTCATACCTAAATAGTTGGCTGTTGTAGCCTCGCATACAGTACTCATACCTACGGCGTCTGCACCAAGTATTCCAAACATACGCACCTCCGCAGGGGTTTCGTAGTTTGGCCCTGTTGCCTGTACATATACGCCCTTTTTTAGATGAATATCCATTTCATCTGCTATTTCATAAATAATATCTACAAGCTCGCTGTTGTAAATATTGCTCATATCCGGAAAGCGTGTACCGTATTCGTCATTATTTTTTCCTATTAACGGTGACGGTACAAAGCTGCTTATGTGGTCGATAATAAGCATAATATCGCCGGGGTTAAAGCTTGGGTTAATTCCCCCGGAAGCATTTGTGAGAATAAGACTTTCAACCCCTAATATCTTCATAACAACTATAGGCAGTACCGCCTGGCTTATGCTGTAACCTTCATAAAAATGCACTCTACCCTGCATTACCATTACATTTTTACCATTTAGGTTAAAAAACAAAAACCTGCCCTTGTGTCCGCTTACCGTAGCGGTGGGAAACTGTGGTATTTCGCTGTACTCTACTATTGCCTCCGGCTTATACAAGCTAAAAACCTCGCCTAAGCCCGAACCTAACACAACGCCTACAGTGGGTTTAAACCCGTTAATTTTACCCTTAATATACTCCGCACATTGTTCTGCTGTTTTTATATCCATTATCTATGCCCCCTTTTTATATTATACTACAATAAAAATACTGCCTTGGTCAAGCAAACCAGGGCAGTATTTTGTTTAACGGGCAAAAAACTGTATTGTACAATACAGACTTAGTCTTATATAGCTGTCACATCCTCACCCTTTGCCAGTTTAGGTGCGTCTTCAATAATTTTGTTTACATAAGTATCAAACACACTTCCTAAAATGGTTTTTCCGTCAACAGAGAAATTATACTTGCCGGTTTCGCCTTTGTAGAAGGTGTAGGTGTCAGGCTCTTTGTCGGTGTTATAAGTAATTTTAACTGTTAAATCTGGACTTCCGCTTACGTTGCTTGTTTTAACATTTGCTACTGTTGCAGACTCAAGATTTTGGAAGAAAATATCAAACTTACTTGTTTCTATGGTGTTTTTACCGCTTTTTACTGTAGTAGTTTTTGTCTCGTTTCCATCCTTATCTTTTTTGGTTTCTGTAGACAGGTCGAATTTTGATGTTTTTCCGTCAGCTGTAACCTCAATAGTTTTTATTGATGCTTCGTCTGCCTTGATTACATATTCAAATACCATATCTTCAAAAGAAGTATTTACCCACGGAATTTTTGTTGTGTCAATTTTATAAATTATATTTGTACTTGGGTTATAAATATAAGCATATTCCGTAGTTGTTTCGGTGGTTGATGAAGAACCGTCTTCCGAAGTTCCTGTAGCAGCTTCGGTTTTCTCTGTTTTAGGCTTAGAGGAATACAGCGTAATAGTACCGTCGCCAAACTTTGCAACTATTTTTGCGTATGGATTGCTTGTGCTTAAACCATACTTAGACATTGTGTCACTGCTTGGCTTGTAGGCAACAACTTCATTTGCAGTAACAGAGCGTAATGATTCCAACACTGTAGAGCCATTGGCTACATTTACAAAACAGCTTACAGGTGCTGTCATTTTATAATGTGCCGTGCTTACTGTGGTATCGTCATTTGCCTTAAACTCCAATGTGTCCTTAAAGTTGGTACCGCTTATGGTAACAGTTTTCGGTGTACCGTCAGAACTGTCTTCGGCAGCTGTAGTAACACTTGGATCTAACAAAGCCATAGGCTTGTACAGGAATGAATCTACAGATTCATTTGCTACCAAATAAATAGCCTTGTCACCGTCTACCATAATGTATGTACCGGCACTGTCCGGAGCTTCGCTGCCTACTGTTATTGTTCTTTTGTTTTTATTTGCAAAGGTTACTGTAACAGTTGCTCTTGGCTTGTCAAGTCCATACTCTTCAATATTCTTTCCGTTTATGTCAACAATATTTGTTGTAGTAACGGCAGCGGCGTCGTTTGCCACTGCGTCAGGCATACCGGAAGCAAGAGGAGCGTCCTCATAGCCCTTTAGGCTGTACTGTGTTTCTTTTGTGGTAGTTACTTCCTTGCCGCTTTCGTCCGTTGATGTTTCTGTAGGGGTTTCAGATAGCAACTCAAAAGAGCCGTTATCATTTTCTACCTTGATATCCTTAATATCGGCAGGTACATGGTTTATAAGTTCCTCTACACCGGCAGAAACAATGTTGCCGTCGTTGTCCTTTAATGAATCTATTTTATTTCCCTTTAGGTCAGTTGCATATTGTTGACCGTTTTCGTCTGTAGGATATGTAGATTCGGTAGAATCGCCGCTAGGCATATTGTTTTTAACTAAGAAAAACACACCTACCAGTACAGCAACAACCACTACAGCCACAATTATAAATATAACGGGCTTTTTCTTTCCTGTTTTACCGCTGTCAGCCTGCTTCTGCTGCTTTTTACTTGTTTTTTTAGCAGCCTTGGTACTGCCTGTTTCGGCCTCTGAATCAGCTGAAAATATTGTACCGGCTGTGTTGTCGTAATACAGCCCGTCATCGTCAAGTTCGTTATTGGCCTGGTCAGAGGTTTTAGCCTCTGACTCTGCCTTTTTTATGTTGTTATCCTGTGGAGTTTTTTCATTATCTGCCATTATCTATTCCTCCTGCGAACATAAATAACTATTGCTGCAATAATGATTACTACAGGGAACACGCCCATACAAACAATAGACCATGCCTGAATTTGGTCTGAGGTAATACCCAGGTTAGGCTTTGTAAGGTCTTTACCGGAGATTGTTATACCTTCGTCTGTATTTTCTGTAACCTTGTTCATCATATTAACTATATACGCACCGTTGTTAAATGTAGACATTTTAATAGCATTCTGGTTAAATATAAGCTCTGAACCAAATACAATTACATTTGACTCTACATCATCGCCAGAGGATTTTGTTCCTACTGCGGCGGCAGTGTACTGCTTAGCGTCAACCTTTTCAATGTTAAAGTCATTGTCTGCATCAAAAGGTATCAGCTTAGCCGAAGCTGATGTTACAAGCAGGTTAGTTGCTGTGTTTTTGTTTGTAATTTCTACAGGCACTATGTTACCGCCGACAATATTCAGGGTGCTGTCCTTTAGTCCGCTTGTGTAATCTGTGTTGTCATAGTCAAGAAGTGAAATGTATGGGCTGCTGCCGTAAATCTTTGAAGAATCCATCTCAGCAACTACACCGTCGCCCATCTTCATACCCCACTCCTCCAGCAAAGCGTCAAGCTTTGGAGAATCAAATTGAGTGCTGCCGGAAACATATATAAAGTCCTTACCGTATGCACCGTTGTTGTTTAGGAAGTTCTTAATTTTCTTAACAGATGTATCGTCAAGGTCTGCCTGTGGAGCATACAAAACAATAGCCTCTGCGTCCTTGTCAATATCCTCTGTCAGTGTTTTAACTGTGCTTACATCGTAGTTGTTCTGCTCAAGCAGGTTTTTAAATGCGCTTGCGTCGTAGTCGCCAAAGCCGTCAATAAACTGTACCTTAACTTGATTTTCAGCTGTAACATTTAAAATAGCTGTAGTAACAGCCGGCTCTACCTTTAAACCTGTTACCTGGTACGAATAGTCGCTTTGCATTTCCTGCTCAAACAGGTCGGAGGTAGACAGAACTCTGTGCTTATCGCCGGACTTAACAATATAGTCCCCCTGCTTTAGAGTATCGTCAGGATAATTATTTACATATGTTGGGTTAGCTGTTAGGTCAACATACTCAATCTCTATTTTATCACTGTAGTTTTTGTACTGCTTTAAAAGTGTGCTTGCCATTAGGTAATACTCGTTGGCACCCTCGTATGAGCTTTGCGATGCCAAAACGGTAATGGTAACATCTTTATTAAGTGCAGAAACAAAATCTATTGTATCCTGTGAAAGGTTGTATGTTTGCTGTGCAGAAAGGTCAAAAGACAGTGCCGGAACCTTGTCTGTAATAAGACCGACTATCATATTAATCACAACAACAGCAACAATAAATATTGCTGTAAAGGCAACAGAAAGTCCGCCCTTTCTCATTTTTCTGCTCTTAAACAAGGCCTTTAGCTTGCCGTTCTTTTTCTTTTTTGACTTTTCGTCTGCAACTTTTTCCTCGCCGTCCTGTACATCTGCATTTTCTGTTGCTGCAGTTTCTTCAGGTACAGCCTCTTCGTTTGCTGAATTATCTGTATCAACATTATTTTCTGTAATGTCATTTTCTGAAACGCCTTTTGACATTTCATCAAAATCCTTGTTTTCTTTTTCGTTACTCATTGTGGCACCTCCTTAGTTCCAGCGTCTTCTCTCAAGAACCCTAACTGTTAGGAAGTTAAACAATACAGGTACACTTAAGAAAAAGACAACATCTGACAGCTTAATAATTCCTACCGCAAAATTCTGATACGGTGTTGTAAATGAAATTGCTGACAATATTGTTTTAATAAAATCAACATTTACTGAGCTTGCCAATGAATCCATATAAGAAATCAGCAGGCCAACGCCTATAGAAATAATAGCGGCAACAATTTGGCTCTCTGTTAGTGATGAAACAAAAGTGCCTATAGATATTAGTGCCATACCAAACAACAGCAGACCGATAATGTTACTTATAATTGTAATCCATGACGGTGCTGCAAAAAAGCTGATGATAATGCCGTATATAACAAACAGCACCAACATAATGGCATATACTGTAACAGCCGCCAGGTATTTACCCATAACAATCTGGAATAAATTTACAGGTGCTGTTAAAAGGCCCTGCTCCGTTTTTTTGTTTTTCTCTTCACTAAACAGTCTCATTGTTAAAATCGGGATAAGAATAATAACAACCGAGGTCATATTTAGGAAAACATAGGTCATATCGGTAGTGTCAGGTGTAAGAACCGTACCCATAAAGAACATACCGCCAAACAAAGCCGCAACTGCATATACCACATAAGCAATAGGAGATGTAAAATATGCGTTTAGCTCTCTTTTATAAATTGCTGACATTATTTTCTGCCTCCTCTTCTGCTTGTAACATCCTCGCCGTTAGTGATTTTTAGGAATGCGTCTTCAAGTGACATTTCGGCATTTCTCATCATTACTATAGGACAGTTTATTTTAGCCATTGCATTAAACACGCCCTTGCGAATATCGTTGTCAACATTGTATTCTACCACATACTCTCCGTAGCCGTCAGGTGTGCGTGAAATTTTTCTGGCTCTTGTTACACCCTCTACACTACGCAGTGCCGGCATAATAGAAGCGTCACTGCCGGATATATGCAGCTGTAAACGCTTTACGCCCTTTACAGTGCTTGTAATCTCCTGTGTGCTTTCATCTGCAACAAGCTGACCGTTGTTAATAACCACAATACGGTCACATACAGCCTGAATTTCCGACAATACATGAGAGGACAAAATAACTGTATGCTTTTTACCTAATCCTCTTATAAGGTTACGCATTTCTATAATCTGCTTAGGGTCAAGTCCTACAGACGGCTCGTCAAGAATAATTACAGGTGGGTTGCCTATAAGCGCCTGAGCCAAACCCACTCTTTGTCTGTAGCCCTTTGACAGGTTTTTAATAATTCTGTTGTAAACATCGGTAATCTTAGTTACCTTTGCTACCTCTGCCAAATGCTCCTGCTTAGGCAATGTTACCTTTTTCAGGTCATAAACAAACTCAAGATACCTTTTAACTGTCATATCCTGATAAAGCGGCGGCATTTCAGGCAAATATCCTATTTTGGACTTTGCGCCCTTCGGGTCATCAAGTATTTCACAGCCGTCCACTGTAACTGTGCCTGAGGTTGATGACAGGTAGCCTGTTATAATATTCATTGTGGTTGACTTACCGGCACCGTTTGGTCCCAGAAAGCCCAAAATTTCTCCCTCGTTTACGGTAAAGCTAACATTATTAACAGCCAGCTTGTCGCCGTAACGCTTTACAAGGTTTTTAACCTCTACCATTTTTTCTGGTCACTCCTTTATCTTTTTAAAAAGAACGCTGATATTATATACTGAACGGCATTAAAAACAGTTACAGTAACAAACATCACACAGCACCGTTGGTAAATCTGCAATATTTTGTTTGGCAAATTTATGTACTTTAACCCAAACAGCATTCTGCAATATACTTACAGCGCTTATCTATTGTATTTTATTAAAAATACCTTGAATAAACCTTGAATATTTTTAAGGTTTATTTAAGAAAGCATAAAAACAGACCGTATACACCAAGGTTGACCTATTGCATACAGTCTGCTTTACAAGTATATTATGCTTATTTTAAACTTCCATTTTCCTGACAGCTGCCATTGAAACTACATATGTAATAACAAGATAAACAACAATGCAAACTGCGGCGGCCAGAAGGCCGTTTACGGTTATATTAACATTGGCTAAGTTACTTTCTGCACCGCCAAGCCAAAAGGCGTTAAAATCAAGCCATTCCGGTTTTTTGGAAATTGCAGCATTAAGCGCGTTTAATCCTGTAGGCAAAACCAAAAGTGCCAGTATGGACAATACAATAGCCGGGGCAATTTTCTTAAAAACAGCACAAAACATAAAGTCAAAGCCCGCAAACGCAAATATTCCTACAATCAGCAATATAAGCTGGGGAACAAACAGGCTGTAAAATTGTCCTGCACTTCCGAAAAGCATTGTGGATACGCCAAATACACAAACAGCGTTAAGCACCGTCATTACAAGTGCGGCAAATATACAGGTTATGTATTTCGCCGTAAATATTGTGGTTCGCTTAAAGCCCTTTGAAACAACATTTTTCAGTATATTATTTTCAAAGTCGGTACATACAAAGCCGCATACAAAAAGCAGCAGGCACATAACCATAGGGCTTTTTGCAAACATACCCATTACACTGATTATTCCGGTTTCACCGGGATACATGGCTGCCATTTCCGGTACACTTGAAAGTGCCTGCACCATACCGTATGAAATTAACAGGTATATTAAACTTAAAGCTACGGAAACAGCGGTCCAAATATAAAAGCTTTTTGTTCTAAAGAGCTTATGCATTTCAAATGATAACATTTTAGCCATTATACCCACCAACCTTTCTTAGGAAATAGTCCTCAAGACTAATAGAATGTCTATAAATTTCCTTAACCATAACTCCGTTTTCAACAAGGGTTTTATTAATAAATGCAGTTTGATTTAGACCCGAATCAAGGTATATATCTCCGTTAAATATGTGAATATGCTCTTTAGGAAGAGTTTTTTCAAGTACAGCTGCCGCCTTGTCTGCCGTATCTGTAACAATTCTTACACGGTCACTGCATTTTTCTGCCAAATCTGCGGCTGTAACTTCTTCAATTAGCTTTCCCTCTGAAATAAAGCCGTAGCAGGTAGCAATTTTTGAAAGCTCTTCAAGCAAGTGGCTTGAAATCATAAAGGTTATGTGCTGTTCCTTATTTAGTTTCTTTATAAGGTCACGAATTTCCATAATACCTGTAGGGTCAAGTCCGTTTATAGGCTCGTCCAAAATCAACAGTTCAGGACTGCCCAGCAACGCTATGGCTATACCCAAACGCTGACGCATACCAAGCGAAAACTGGCCTGCCGGCTTACTGCCTGTATTACCCAAGCCTACAAAATTAAGTATACCCTTTATTTCAGCCTCTTTACTGTTTGTAATAATAGCAAAGCGCTTCATATTTTCGTATGCCGAACATTTTTTGTAAATTGCCGGTGCTTCAATCAGTGAGCCTATTTTCTTTCTTGCCTGCTCTAAAGGCATACCGTCAAACAACTTAATTTCACCGCCGTTTGGGAACGCCATACCAAGCACCTGCCGCATAAATGTGGTTTTTCCGGCTCCGTTTTTACCTACAAAGCCGTAAATATCGCCTTTGTTAATTGTAAGGCTTATGTTGTCGGTTACTACCTTGTCGCCGTACTTTTTGTACAACCCGGTAGTTTGCAATACTGCACCCATTGTTATTCCTCCTTTTTTATTCACTTTTGAACAATCGTATTTATTAAGTGGTTTTTTACTTTCCTCTGATTTTTTGTTATAAGTACAGTGTACATACAGTGTATTATAATATATTTTAAAATTAATTTACTTTAGGTTTAATTGCACCTTTTAAATCACCGCTATGTTCCTGTACCGCAACACCGATTATAAAAAACTAAGAGACAATACAAAGCGGTTTTACATACCCTTGTGTTGTCCCTTTGCATACTACAAAACATTAAATTAATCGTAGGTGTGTGTACAAACCTCTTTAATTTTATCCCTAAGCTTTTGAAAATCCTCAAAAGCACCGGGCTTATTGTTAGGATTTCTTAAAAGTGCGGCAGGATGCAGGGTAGCCATCATAATAACGCCGTTTTTTTCAAAAAATACTCCGTGCTCCTTGGTTATTTTCATATCCTTTTTAATAAGCCTTGTGGCCGCTACTCTGCCCAAACAGACTATAATTTTAGGCCTTATTATTTTCACCTGATTTCTAAGCCAGGTAATGCACTGCTCTTGTTCGTCAGGCAACGGGTCACGGTTTTTTGGCGGACGGCACTTTACCATATTTGCTATGTATATGTTCTTGTGTCGGTCTAAGTCAACGGCGTTTAGCATTTTATCCAACAGCTGACCGCCCCTGCCTACAAAAGGCTCGCCCTGCAAATCCTCGTTTTCGCCGGGGCCCTCACCAATAAACATTACTTCGGCATTTTCCACTCCTACGCCAAACACCACATTTGTTCTTGTTTCAGCCAGTCTGCATTTGTTACATTCCAGGCAATGCAGTTTTAGTTGGTCTAATGTATCTGACATAAGTAAAGCTCCTTACTTTTTCTCTTTTTCGTTAGCTTTTTCCGAAAGCTCCGTAATTACATCTACAATATCCTGTGCGGTGCGTACCGCCGCAAGATATTCAATCTGATTTTTTTCATTAATAATATACTTATTTATACGCATATTAATTTCGGTAAAGCAGGGATGATTTACCTTTATAACAACATAGAACCAAAAGCCGTATATTGGGCGGCGGTTCTTCTTTCGTGTAAATTTTGCAGTAATTTTTTGACTGCTTTCTTCGCTGTCAAAATTATTCAGGCACTCCTTTTTCCTTACAAATTCAGCGTCTGTAATTTGAGATAGCATAAAAATGTCCGGGTTGTCGTTATGAAAGCGTTTTTCGGTTTCAAGCAGCCAATAGCCGTGGGGCTCGTCAATTTTTAATTTTTCGTACTCTCCCAGCTCCATAGTGGGGCTAAAATTTTTCAACATTGCGCTGTGCTTGTTTTTATCTCGGTATTTTAAGTGCTTTCTTATTTCTTCAGCTGTAATTTCGTCATAATCGTCTAAATGTTCACTGCATTTTTTGGCACAGTCGTTACACAAAAAGCCGTCGTTAAGCTTTATTCTTGTTAATATACTTGCCTTATCGCCACATACAACACAGTTTTTCTTCATAATTATCACTTCCTGTTTATGCCGTACTGCACAGCCGGTACTGCATTATTATTCGTTATAAAGCTGTCTTAAAATTTCAATTTCCTTTGCATAGCCCTGCAGGTCGTTTGGGGTTTCAAGCTCAAAAGGCAAGTTTCTTAGCTGTGGGTGATTTATTACCCTTGCAAGAGCCTCTAAACCTATATGGCCGTTGCCTATAGTTTCGTGCCTGTCCTTGTGGCTGTTCATTACATTTTTGCTGTCGTTTAGGTGAATAGCATACAGCTTGTCCAGTCCTATAATACTGTCAAACTCGTCTACCACCCTGTCAAGGTCGTCTACAATGTTGTAGCCGCCGTCCCATATATGGCAGGTGTCTAGGCATACGCCCATTTTTTCCTTTAGCTCTACTCTGTCTAAAATATCCTTTAGCTCGTTAAAGCTTCTGCCTATTTCACTGCCCTTGCCCGCCATAGTTTCAAGCAGCACCGTTGTGGTTTGCTGTGGTGTTAAAATACTGTTAAGCATTTCTACAATATAGTCTGTACCAACCTCAACGCCCTGCTTCACATGACTGCCCGGGTGGAAATTGTAATAGTTGTTTGGTACATACTCCATTCGTCTAAGGTCGTCCGCCATAGTAACTTTAGCCAGCTCTCTGATTTTTTCGTCAGCCGAGCAGGCATTAAGGGTGTACGGTGCGTGAGCAACAATAGGGGCAAAATTTTTGTCGCTTATATATTCTAAAAATTTATTTATATCCTTTTCGTCAATATCCTTTGCCTTGAAGCCTCTTGGGTTTCTTGTGAAAAACTGAAAAGTGTTTGCATTTATTGAAACAGCCTCTTTTGCCATATTTAAAAAGCCCTTTGAGGCCGACAGGTGACATCCTATATTCAGCATAATATATACCTCCGTTTGCTACGTGCTTAGTATAACATATTATACAGCCACAAACAATAATTATTACATCTGTGTTAAAATTTTTAAATTATAAAGTAATTATTTCATCATAGGTTTACATAACTTTTTTGCAAAAATACCCTCCTTACCGGTTTGTCCGGTAAAGAGGGTATACATCAATCCCAAAAAGGATTTTGAAATTTTTAAATAATCAGTTTTGAATATCAGTTTTGAATTTTAGAATTATTTTCAAATTTGTGATGAGTTACCTAACAGTTGAGCCAACTTCCATATCGTCGGCGAAAATTACCTTTACAGAGTCGTTGCTGTCAGCCGCCAAAATCATACCACAGCTTTCTACACCGCAAAGCTTTGCCGGTTTTAGGTTAGCCACAAGTATTACATTGTGTCCTATAAGGTCCTCCGGCTTGTAATACTGCGCTATACCGCTGGCAACTGTACGCTTTCCTGCACCATCGTCAAGGGTTAGCTTCAGCAGTTTTTTAGCTCTCTTTACAGGCTCGCAAGCCTCTACCTTTGCTACACGAAGCTCTACCTTTGCAAAATCGTCTATAGTAATTTCAGGCTTTTGCTCAATTTCCTTTTTAGGCTTTTCTGCCTCCTGCGCTTTCTTTGCAGCCTCTGCAATGTCAGCAAGCAGCTTTTCGGAATCCAGTCTTGAGAACAGCGGCTCGGCTGTACCAACCTTTTCGCCTGCTTTTAGTCCGCCAAACTCCTTAAGGGAATCGTATGAGGTTACCTGTGTGTTTATCTGCTTAAATATTTTTTCAGCAGTTTCAGGCATAAATGGGGATACAAGTATTGCTATAAACCTAATGCTTTCAAGCAGGTTGTAAAGCACTGTGCCAAGTCTCTCTTTTTTATCCTCGTCCTTAGCCAAAACCCAAGGTGCGGTTTCGTCTATATATTTATTGCTTCTTCTTGCAAGTGACAAAATAGCCTCTAAAGCGTCACTTACTCTGTACTTGCTTAAAAGCTTGTCAACATTTTCAACAGCAGCCAAGGCAGCATCTTTAAGCTGCTCATCTAAAGGCTCCTGTGCAGTAGGCGCCATAACCTGTCCGTCAAAATACTTGTTGCTCATAGCAACTGTTCTGTTAACCAAGTTGCCTAAAGTGTTGGCAAGGTCGGAGTTGTATCTTTCAAATACTGTTTCGTAGGTAATAGAACCGTCTGAAACATATGGCATTTCACTTAACAGATAGTACCTTACGGCGTCAACACCAATAAGCTTTACAAGGTCTTCGGCATAAATAACATTGCCCCTTGATTTACTCATTTTGTCAGAGCCGAACAGCAGCCAAGGGTGTGCAAACACCTGCTTTGGCAAAGGCTCGCCAAGTGCCATAAGCATAATAGGCCAATAGATAGTGTGGAAGCGCAGAATGTCTTTACCGATAATATGAACATCTGCCGGCCAATACTTTTTGTAGTTGTCACCGCTGCCGTCAGGGCTGTAGCCAAGGGCAGTAATATAGTTGGAAAGTGCGTCTATCCAAACATAAACAACATGGTCAGGGTCAAAGTCAACTGGAATACCCCACTTAAAGGATGTTCTTGAAACGCACAAGTCCTGCAAACCCGGCTTAATGAAGTTGTTTACCATTTCGTTTTTACGCTGCTCAGGGAATATAAAATCAGGATTATCCTCAATATATTTTTCAAGCTGCTTCTGGTACTTTGACAGTCTAAGGAAATAGGCTTCTTCCTTTGCCTTCTTTACCTCTCTGCCACAGTCAGGGCATTTGCCGTCAACAAGCTGTGACTCTGTCCAAAAGCTTTCGCATGGGGTACAGTACATACCCTCGTAGGAGCCTTTGTAAATGTCGCCCTGCTCATACAGCTTTTTAAATATTTTTTGTACAGCCTTTTCGTGGTAGTCGTCTGTTGTTCTTATAAAATGGTCATAGGTAGTGTTAAGCAGGTCACAGGTTTCTTTTATTTCGCCTGCTACCTTGTCTACATATTCCTTTGGAGTAACTCCGCTTTTCTTTGCGTATTCTTCTATTTTCTGACCGTGCTCGTCAGTTCCTGTAAGGAAGAAAACATCATACCCCTGCATTCGCTTATACCTGGCGATGGCGTCTGTCATAACAATTTCGTAGCTGTTGCCTATATGCGGCTTACGAGAAGTATATGCTATTGCAGTAGTAATGTAATATTTCTTTTTACACATTCTGTTTACCTCCTAGCTTTTGTTAAATAATGTGTCTGTGTAGTAGATATTATATCATTACATATGCTTTTAAACAAGAGTGTTTACCTATTTTTTCATATAGCCTTTACATACACAGCCTGCAATGTAAAAAACACAACAAAATAAGCTAAAATTCTAAATTATTCTTTACAGGCACTTGAATAAACAAAAAAAAATGCTTATAATGATAGGGTAAAAAAAGAAGCACTTTTTACAAAAAACAAATAAAACGAAAGGAGTAGCACACATGATTTATTCTAAAGAAGTTGAAAATATGTGCACTGTAGCAAAGGGCCCTAAGCACGGTCCTGCACCTATTCCTGAAGAGGGTAAATGGGTAAAATCTTATGAAATTAAAGACATATCCGGCCTATCACACGGTATTGGCTGGTGTGCGCCACAGCAGGGTGCCTGCAAGCTTACACTTAATGTAAAAGAGGGTATAGTTGAAGAGGCTCTTGTTGAAACTATAGGTTGCTCAGGTATGACACACTCAGCTGCTATGGCTGCTGAAATTTTGCCTGGCAAAACTCTTTTGGAGTGCCTAAACACAGACTTAGTATGTGACGCTATTAATACAGCTATGAAAAACATTTTTGAGCAGCTTGTTTACGGCAGAAGCCAAACAGCTTTCTCTGAGGGTGGTCTTCCTATCGGTGCCGGCCTTGAGGATCTTGGTAAGGGACTTCGTTCACAGGTTGGTACAATGTTCAGTACAAAGGCAAAGGGCGTTCGTTATATGGAGATGGCTGAGGGTTATGTTCTAAAGACAGCTCTTGACGAAAACGACGAGGTTATCGGCTACCAGTTTGTTAAGCTGGGTAAAATGCTTGAGGACATTCGCCACGGTGTTAGCCCTAATGAAGCATACAAAAACAACATCGGTCAATATGGTCGTTTCGACGGTGCGGCTAAGTACATTGACCCTCGTGAAGAATAATTGGTAAGGAGGAACTTAATCATGGCAGTTACATTTGAAAGTATGGACAGAAGAATGCCTAAAATTGAGAAATGCCTTGCTGAATATGGTATTGCAAATCTTGAAGAAGCAAGACAGCTATGTCTTGACAAAGGCTTCGACCCTTATGAAATCGTAAAGAGCGTTCAGCCAATCGCTTTTGAAAACGCAGGCTGGGCTTACACACTTGGCTGTGCTGTAGCAATTAAGAAGAATGTTACAACAGCGGCAGATGCAGCAGAGGCTATCGGTATTGGTCTTGAGGCATTCTGTATTCCTGGTTCTGTTGCAGAGCAGAGAAAGGTTGGCTTGGGCCACGGTAACCTAGGCGCTATGCTGCTTAGAGATGAAACAAAGTGCTTTGCTTTCTTGGCAGGTCACGAAAGCTTTGCAGCTGCTGAGGGTGCTATCGGTATTGCAAGAAACGCTAACAAGGCAAGAAAGGAACCTTTGCAGGTTATTCTAAACGGTCTTGGTAAAGACGCAGCTTACATTATTTCAAGAATCAACGGCTTTACATATGTTCAAACACAGTTTGACTATTTCACAGGCGAGCTTAACATTGTTAAGGAAACAGCTTACTCAGACGGTGAAAGAGCTAATGTTCGTTGCTACGGTGCTGACGATGTTCGTGAAGGCGTAGCAATTATGCAAAAGGAAAATGTAGGCGTATCTATTACAGGTAACTCAACAAACCCAACTCGTTTCCAGCACTTGGTTGCAGGTACATACAAGAAGTGGGCTATTGAGAACGGCGTTAAGTACTTCTCAGTTGCAAGCGGCGGCGGTACAGGCCGTACACTTCACCCTGATAACATGGGTGCAGGTCCTGCTTCATACGGTTTGACAGACTCTATGGGCCGTATGCACGGTGACGCTCAGTTTGCAGGTTCTTCTTCTGTTCCTGCTCACGTTGAGATGATGGGTCTTATCGGTATGGGTAACAACCCTATGGTTGGCGCTACAGTTGCTTGTGCAGTAGCTGTATACGAAGGACTAAATAAGTAATTTCTTACTTTAGAAATAATTTTGGCGGTTTGCTTATGCAAGCCGCCTTTTTGCAGTTGAAATTAATCCTCTTCTCAGCCTATGTGCAATGTGTTGTCAAATAAACAGTATTTCCACAGCCTACCTTTAAGCTAGGCATACAATGCAGTACCTACTAAACCGTAAAATGTAAATTTATTTTGACTATTTAAAAAGCTAGTGCAATTTATGGGCGAATATGGTAAAATATAATGGTATTGGTGTGTCTGCGCACCTTTGCAGCAATGTAAATATGTATATAAAACAGCGAGGTATAAAATGACTTACTCCAAAGATGTACACTGCGAAACTCTTGTTCACGGTAATAAAAAATCGAGATATGGTCTTAGGGCGTTTTTACTGGGAATACTATTTGCCACAGTAATATTTTTACCGTTTATAATTTATGACAATGGATTGTTTTTATATTACGGTGACTTTAATGTACAGCAAATTCCGTTTTATCAGCTTGTACACGACACAATACGCAGTGGAAATATCGGCTGGAGCCACCATACCGACCTGGGTGCAAACATAATAGGCTCATACGCTTTTTATCTTATTGGCAGTCCGTTCTTTTGGTTGACTATGCCTTTCCCAAGCGAGGCTGTGCCATACCTTATGGGGCCTTTTCTTATACTGAAAACAGGCTGTATGTCCTTTACAGCATACATATTTTTAAGAAGATACACCTACAACAAAAGCTATGCCGTACTAGGCGGACTGCTGTACGCCTTTTCCGGCTTTACCTGCTTTAACATATTTTTCAACCATTTCCACGAAGCTATGATAATCTTCCCGCTGCTTTTGACGGCGGTTGACGAAATGTTTGAAAATAACCGCCGTGGATTGGTAGCGCTGGCGGTATTTGGAAGCTGCCTTATGAACTACTACTTTTTTGTAGGTCAGGTAGTATTTGTAATTATCTACTGGTTTGTTAAGATCTTTGCAGGGGGCTATAAATTTAAAATTAAAAACTTTGTATGCCTAATATTCGAGTCTGTAATAGGTCTTTTGGCAACAGCTGTAATAACTATACCGGCTATACTGTGCGTAATGGGCAATTCCCGTGTAGGCAACACCCTTAGCGGCTGGGACGCTTTGGTTTATGACTGTCCTCAAAGATACCTGAATATTTTTACAGCATACCTGTTCCCTCCGGAGCTGCCGGCTTACCCTACCTTTACTCCTGACTCAAACACAAAGTGGGGCTCACTGGCAGGTTGGCTGCCTTTGTTTAGCGTGTCGGGCGTGGTTGCCTTTATGGCAAGCCACAAAAAGCACTGGTTAAAAAAGCTGATACCTATACTTGTATTAATGGCATTTGTACCTATTTTAAACAGCTCGTTCCAGCTGTTTAACCAACAGTATTATGCACGCTGGATGTATATGCTTGTTCTTATGATGTGCCTGGCAACTGTAATAGCACTGGAAAATGCGGAGACTAATTCTGTCAATGAGTCCACAGAAGAGGGTGAAGCAAACGGATTTAAGGTAAAGTGGGCACCTGCCATAGGGGTCACAGCAGCATTTACTTTACTGCTTACAATAGCCATCGGATTTATGCCGGTTGTAAAGGAGAGCGTTTCAGGAAAAAAGACAATTAAATTTGGTTTAATGGACGATAGCTTTAGATTTTGGCTGTACTGTGCCATAGCACTGGCATCACTTGTAATACTTATAGTGTTAATGGCTATTTTTGCAAAAAAGAAAAAACTTCTACCTGTTGTGTGTATTATAGTGGTAGGAGTTATATCGGTTGGCTACACTGTAACCGAAATTGCAATGGGCAAATGTCATGGCTACGATTCAAAAAATTATATGCAGGCCCTTGTAATAAACCACGAGGACGACTTTGACATTCCACAGTGTGACACTACCCGTACAGATTTTTACGAAATGATGGACAACTCTGCTATGTTCTGGAAAATTCCTACCATACAGACCTTTCACAGTATTGTGCCCGGCTCTGTAATGGAATTTTATAATGACATAGGTATAAACCGTGATGTTGCATCAAGGCCGGATACAACCGACTACGCCCTGCGTTCTCTTACATCTACAAGGTGGCTTATAGACTACACCGGAGATTCCAATTCATTTAGCACCACAGGCGGAGCTACCGCTATGCCGGGTTGGAAATACTATGACAAGCAAAGCGAGTTTGACATATGGGAAAATGAATACTATATACCAATGGGCTTTAGCTACGACAGCTATGTTTCAAAAAAAGACTATGACAACTGCGCCGACAATGAAAAAACGAGGCTAATGCTAAAGGCAATGGTGCTTACCGACGAGCAGATGGAAAAATACAGCTTTGCAAAGCTAAATAAAACAAACTCAAGCGGCTTTACATATACAAAAGACCAATATTACAAAGACTGCGAAAGCCGCAAAAAGCAAAGCTGCAGCAGCTTTGAATACAATAACACAGGCTTTACTGCAGAGATTGACCGTACAAACTGCAACGAAAACACACTGCTGTTTTTCAGCGTACCTTACGAGGAGGGTTGGTCAGCACAGGTAAACGGAAAATATGTTGACATTGAAAAAGTAAATGTAGGCTTTATGGCAATAGAAGCACCTGCAAATCAGGTTTGTAAAATAACCTTTACTTACAATACACCGGGCTTAAACTTGGGAATAATTATAAGCATTGCAGCAAGTGCCGTGTTTATCGTTTATATTGTAATTGTTAAAAATTATAAAAAAATAACATCTAAGTTTAAGGCAGGCAAATCCGTTAAACAGGTTGAACAGACCGATTCAGAGAATTAATAAATCGCTTTTTATTACGGTTAGCAAACAACATATTTATATAAAAGATTTAACAGTAATGAAACTACTAACGAATAAATAAAATCTAATTAGAAAGAAGTAATTATAGTGAACAAAGCTTTAGAAAACAACAATCCACAAACAGAACAAACAACCAAAAACAAACTGGATAAGGCAAAAGTTATTGACCTGTCAAAAAGGTATTTGCTGTTTACCGTCAGCCTGTTTATTTCGGCTATGGGAGTAGCATTAACTAAAAAAGGCGAGCTGGGGGTATCTCCTATTTCGTCTGTTGCAAATGTACTTAGCCTTGACATTACAAGCATAACCCTTGGCACATGGCTTATAATATGGAACTGTGTTTTAATTTTAGGTCAAATTCTGCTTTTAAGAAAGAAATTTCAGCTTATACAGCTTCTGCAAATTCCGCTGTCATTTCTATTCGGTTATTTTACAGACATATGCGTTAATTTGGTTGAGGTTATACCTGTAAGCTCCTACCCAATGCAGTTGGTTATGGTTGTCGCCGGTACTATAGTGCTGGGCTTAGGAATAGCCCTTTCTGTAATTGCCAATGTAATAATGAATTCCGGTGAAGCCTTTGTAAAGGCTGTTTCGGACACTATAAACAAAGACTTTGGCTTTATTAAGGTGGCCTTTTGACATTGGCTGTGTAGTGTTGGCTGTAGTGCTTTCACTGTTGTTCTTTAACTTTACCGTAGTAGGCACAAGAGAGGGCACATTAATTGCCGCTGTTTGCACCGGCTTTGTTGTAAAATTCTTCTGCACTATCCTGAAAAAAATTCCTTTTAAGCTTTTTAACGGAGGTAACTGATATGTCTTTTGGTGAAAAAATCCTTGAATATAAAGATGATATTTTAAACGACCTGGCAAACCTTGTAGCTATTGACTCTGTTTCTGTAGAGGGCAGTGAAAAGCCCCGCCAAGCACTTGAATATATGCTGGCGCGTGGCACAGAAATGGGACTTAAGGCAAAAAATGTTGACAATATTGCCGGTCATTTAGAATACGGCACAGGCAAAAAGCTATGCGGCGTACTTACGCACCTTGATGTTGTACCTGCCGGTAAGGGCTGGAGCGTACCTCCCTTTGCACTTACCCGGAAAGACGGCAGACTATACGGCAGAGGCGTAGCAGATGACAAAGGCTCAGCTGTAGTGGCTATGTACTGCTTAAAAGCACTGCTTGACAACGGTATAAATGCCGACAGCACCATAAGACTTATTATGGGTACAACGGAAGAAACAGGTATGACCGATGTTAAACATTATTTTTCTAAGGAACAAGTACCTGATATAAGCTTTACTCCCGACTCTGACTATGGCATTTGTAATTGTGAAAAGGGTATTCTTCAAATCTCTGTAACAGGAAAAAACGACAGCAAAATAATTAAGGCTGCCACAGGCGGCAGTGCCGTAAACGCTGTGCCGGACAGCTGTACATTTACCCTAAACCAAGAAATTACCGTACCTGAAAATTGCTGCGGCAATTTTACCACAGAGTACAAAAACGGTACTGCAAAGCTAACCTCAGAGGGCAGTGCCGCACACGCTATGGAGCCTTATAAGGGTTTTAACAGTATTACTCACGCAGTTAATATGCTGTGCAGTGTTTACAGCGGTAATGAAACCGGCAGTATGTTACAGTTTATAAATGAATGTATAGGAATTAAAACAGACGGCAGTCCTATGGGACTTAACCAAAATGACCAACAGTCTGGCAGTCTGACAATGAACTTAGGTGTTATTAATATTGACAGTGAAAACGCTGCTATAAAAATAGACCTGCGTTACCCTGTAAGCGCTCACTACGACAACATTGTAGAAACTATTAAGAACTGTGCCGAAAAATACGGGCTTAATATAAATATTGACAGCCATTTGGCACCGCTGAATGTTCCTGCCAACAGTAAGATTATTGCTACACTGCAACAGGCTTATAGGGAAATTACAAGTGAAATGCCTAACCTATACTCTACAGGCGGCGGAACATATGCACGCTCACTGAAAAATAAGGGCGTTGCCTTTGGTCCTGTATTTTCAAACGACTGTTCAAATATGCACAAGCCTGACGAATCACTAAACACAGAAAATTTTCTGCTGCACGCACAAATATGTCTTGAAGCTATGTACAGAATGTTTACACAATAATTTTTAACTTAGGATGTGATGTATATGAACACAGAAGCGTCATTAAAAAAACAGGCAAAGTCTATACTTGCACAAAATAACTGGGTAAAATCAATAGTAGGCGGACTATGCTCTATGTCTGTTTTGGGGGCATTTTTAATTATTTTTAACTTTGCCTCAATGTATTTGTCAGAGGATATTTTAAAAAAGCCTACGGAATTGGGAATTAACATTGCCATATCTGTGGCAGCTCTGGTAGTATTTATACTGCTTTCCCCTGTATATACCGGTTACATTAGGTTCATTGCCCGATGTAAAGGACAGGAAACAGGAGATATTAAGGATATTTTTTATTACTTTCAGCGTGGAAAATATGCAGACACTGTACAGCTTAATTTACTGCTTACACTAAAGAAAATAGCACTTGTTATTTTGTTCTTTATACCGGCTGCTGCCGCAATTACCTGTGGAGAGTTTTTCACAGATATAAAAACAATTTTACAAATATGCGCAATGTGGCTGCTTATTTTGGGTGCTTTGGGCTACTTTTTAGTATCCAGATTTTACGCTTTAACACAGTATTTGTATGTATCTGACTTTCACTACCGCAAAGAAAGAGAGCTTACAAAAGCATCGTCATACATTGTAAGAAAAAACTTTGGCAAAATTATAAGCGTATATATCTCTTTTATACCTTGGATGCTTCTTTGCTTCTTTGCAATTCCTGCCGTAATGGTGTACCCTTACTTTAAACATACAACAGTGCTAAGCTATTCATACATTTATGAGCTTGCAAACGAAAATCCTCAGTCCCCTTATTACCACTCAAATTATCCGTTAGGCGAAAGTACCGACGAAGCCCGAACTGAAGACACAGCCCGGTTTACCAACAATGCTGTATCTGAAATTCCACCGCAAGGTGTGCAAGACGACAAAACATCACAGGAAAGCTTAACGCAGGGTGCTCAGGACGACAAAATGCCACAGGAAAGCTTAACGCAGGGTACTCAGGACGACAAAACATCACAGGAGAGCCTGTCACAGGGCAACCAAGATGAATGTTTATCACAAGAAAGTCAGCCACAAATTAATCAAGCGGACTGCTTATCGCCTGAAAATCTGTCAAACAACCCCGAACAACCAAACACCGACGCAGGGGACAGCAATATTTGCAGTTAATTTGCACAAAGCGCAGTGATTATTATTACAATATTTTACAATATTTTTGAATAAATATAAGTAAACGCTAAAAAAACTTTATTCTCTTACAACAAAGTGATATAATGGTATATCATACTGGGAAGTGGGCAGTTTTTTTGACGGCTATCTAACTAATAACATTTAACAGCTGTTTTAAAGCACAGGAACATTTGGTCAGTAAATAAGAGCAAAGTTGTTCTGCTTATTGTTATTATATTTGCCCCTATATTACACAGCCGTCAACAGGGTGGTATTATTTTATGTTAGTAACACTATGCGTTATTGCGTATAATGAACAGGATTCTTTACCGGAGCTGTTTAAAGCTATTGAAAATCAGGTTTATGACCACAAAAAAATAGAGCTGGTACTTGTAGACAACGGTTCTACAGACAGCACAAAGAATATTATGGAGAATTTTTTCAAGAATTCTGACTTTTTTGATGTTAGGGTTATTTCCCGTACCCGTGGTAATCAGGCACAGGGTTGGAACACTGCCTTGCTGAATACAAAGGGAAACATAATTATTAAGGTTGACGCCCACGCAACCATACCCGAAGATTTCGTTAAAAACAATGTTGAGGTAATGTCAGAGGGCGAGTTTGTTTGCGGCGGCGGCAGACCAAACCTTCCGGTGCAGGACAAGCCCTGGGATAACACCCTGCTTGCAGCAGAGGAATGTATGTTTGGCGGCAGCTACGCTAAATACCGCAACCCACAAACTAAAAATGAGTACATTAACAGTATTTTTAACGGAGCATACCGGCGTGAGGTTTTTGCAAAGGTAGGGGGCTTTAACGAAGCCCTGGGCAGAACAGAAGACAACGAATTTCATTACAGAGTTACAAAGGCAGGCTATAAAATTTGCTGTTCGCCTAAGATAATCTCTTACCAATACATTAGAAGCAGTCTGCCGAAAATGATAAAACAAAAATACAGCAATGGCTATTGGATTGGTTTAACTGCCAAGGTTTGCCCACAGTGCCTTTCTCTGTTTCACTTTGTACCCTTTGCATTTGTAATGGCATTGCTGATACTTGGGGCTTTTGCCCTATGCGCAGTTACACTGCCACTTGCAGTTATGCTTGCGGCGTATTTACTGTTTGACTGCTTTATTACCTTTAACGCCTTTAGAGGCGGCAAGGTCTGTGTGCAATTTTTATGTTTGCCTTTTATTTTTCCACTTTTGCACATTTCTTACGGAATAGGAACATTGGTGGGTATATTACATTTCCCTATTCGGAAAGATAATCTTAACAGCGCCAAAAGGCGTATAAGAGAGGTTAAACATTATTACTTAGAAAATTAGCAGTACACTGCATTATATAAATTACAAACATAAGTTATATTATAATGGTCTGAAGTAAAACAGCCTGTTTTGCTGCCATTATAATAACACAAGGAGAGTGTAGCATTTTAAATGGAACTGGTTGAATTTACTGGTCAACAGCTACGAGAGCTACAGTTAAAAGAGCTGGACACGTTAATATATTTTAAAGAGTTTTGTCAAAAGCACAATTTACTTTTCTACTTTTGCGGAGGCTGCTGCATAGGCTCCCTTAGAAACAAGGGCTTTATCCCGTGGGACGACGACATAGATGTTTTTATGCCCAGGGAGGATTACGAAAAGCTGCCAAAGCTGTGGAAAAAATATTCTGAGAACAAGCGTTTTCTTTGTTTGAAAACTGACGATAATATTTTTACAGGAAACACCTTTACTACCATAGTAGACACCAGCGGCACCTGTGTAAAATCCAACCAAGCTCATCTGGATATACCGCACGGCTTGGTTATGGATGTTTTTCCGCTGGACGGTTGCCCTGAAGGTTTTAAAAGGAAAAAACAAAAAGTATGGGCTATGATTTACTCACTGTTTTTGGCACAGGTTGTACCTGAAAATCATGGCGGAGTGCTTGCTTTTGGCAGTAAAGTTTTACTGGGAATTTTCCGTGGTAAAAAGGTACGAAGCAAAATATGGCATACTGCCCAAAAACATATGAGCAAGTACCCTATAAGCCAGTGCAGTAAAATTACCGAGCTGTGCGCCGGCCCTCACTATATGCAGTGCGAATACCCTAAGGAGGCCTTTGCAACTGCAGTCTACAAGGAGTTTGAGGGTTTGGAAATGCCAATTCCGGTTGGTTACGATATTTACTTAAAAACAGCCTTTGGCGACTATATGGCTGTACCGCCAAAGGACAAACAAAAGCCGCACCACGATGTTGTATACTGCAACATTAACCAAAGCTGTTATGACTTTAAAAATCCGTTTTTAAATACAAAGACTAAAGATAATTAAAATAAGATTAAAACTTAATTTAATGGGGGTTTTAAAATGATTTATGGAGCAATTCTTGCCGGCGGAAGCGGCACAAGAATGCATGTGTCTTCTATGCCGAAGCAATTTCTACCGCTAAGGGGTAAGCCTATTATAATTCATACTCTTGAAAAAATGCTTGCCTGCAATAAATTCCACGCTGTGTACCTGGGAGTACACCCAAGCTGGATGTCGTATATGTACGATTTGCTTGACAAATATAATATTGAAACAGACCGTGTGCGTTTGGCGCAGGGCGGTGAAACCAGAAACGGCACTATATTTAAGATTATTGACGAGATAAAGCGTGACTACGGTGAGAATGACGACGATATTATAGTAACCCATGACGCTGTAAGACCTTTTGTAACATTAAGAATACTTGAGGAAAATATTGCCGCAGCCGAAACCTACGGCGCTTGTGACACAGTTGTATGCGCTACGGACACAATAGTCCGTTCAGAAAACGGGGAAGAAATATCTGAAATTCCTAACCGTGAATTTATGTATCAGGGACAAACTCCCCAGTCTTTCAAAATAAAGCTGCTTAAGGAGCTTTATGCACAGCTTACAAACGAGGAAAAGGAAACACTTACAGACGCTTGTAAAATATGCGTAATTAAAAATGTTCCGGTAAAGCTGATTAAGGGTGAAACATTGAATATGAAAATCACCACTGTAAACGACTACGAAATAGCCGAGGTTATAGCCGGAGGTATTAAACTTGATTAATTATATTTATCAGCTTATTAATCCGCAGTTTTTTTCTATTAAGCTATGTGATGTAAATACAGACGGAAAGGTGCTTGTACGCCCTAAGTATATGTCTATATGCCATGCAGACCAAAGGTACTACCGTGGACAGCGTGATATGAAAATTCTTTCAAAAAAGCTGCCTATGGCACTTATACACGAGTGCTGTGGTGAGGTTTTGCACGACAACACAGGCACATTTAAGTCCGGTCAGCAGGTGGTTATGATACCTAACACACCTACAAGAAAATTAAATTATATTTATGAAAATTATGACGAAAAGTCAAAATTTCTTTCAAGCTCTGACGACGGCTTTATGAGAGAGTTTGTGGATCTTTCTCCTGACAGAGTAGTTCCTTGCGACGGCATACCGCCGCACATTGCGTGCATAACGGAGTTTTACAGTGTAGCTCTGCATGCTGTGGAGCGTATGCAAAACTTTGCCCACAGCCACCGTGACGAAATTGCAATACTGGGTGACGGTCCCCTTGCATATGTAGTGGCAAGCTCTATACGGGAGCGCATACCAAAAGCTCACATAACGGTTATAGGCAGGCGTGTACGCAAGCTGGAAAGATTTTCATTTGTAGACAAAACCTATTTGGCATATGATTTACCTCAGGACTACAGCTGTGACCATGCCTTTGAATGCTGCGGAGGCGAGGGCAGTTATGACGCTATAAACGATATAATTAAGCACATACGCCCACAGGGCACCGTTTTGCTTATGGGAGTAAGTGAAAACCAAATTCCTATAGACACACGAACCATTCTTGAAAAGGGACTTACCGTTGTAGGAAGCAGCCGCTCCGGTAAAAAGAATTTTGAAGATGCAGTGGCACTTATGCAAACTCAGCGTATAAGACGCCGCCTGGGAAGCATAATTTACGAGGATGCACCTGTAAGAAGCATTGACGATATTCACAGAGTATTTGCCACTGACCAAGACACACCTTTTAAAACCGTTTTTCAGTGGAACCTGTAAACCAAAAAAATATTACAAAAACCGAGTATAACATTTATATTTCTGTACATATTTACAGAATATATGAATTTGTTTTTAAAATTTATTGAAAATCATTTATTTTTTTTGGTTTAGCTGATATAATTCAAATTATCGTGTAAAAACTTCATATTTGTTTTACATAACTTACACACAAAATGAAGGGAGTTCTTGTTTTGCCTAACAAAGATAGAACATCATTAAGAGGAAAAAAACAAGCTAATAAAACAAAAACTAGAAAGACTAAAACCAAACGCCCGGTGTGGAAAACAGTTTTGCTGTGCTTTTTGTGCTTGGTAATGCTGGTATCAGGCGTAGGTATGATTTATTTTTATAATATTGTAGGGGCTGTTAATTATAAGCCTATTCAGGAAAATTCAAATAAAAATAAAAACTCCTCTTTAACATCAAGCGGAGACCCTTCGCTAGACTTATTTAACGGAGATTTGCTTAACGACCCAATGATTTTGAACATTATGGTTTACGGTGAAGACTCGGGTGTAGACAGCAACAACCCTTACGGCAGAAGTGATACTATGCTTATGGTTTCAATAGACAACCGCCATAAGAAGGTTAAACTGACCTCATTTATGAGAGATATGTGGGTAACTATACCTTATACCGACGAAGCCGGCAACGAGCACGGCTTTGATAAGCTGAATGCGGCTTATTCACTGGGCGGTGCAGAGCTTTCGGTAAAAACCATAGAATCTAACTTTGGCGTTGATATTGACAGATATGCTATTGTAAATTTTGAAAGCTTTAAGAGCATTATTGATACCCTAGGCGGTATTGATATAACACTTACCCAGGACGAAATTGACTATATTAACTGGCAGACCTATCTGAATAATCAATCAGAAGAAAGATATGAAATAACAGACGAGCCGGGTTTAGTACACCTAAACGGCAGACAAGCACTGTGGTATGCCCGTGACAGAGGCTATGAGGATAAGGACCACCCTGAGTTTGTAGTATCAGGCGACGACTTTGACAGAACAAGCCGTCAGCGTAACCTTATGAAAACTCTTATGAAGGAGTTTAAGTCCGCCAGCCTTACAGATATTGTAAAAATAGTCAGCGAAATTGGTCCTATGATTACCACAAACCTAAAGAAGGACGAAATTACAACTCTTGTTGCAAACTCATTAACATATCTTTCATACGACACTGAAGAGATGGGCTTGCCGACAGGTGACTGCTACAAATACAGTTGGACGGCCGATCAGCAGTCTATACTGGAAATTACAGACCTACAGCTTTTGAGAACACATTTGGCTAAATTTATTTTTGGTGAGGAGTCGGTTGTAGAAAACAACTCGGAAATTACAACAGACCCTGCCACAGATCCCGCTACAGAAATAACTACAAGCGGCGGCGAGTAAATAAAAGCAATAATTAGGCTCTGTGTCAATAGTTGGGGTAAAACCGTAAAAAGGAAATTGATTTAAACAAGTGGCGATGGACTAGGTTGCCACTTGTTTTTGGTTTTGATGTGAGAATACGATTACGGAAGCGCTTGAAGTTGGTGAAACCATAAGCATTACGCTTGAGCACTTTAATCTTGTTGTTGCAGCCTTCCGTAAAACCGTTTGTGATATTTGATGTGAATGAATTAAGAATACCCGTCAGCCAATTAACCATAGTTTTTGCGCACTTTTGAATTTGAGGTATGCCGCAGTTTGAAGCACTATTAATCCAATGTGACATTGCCTTTTGAGCTGAAATCCTGTCTTTGCAGTCAAGAATATTTAAAAAATCTTCTTTGTAAAAATGTGCATTAGAAAGAATTGGCGAAGCATAAAGCATAATGTTAACTTGTTGTTTTTGTTCATCTGAAAGATAA
>CADANT010000022.1 GCA_902789345.1 uncultured Ruminococcus sp.
CTTTACAGGTGAAGCTTCCCGCTCGGCTCCACCTGGTAGATCTTGACCTGGTCCACACCGTTGTCGACCGCGCACAGATACTTGTCATCCGGAGTCGGGATCACGCAGCTCACATGGGGGCGGAAGTTGCGCTCCGCGACAGAGCCGATCCCCTGGTGGAAAACACCATCCAGGACCGAGCCGAGCCGGCCGTCCTTATGCGTATGCACCACGGTCACCTTGCCGTCATGGTAGCCGCCCACGAAGAGGAACCTGCCGGAGACATCCGTGGAAAGATAGCATCCGCGCATCCCGTCAATATTCACCTTGTTGATGGGGGTCAGGTCCCCGTTCTTTTCGATCCGGAGCACCTCCACGCCCTCATCGGCGATGGAGTACAGGTACTGGCCGCTCCTTGATTTTGTCAGGTAGGAGGAGTTGTGGACCGGAACCACGCTGCGCTCCGTGAGGCGGTGTTCCTTAAGGTCAATGTCATAGATGTGGATGCCTACACTGCTCCCGTGTGTATAAGTTCCGATGTAGGCCACATATTTCTTCTCTTTATCCGCTTTTTTCGACACAATCTTCGCCATGGAGCACCTCCTCTGATCTGCCTGCGCAGTCCCGTACATTCAACACTATGATAGCATCCCATGCACCCCGGTGCAAATCCCGTGCAGAATCCTGAAGAATGTGATTGACATCCCCCCGTAACCTGATACAATCGTTCTCGTGGGTTTTGTTCAGTATCGCTGAACTTTGAGTAAATTATTTGTTAATACAGGCCTTTGCGATGACCGCGTTTGCGGCGCGTGGAAATGGAGCTGTCTATGACAACAGAAATCGGACGAAAGATCAGGCTGCTGCGGCAGAGCAAGCTGCTGACACAGGAGGAGCTTGCGGACCGCACGGAGCTTTCCAAAAGCTTTATCTCACAGGTTGAGCGGGACCTGACATCTCCGTCCATCGCCACGCTGGTGGACATCCTGCAGGCGCTCGGGACCGACCTGAGAGAATTCTTCGGGGACGCGTCCGACAGCCAGGTGGTATTCCGCGACGCGGACTATTTTGAGAAGGTGAATGAGGAACTCGGCAACAAGACGGAATGGATCATCCCGAACGCGCAGAAAAACCAGATGGAGCCGATCCGCGTGACGCTCAGACCGGGCGGATGCACGGCGACGGAGGATCCCTTCGAGGGGGAAGAGTTCGGATATGTGCTGTCGGGCGCGATCCTGATCCATGTTGGGCAGCAGGTATACCGGGCGAAACGCGGAGAGTCATTCTGCTTCAAGCCGGCCGCCCGGCACTATATAGAAGCGGCGGGAAAAGCCGGGGCCGCCTTCATCTGGGTCAGCACGCCGCCTTTCTTCTAAAAAATCAAGGATTGGATAAGAAACATGGACAGTAAACTGATCGATCTTCAGCACATCACAAAATCCTTTGACGGGGAACTGGTACTGGACGATCTGAACTTATATATCAGAGAGAATGAGTTCCTTACCCTGCTGGGGCCTTCCGGCTGCGGCAAGACGACCACGCTGCGCATCCTGGGCGGTTTCGAGACGCCGGACAGCGGCAGGGTGATATTTGACGGGGCGGATATAACCAACCTCGCGCCCAACAAGCGGCAGCTGAACACCGTATTCCAGAAATACGCCCTGTTCACGCACATGACGATCGCGGAGAACATCGCGTTCGGCCTGCGGATCAGGAAAAAATCCGCGCAGTACATAAAGGACAAGATCTCGTACGCGCTGAAGCTTGTGAACCTGGACGGGTACGAGGACCGTATGCCGGACTCCCTGTCAGGCGGGCAGCAGCAGAGGATCGCGATCGCGCGGGCCATCGTCAACGAGCCGAAGGTCCTCCTCCTGGACGAGCCTCTCGGCGCGCTCGACCTGAAACTGCGCCAGGACATGCAGTATGAACTGATCCGCCTGAAGAATGAGCTGGGGATCACCTTCATCTATGTCACGCACGATCAGGAAGAAGCCCTGACCATGTCGGATACCATCGTGGTCATGAACCAGGGATACATCCAGCAGATCGGTACGCCGGAGGACATCTACAACGAGCCGGAAAACGCGTTTGTCGCGGATTTCATCGGTGATTCGAATATCATCGATGCGACGATGATACAGGACGAGCTGGTGGAGATACTCGGAGTGAAGTTCGCCTGCGTCGACAAAGGCTTCGGGACGAACAACCCCGTTGATGTCGTCATCCGCCCGGAAGATCTCGAACTGATGTCCGTGCCGGACGATATATCGACGGACAGCGAAGCCTATGAAAAGCTCCTCCGCCGCGTCCATAAGTTCAACGCCGGTTACCTCGAGGGCGTTGTGGAGCACGTGATCTTCAAGGGCGTCCACTACGAGATGGAAGTGCTCTCCCGCGGATATGAATGGCTGGTCCACTCTACGCGCATGTTCCGGGTGGGAGAGAAGGTATTGATGACCGTCGATCCGTTCAACATCCAGATCATGAACAAGCCTGAGTCCGAGGATGAGCAGGCGGTCCAGATGAATGAGATGTAAGCAAGGAGAAGCAATTGAAGAAACACAATCCGATCCTGAACGGGCCTTACCTGATCTGGAGCGCGGCGTTTATCGTCATCCCGCTCCTTGTGATCGTCTATTACGGGCTGACAGACAAAAACGGGATCTTCACGTTTGAAAATATCATAAAGATGGGCACGCCGGAGAACCTCAAGGCGCTCCTGCTAGCGCTCCTTCTGTCCCTGATCGCGACGGCGGTCTGCCTGGTCATGGCATATCCGCTGGCACTGATCCTGGTGAAGATGAAGACGCTCGCGACAGGGTTTATCGTGACGATCTTCATCATCCCCATGTGGATGAATTCCCTGCTGCGCATCCTTGCGTGGCAGACGCTGCTGGAGCGGAACGGGGTCATCAACCAGATGCTCGGCTTCCTGCATCTGCCCAAACTTTACCTGATCAACACGCCGTACGCGATCGCGCTCGGCATGATCTACGACTTCCTGCCGTTCATGCTGCTGCCGATCTACAACGCGCTGGAGAAGATCGATCCGAACGTGGTGAACGCCTCCTATGATCTTGGCGCGAACAGGTTCCAGACCTTCTGGCGGGTGATCTTCCCGCTGACCATGCCGGGCGTGATCTCCGGGATCACCATGGTGTTCGTCCCGGCGCTGACCACCTTTGTGATCAGCGACATCCTGGGCGGATCAAAGGTACTTCTGATCGGCAACGTCATCGAGCAGCAGTTTACGCTGGTCGGCAACTGGAACGTCGGGAGCGGCCTCAGCCTGGTGCTGATGGTATTCATCCTGATCTCGGTGGCCGTCATGCAGCATTACGACAAGGAAACAGGAGCCGGGCTGGTCATCTGATCCGGCCGGGAGAATCATATGAGGAAAGCACTGTCAAGGCTGTATCTGGCCTTCATCATCATACTGCTGTACGCACCCATCGCGGTGCTGATCGTCCTCAGCTTCAATAAGTCCAAGAGCCGGGCGAAGTGGGGCGGTTTTACGCTGCAGTGGTACGTGCGCATGTTCAGCGATGAATCCATCCGGAACGCGCTCATCAACACACTGCTTGTAGCGTTCCTTTCCGCGCTCATCGCCACGCTGCTCGGCCTGATGGCCGCTGTCTGCCTGAACTCCATGCAGAAGCGCAGGAGGACCGTGATCCTGAGCATCCTGAACATCCCTATGCTGAACGCGGAGATCGTGACGGGCATATCGCTGATGCTGCTGTTCATCGCGATCGGGCAGTTCCTGTCCCACTGGGGGTACACCATCGCCTTCGGGTTCGGGACGGTCCTGGTCGGGCACATCACGTTCAACCTGCCCTACACCGTACTGATGATCCTGCCGAAGCTGCGGCAGGTCAACGTCAGCACCTATGAGGCGGCGCTGGACCTTGGCGCGGACAGGATGTTCGCATTTAGGAAAGTCATCCTGCCGGAGATCATGTCCGGCGTCCTTTCAGGATTTCTGCTGGCATTCACGATGTCGCTGGACGATTTCGTGATCACGCACTTTGTAAAAGGCCCCGGCTTTGACAACCTGTCCACCAAGATCTACACGGAGGTGCGCAAGGGGATCAAGCCGGAGATCTATGCGCTTTCGACGCTGCTGTTTTTCAGCGCGGCGTTGGAAAAGCTGGAGATCTCCTCGGAAGCATCTTCACCTTTGCTATCCTCTACGCCAAACATATCCTCATCAGGAAGAGTGTCGCTTTCCTGAACCTGGTCGGCGTCTGTATACTTGTGCAAAGAATATTTGTCAGAAAAATCATCTGCCATCATTTTAGACGGCGCATCAGTATCTATGCTGCTGTCATCGTCAGCATCATTTTCACCATTATCTATTTCAAAATTATATCTATCTGTACCCTTGGTGTTTTCGGACTTACTGTCTGTATTGTTCTTGTCAGCACCGGTGCTTTCTTCTGTGCCGGTACTCTCAGCTGTAGGACGCACCACATCGGTATTGTCAGCTGTAGCATTAATGTTAAGCTTAAAGGCTTCTACACGCTTTTTCCTGGCCGCCTCAATATCAGCAGAAAAGTCAGTTTTAATGTCGTCACTCATTAGCTGTGTTCCTTTCTTCAAGTCATAAGACCTAATAGTATTAGCTGTAGAAATTGCACCATATACCAGTACATATAAATATAGCAATATACAGCACAGCTTTTCAAATTATATAATAACCTAAATTTTACTTTTTTGCAATAAATTTTGTAAAATTATCTGTAATTATGTAATTTACACAACTATCAAAGCAGCCGTGTAAAATACAGTGACTTACGCAGGCACTAAAGCACAAGCCCACCTTTACGCCCGTAAAATCAGCAAGGTACCTGTCGTAATAGCCCTTACCGTAGCCCATTCTGTAGCCGTTTCTGTCAAAAGCAAGGGCAGGCACAAGTATCAGTGCCGACTTATCCTCTGCCCTGTTGTCAGGGTTTGGCGTTGGTTCCGGTACCCCAAATGTACCCTTACTAAGCTGCTGCATACTGTCAATAAAGTAAAACTCCATATTAGATGTGTTTGGTATGCAGTAAGGAACAGCCACTTTTTTGCCAAGCTCAAGGGCATAATTAATAATCTTGTCTGTGCTTACTTCATCATTAATAGATACGTATGCATAAATTGTGTGGGCATTTTTAAACATTTGGCTGTTTATTAGCGTTTGAAAAATTCTGTCACTAAGCTGTTGCCTTTGCTGAATAGACATTTCACGGCGGACAGCTTTGTATTTTTTTCTTAGCTGATTTTTGCAGCTGCCAAGGCTTGCCTTAATCATAATTATATGGGCACTGCAGTGATTCTAATACAGTATTGGCAGTTTCTTTATTTTTAAACAATTCAAGCAGCTGCAACGCAAAAGGAATTGTTGCGCCCATACCCTTGCCTGTTACAACCAAGCCGTCTGTTACGGCAAACTCGTTTACATACTCTGCACCCTCAAGCTTATCCTCAAAGCCGGGGAAGCAGGTTGCTTTTTTGCCGTTAAGAATACCCATTTCACCAAGCACTGACGGTGCGGCACAAATTGCACCGATAACATAGCCTTTTTCAACACAATAATTAATGCACTGGTGAACTATCAAAGATACCCCAAGATTTACAGTACCCGGCATACCGCCCGGCAAAACTATACCACGCAGATTTTCAAAAGCAATTTCAGCCTCGTTAATATCTGCTGTTACGGTTATTTTGTGTGAAGATGTTACCTGCTTGCCGTTTGTACCCACAGCCACAGTTTGAACATCCAGCTTTCCTCTTCTTAAAATATCTACTGTTGTAAGTGCTTCTGTTTCCTCAAAGCCATCTGCTAAAAATACATAAATCATAATAAAATAAACTCCTTTCTTATGTCAGCAATACTGCCGATTTCACACTATATTTTATATTTCCCGGGAAATATCCTGCGTTTTGCAAAATTACAGTTCTATCGCCCTTTTTGCCAGTTCAAAAACCTCACTGCTTATATCCTCTATAGGTCGTGGCTTGCCGTCCTTTGCACAGCTAACCACATTCCAGTTAAGTATTTGTGCGGCATACAGGGCAGAAATTCTGCATTCCTTTAAAAAATCAAAATTCTTCTCGTGAAGGTCCTTTTTATTTTCGTCGCCGTTATAGCGTTTTGCAAGAAGCTGTTGAGAAACCTCAACAGGCATATCAAGGTAAATTACAGCGTCCGGCTTTGGCAGCTGCAGCTGCCTGTACTCGTAGGTGTCAAGCCAGTGTAAAAACGACGGCTTTTCCCTGTTTGCAACCTTTGACAGCTGATATATTGCGTTTGATGTAGTATATCTGTCTGCAATAATTATACAGCCGTTGTTATAGTCCTCTTCCCAAAACTGCTTAAAGCTGGCATACCTGTCAACTGCATAAAAAGATGAGGCCGCATAAGCGTTTACATCATCCGGGCTGGAGCCAAGCTCACCGCCCAGATACATTTTTACAAGAGCCGAGGACGGGTTGCTGTAGTTAGGAAAGCTTATGTGCTTTACCTTTGGGTAGCTCTGCATAAACCTTTGTGTAAGCTCCGCTGTCTGTGTTGCTTTGCCGCTTCCGTCAAGTCCCTCTATTACTATTAATTTGCCTTTACTGTTCATAATAACACCTTCACATATTGTTTTATCAGAAATTTTTAAAAAATTCTCTTACCTGTTGGGTTTTGCCACAGCACATTTTACCCTCCGGACAGGCGCCGTTTAGGCATCGGGGGCCTGCGTCCTTAAAAAGTGCCGGAGCAACCTCTCTGCACAGCTTGAGCATTTCTATAGCAAGCTCTCTAATTTCCCACTGTGCCCTGTTGCAACACCTGTGGTTAAAAAAGTTATGGAGAGAACGGACATTCATTGTAACTACTATAGAGGTAGTGCAGGCATTTGGCAAAATAAAGCGTGCGTCCTCGTTTGCTTTTTTTATAAAAGCAGAGCACTGCTTTTTATTAATTTCCTTGTATGCATTAATAATTTCGTCCTGCGTACCTGAAAGCGAGCCGCCGTCTTCGGATTCTTTTATGCTTTTACACACAAGGGCATCTCTTACTACAGAATACGCCTTGCTCTGCTGTTCAATGGCGCTGTTGTACGCCTGCAAAGCCTGGGGACATTCTGAAATTGCCGGCGGTGTAACAAAGCCGAACCTGTTGCCGTCAACATAGCGCTGCGACTGCTGGCTGTATGACGCTATTCTGTGTCTTACAAGCTGATGAGAGCAGGCTCTTGAAATACCGTCAATACCAAAGGTAAACGAAACATGCTCCATAGGACTTTCGTGTCCCAAGGACGAAAGCATTTCAACAAAAGAGCGGCTCTTTTCTTCATCTAAGCCCTCCAGTATATTTTCTACCTTAGAGGGCGAATAGCACAGCTTTGCGGCAGCAGCTACAACCTGCTCCGGGTTAGGCGTATGCGCTATTAGTTTAACAGTAATTGGCATTTTGCTTTCCTCCTGACAATACCGATTTCTCAAAGGAACACCGCACAAGTTAAGTGGGTGCGGTGCTGTTCTAAATAGATATTTTAACATAACAGCAGACATACTTCAACAAAAAACAGCCACAAATTAGTCATAAACCCATAAACACGCCCGACAAAATGTGGTAAAACAAAAAGGAACTCCCCACATTTAGGAAGTCCCTTTAATTACCTGTGCTAGTATGCCACACTAAAATTACTCTGCAAAGCCTGACTCAACAAGCTGTACAAGACCGTCAACAGCAGCAGCCTCGTCGTTGCCGTCTGCGATAATTTTAATTGTTGTACCGCCAACAATGCCCAAAGAAAGTACGCCAAGCAAGCTTTTTGCGTTTACTCTTCTTTCATCCTTCTCTACCCAAATAGAAGCCTTGTATTCATTGGCTTTCTGAATAAAAAAGGTTGCAGGACGAGCATGAAGACCAACCTGGTTTTGAACCTCTACTTCTTTAACATACATAATAAATCCCTCGCACTCATTGTAATTTGTTATCATGAAATTTGATATTGCTATTATAGCACAATAGAATAAACCGTCAAGAAAATTTAATAAAGTTTAGATTTTATGTCATTATTTTTTTAATAATGCTTTAAATTTTTAGCTATTTTATCTATTGAAATATTCATTTTTAATTATTATTCTTTGCCTATTTTTTACGGCAAGTCACAAAATTACTGCAAAGTATACAAAATATTTAAGCAGTCTGTGAATAATACCTCTAAAATATTTATTGAAAAACAAAAATAACCACACAATAAATAACAAAGCTGTTTTAATACTTCAGTTGAAAAAGAATAGCTGTTATGATAAAATTAAACTACTAATTTTTAAGGATGTACAAGCGTATGGAACAATATTTAGAAATAGGCAAGGTTGTAAGCACACACGGCTTACGGGGTGAATTAAGAGTTGACCCTTGGTGTGACTCACCACAGTTTTTATGTCAATTTAAAACACTGTATTTAAAAAAGGGTGAAACAAAGCTAAGCGTAAGCTCAAGACCTCACAAAACCATTGCTATAGTTAAAGCAAAGGGCATTGATACTATTGAAGAAGCCGAAAAGCTTAGAGGAAAGGTTTTATATATTAACCGCAGTGACGCAAAACTTGCACCGGGCGAATACTTTATACAAGACCTTATGGGACTTGATGTAATTAACATTGACACAAACGAAAACTACGGCAAAATTACCGATGTTTTAAAAACAGGTGCCAACGATGTTTACCAAGTAACCGACAAAGACAAAAAAGACTACCTTATACCTGTAATAGATGATGTTGTAAAAGAAATAGATATAAACGGCGGCAAGGTTTTAATTAAGCCTTTGAAAGGAATATTTGACCATGAGGATTGACATTATTACTTTGTTCCCGGAAATGTGTCAAGCTGTGCTGAACGAAAGCATTATCGGCAGAGCCGTTGCAAAAGGCGCTGTAGAAATAGTGTACCACCAACTGCGTGATTATGCATATGACAAGCACAAAAGAGTTGACGATACCCCCTACGGCGGCGGTATGGGTATGGTAATGAAGTGTGAGCCTATAGCCCTTTGCTTTGAAGCAGTGTGCAATGAACTGGGTAAAAAGCCACATTTTATTTATATGTCCCCTGTAGGCAAGGTGCTTAACCAAAACATTGTAAAGGAAATAGCCTCAAGCTATGATAATATATGCATCCTGTGCGGCCACTACGAGGGTGTAGACCAGCGTGTGCTTGATATGCTGATTGACGAAGAAATTTCAATAGGCGACTATGTATTGACAGGCGGCGAACTTCCTGCAATGGTTCTTGCAGACGCTGTATGCAGAATGTTGCCGGGCGTGCTTTCCAACGAAGAATGTTTTACCGAGGAAAGCCACTATAACGGGCTTTTGGAGTACCCACAGTACACAAAGCCTGCTGTATGGCGTGAAAAGGAGGTTCCCCCTGTACTGCTGTCGGGTCATCACGAAAATGTTGACAACTGGCGCAGACAGCAATCGCTTATTCGCACCAAGAATATCCGACCGGATATGTTTGAAAAAACAGAGCTTACCAAGCTTGACAAGAAGCTGTTGGAAAACCGGTAGCCTTATATACTGCTGTTTTTGTGGTATGACAAATAAATTTAACTAAATTAACAAAGGCGTAACAGTCCAAATTATGACTGTTACGCCTTTTATGTTTATATATTGGCAATTATAAATCTAAGTCGTTAGCTACAAGGTCGTCGTAAGACTCTCTTTTAACTATTAATCTTGCCTTGCCGTCCTTTACCATAACAATAGCCGGACGAGGGTTACGGTTATAGTTAGACGCCATAGAATAGTTGTATGCGCCTGTTGACAATACAGCCAGTGTGTCGCCTACCTGAACATCAGCTACAGGAGCATCCTTTTGGATAAGGTCACCGCTTTCACAGCATTTGCCCGCTACTGTAACCTTTTCGTTTGGCTCTTGGTCAGCCTTTCCTGCGTTTACAACAGTATATTCAGACTCATACAAGGCATATCTGATATTGTCGGTCATACCGCCGTCAACAGAAACATAGGTGCGAATGTTAGGAATTTCCTTTCTGCCGCCTACTGTGTAAAGTGTAATGCCAGCCTCACCTACAACAGAACGGCCAGGCTCCATATAAATAAACGGTACAGGAATATCATTTTCAGCCGCCTTTGCCTTTACAGCCTTTGAAACAGCCGCCATATAGTTATCATACGGTACAGGGTTGTCGTTCTCTGTATATTTAATACCGTAGCCGCCGCCCAGGTTCAGCTCTGTAACCAAATGACCTGTTTCTCTCTTAATTTGACCGATAAAGTCCATCATAACCTCTGCGGCCTTAACAAACGGGTCAATATCAAATATTTGTGAACCAATGTGGCAGTGCAGTTCTGTTAAATCAACATTGCTAAGCTTTAGCGACTCCTTAACAGCCGCCATAGCTTCGCCTGTTTCAAGTGCAAAGCCAAACTTAGAATCAATTTGACCTGTCATTATAAAGTTGTGCGTATGTGCGTCAATACCCGGCTTAATACGCATAGATATTTTTACAACCTTATTTTTCTCGTTGGCAATTTTATTTAAAAGCTCAAGCTCATAAAGGTTGTCAACAATAATTTTGCCTATATTGTAATCCAAAGCCATTCTAAGCTCTGCCTCTGTTTTATTGTTGCCGTGGAATTGAATCTTCTCAGGTGGGAAGTTTGCTTTCATAGCAGTGTAAATTTCACCGCCCGATACAACATCAAGTCCCATATTTTCGCTGTCTGCAAGCTGAACCAAAGCCTTACAGCTTAAAGCCTTGCTGGCATACATAGGAAGTCCTTTTCCGTCATAGTGAGTTTTTATTGAATTTACATACGATTTACAGGTGTTTCTTATAGTATCTTCATCCATTACATAAAGGGGTGTACCAAACTCTTTTGCAAGCTCTAATGTATCACAGCCGCCAATAGTAAGATGTCCTTTTTCATTTACATTTAAACAATCGTTTACAAACATTGCTTACATTCCTTTCATTCTAAATTAATGAACAAATGTATTATACATTATTTCAACTGCATTTTTCAACTGATTTCGATATATATTCTCTTATTTCTTCAATTCCCATGCCCTTTGTGGAGGAAACCGGGAAAGTAGGTATGCTGCCATACTGGGAAAGTATGGAGTTAATCAGCTCCAGCTGTGCAGTCTGCTGCGTCTTTTTTAGCTTGTCCTGCTTGGTCAGTGCCACTGCAAAAGGTAATTTTGCGTCTACTAAAAATTTAATCATATTCAAATCGTCAACAGTAGGCTTGTGTCGCATATCGACTATTTGAACTATTAAAGCAAAATTTCTGTCCTGGGCAAAATATCCCTCTACAAGTTCTGCCCAGCGCACCTTTTCTGCGTGGGAAACCTTTGCGTAGCCGTAGCCAGGTAAATCCACCAAATTAAATGTATTGTCTACATTAAAGAAATTTATAGTGCCTGTTTTGCCCGGCTGTCCGCTTACCCTGGCTAGGGCTTTTCTGTTTACAATTTTATTAATAAGGGAGGATTTACCTACATTTGACCTGCCGGAAAAAACCACCTCAGGCAGCTCACTGCTTTTAAGCTGAGAGGCCTTTCCCGCCGCCATAGTAAATTCTGCATTTGAAAAATTCATAATTTCCTCCTTACTGCACCGTAGGGCTAACAAGCTTAGCCTGCTTTTTAGACGGCTTAGCTTTTGTACTGCGAACAGTTTTGCCGTTTACCAGTGCAATATCAAGCACCTGCTCTATTCTGCTTACAGGCTTAAATTCTACCGCCTCTTTTACTACAGGGTCTACCTCATACAGGTCAGGCTCGTTGTCACTGGGGATTATTACGGTTTTCACACCTACACGGTATGCCGCCATAGTTTTCTCCTTTAGTCCACCTATAGGCAAAACTCTGCCACGCAATGTTATTTCACCTGTCATAGCCACATCTCGCCTTACAGGCTTGCCGGTAAGGGCAGAAACAAGGGCTGTTGTCATTGTAACGCCTGCTGACGGGCCGTCCTTTGGCACTGCGCCCTCAGGGGCATGAATATGTATATCGTATTTTTTGTAGAAATCTGCGTCATAATTCTGCTTTACAGCCATTGCCCTTGCGCAGCTTATGGCGATTTTTGCGGATTCCTTCATAACATCGCCCAAAGAGCCTGTCAACTCAATTTTACCCGTACCTGGCAACAATGCCACCTCTATAGGAAGCGTTGTACCGCCAACTGCAGTCCACGCCAGGCCGTTTACCAAGCCCACTGCGTCAGCCGGCTCAATAGTATCAGGCTTATATTTTTTAGGCCCTAAAAGCTGTTCAAGCACCTTAGGCGTAACAGAAACCTTGTAATTCTCATCACGCACTATTTCAACAGCCGCCTTACGCAGTAAATCATTTATTCTGCGCTCCAAATTACGCACGCCGGCCTCACGGGTATAGCTGTCTATAAGCTCATACATAGCTGATTTGGATATTTTAAACTGACTTGCCTTTATGCCGGAGTTTTTCAGTGATTTTGGCAGTAAATGCTTTTTGGCTATATTGAATTTTTCCTCACGGGTATAGCTGTCAACAGTTATAATATCCATTCTGTCAAGCAGCGGTTCCGGTATTGCCGAATAATCGTTAGCTGTGGCAATAAAGAACACATGGCTAAGGTCATAAGGCAAATCAATGTAGTGGTCAACAAAGGAATGGTTCTGCTCGCTGTCAAGCACCTCAAGCAGTGCAGAGGTTGGGTCTCCCTTGTAGTCGTTGCCCAGCTTGTCTATTTCATCAAGAATAATTACGGGATTAGAAGTTTCAGCAAGCTTAATTGCATTCATTACTCTGCCCATCATAGCGCCAATATAAGTTCTGCGGTGTCCACGAATTTCAGACTCGTCGTGTACGCCTCCTAAGGCAATACGCTGGCACTTTCTGCTTATTGCCCGGGCAATAGACTGAGCAATAGATGTTTTTCCCACACCCGGCGGGCCTACAAAGCACAGTATCTGCCCTTTGACATCAGGAGACAATTTTCTTACTGCAAGGGTTTCAACAATTCTTTCCTTAACTTTTGTCAAACCGTAGTGGTTTTTGTCTAAAACATACTGTGCATAATCTACATCAATTACCTCTTGGTCAAAGGTGTTCCACGGCAGTTCAAGGCAGGTATCAAGATAATTTCGTATTACATTTGCCTCCTGGGAACCCAGCGGCAAACTTGTAAGTTTTTCGCACTCTTTAACAAGCACCTTTTCTACCTCTTCGGAAAGGTGAAGCTCTTGAACCTTATTAAGATACTCCTTTGCCTCCTGGGTAGATTCATCGTCAATGTTAAGCTCGTCCTCCAAAACTCTAAGCTGTTCCCTTAGGTAATATTCCCTTTGCCCCTCGTCTATTCTTTCACGGGTCATTTTATGAACGGAATCTTCAATTTCAAGTATAAAAACCTCATCTGTAAGGTAGGTAATAAGCTTCTGCTGTCTTTCCTCAACATTAATTGCCTCAAGCAGCTCCTGCTTTCTTTCGTATTCCATTCTGGTGTTGCCGGCAATAAGGTCGCAAATTTTTCCCGGTTCTCTGGAAGTTGAAATTTTATAAACAACATCAGACGGGAACTTCGGCACTAAGTTAAGGTACCTTTCAAAAATGTCCTTAATAGACCTTGTAAATGCTGTTTCAGTTACCTCGTCGTCATAAACATCCTCAACAGGGGAAATTAAGCCTGTAAGATACTGCTGCTCAGAGCATGCACCCAATACCTTTGCACGGTACTTACCCTCAACAATAACTCTTATAATATTGTCAGGCTGTCTTAGTATTTGCTTAACCTCTGCAACTACACCTACAGAGTACAAATCGTCAATAGTAGGCTTGTCTGTTTCAATTTCCTTTTGAGCAGTAACAAAAATAAGCTGGTCTGTAGTCATTGCCTTTTCTATAGCAAGTGCAGACATTTTTCTGCCAACATCAAAGTGGAGAACCATTTCCGGAAACACTACCATTCCACGCAAAGCCAGCATTGGCATCTCTATAAAATCATCAACATTTAATTCAGTATTTTCTTCTGTCTGTTTCATAATACGCCTCCTTTAGCTATTGTCAGCATATAACTAATGCTGCAGAATAATCATAATAATTCTGCTAATTGTAATAATCAGCATTTCTAAAACTATAACATAAAAACAACAAGGCTGCAACTAAATATAGTTACAGCCTAACATAATTAAAAGAATTTAGAAAGCAAATTAACCTGCATTGCTGCGCTTAACCTTTTTCTTTGCTTCCTTTCTGTCGGATACATCATCTGTAAGCAGCTTACGCTCTTGATTGTGGATGATAGTAACCACTGACGGATCCTTAACGGTTTCTGCTGAAATAATAACCTTTTCTATGGTAACATCTGACGGTACTTTAAACATTAAATCCATCAGCAGGTTTTCCATAATGGAACGCAGACCTCTTGCGCCTGTGTTTTCCTTTTGAGCCTTTTCAGCAATAGCCTCCATTGCGCCGTCTTCAAATTCAAGCTCTACATTATCAAGCTCAAATATTTTCTTGTACTGCTTAACAAGAGAGTTTTTCGGCTCTGTAAGAATTCTTATAAAGCCCTCTTTATCAATGGCATTAAGATGTGTTATAACAGGAAGTCTGCCAATAAGCTCCGGAATAAGACCATACTTTACAAGGTCGTGAGGAACTACATTTTTCATCCAGTCAGTTTCGTTTGAAATCTGCTCTTTAGACTTAACCTCTGCCCCAAAGCCGATAGAGCTGTTAGACACCCTGTGCTCCATTGTTTTTTCCAAACCGTCAAAAGCACCGCCGCAAATAAACAAAATGTCCTTTGTATTTATAGGCAGATACTCCTGCTGAGGGTGTTTTCTGCCACCTTGCGGAGGAACATTTGCAACGGTACCCTCTAGGATTTTCAGCAGCGCCTGCTGTACGCCCTCACCGCTGACATCACGGGTAATTGAAGGGTTTTCTGACTTTCTTGATATTTTATCAATTTCATCAATATAAATAATACCCTGCTCTGCCCTTGCAATGTCGTAGTCGGCAGCCTGAATAAGACGAAGAAGAATATTTTCAACATCTTCACCTACATAACCTGCCTGTGTAAGTGTAGTTGCGTCAGCAATGGCAAAAGGAACATCTAGTATCTTTGCCAAGGTTTGCGCCAAGAATGTTTTGCCTGTACCTGTAGGACCAAGCATTAAAACATTACTTTTTACAAAATCTACATCAGTGTCTGTATTGTATATTCTTTTGTAGTGGTTGTACACGGCTACACAAAGGGTTTTCTTTGCCTCTTCCTGACCAACAACATACTCGTCAAGCTTTTGCTTGATTTGCTCAGGCTTCAGCAATGTTTTATAACTGCCTGCCTCTTTGCCGTGGTATTCGTCAACAGCCGGCCGGCTATCGTTTAAAATGGACTGGCACAGACCAATACATTCCTCACAAATATAAACACCGTTACCCTCAATAAGTCTGCCCGACTCATTTTGTGGTCTGCCGCAAAATGAGCAGCACAGCTTTCGCTTGTCATCCTTGCTTGCCATAGTACAACTCCTTTCTTTTGAAAATTAAATTATCTCTGCATTACCTTGTCGATTAAACCATAATCGCACGCCTCTTGTGCAGACATAAAGTTATCACGGTCTGTATCCTTTTCAATAACCTCAAGAGGCTGGTTTGTATTGTCAGCAAGAATTTTATTTAGTCTTGCCTTTATACGGTCAATATAATTTGCATGTATCATAATGTCCGAAGCCTGACCCTGGAAACCGCCTAAAGGCTGGTGAATCATAATATCAGAGTTTGGCAAAGCATATCTTTTGCCCTTTGCTCCGGATGAAAGTAAAAATGCACCCATACTTGCTGCCATACCCATACAAATTGTAGAAACATCACACTTAATGTACTGCATTGTGTCATAAATAGACATACCTGCTGTAACAGAACCACCCGGGCTGTTTATATACAGTGAAATATCCTTTGTTGGGTCTTGGCTTTCAAGATATAAAAGCTGTGCAACAACCAAGCTTGCAGAAGCGTCGTTTACTTCTCCTGTAAGCATAACAATTCTTTCGCTTAACAAACGGGAGAAAATATCATACGAACGCTCGCCTCTGCTTGTTTGCTCAACAACATAAGGCACTAAATTACTATTTCTAATTTCCATCTTAAAACATTCCTTTCAAAATACATTATATTTAAGGCAACACCGCAAAGCCGCCGCTTATTAATTTTATGCTGTGTTTAAAATCACAAAGCAAATGTAGAATACGCAGTCCGCAATACCTGTACAGCGCCGCCTTTCAGTAAGTCCCCAAAACTAACCGCCGCTTATTACTTATATAATACTAGGCAAAACATAATGTAAATATTCATGAAAGATTAATTATTGGCAATAGCACTTTCCTTTACAAAGTCCATAGCCTTTTCTACAGCTATGTCTTTCTTTAGCTCGTCTGCAGCAATTGCAGCCTTTACCTTGTCAATATCCATCTTATATGTTTCAGCAAGTCTGCTGTACTCTGCCTCTAGGTCTTCGTCAGAAACATCTGTAAAGCCCTCTTGCTGTGCAATCTTCTCAAGTGCAAGTCTTAGCTTAACTCTCTTTTCAGCCTCCGGCTTGTAAGAATTCTTAACAGCCTCAGCGTCCATACCCATATACTGTAGGTATGTGTTCATATCTAGGCCCTGTGAACGCAAACGCATATCAAACTCACGCATCATATCGTTTACCTTGTTGTCATACATAGCCTCAGGAATTTCACCCTTTAGCAGTTCACAAAGCTTTGTTACAAGTTGATTTTCAACATCAGCGTCAGACTCTTTCTGCAGCTTTTCAGCCAATTCGTCAGTAACCTGAGCCTTGTATTCCTCAACAGTTTCCTTATCGCTTACATCCATAACAAAGTCGTTGTCAAGCTCAGGAAGCTCCTTTGTCTTAATTTCGTGAAGCTTAATCTTAAACTCACTTTCCTTGCCTGCAAGCTCGTCAACCTGGTAGTCCTCCGGGAAAGTAACCTTAATTGTAAACTCGTCGCCTGTGTTCTTGCCGACAATCTGCTCCTCAAAGCCAGGAATAAACTGTCCGCTGCCCAGTGTTAGGTTGAAGTTTTCAGCCCTGCCGCCCTCAAAAGCTTCGCCGTCAACAAAGCCCTCAAAGTCAATTACTGTAATATCGCCGTCCTGTGCAGGTCTGTCTTCTACAGTAACAAGTCTGCTGTTTCTGTCTCTCTGCTTGTCAATTTCTTCATTTACAAGCTCTTCTGTAACCTCTGTTGACTTTGGTGTTACCTGAATGCCCTCGTAGTCGCTGATTTCAACCTCCGGCTTTACAACAACAACAGCCTTAAAGGTCAAACCGTCCTTGCCAACTTCTTCTACAGAAACATCGTCTACAGCTACAACATCAAGCTTAGCCTCTTCTACTGCGTCAGCAAGCGCTGTTGGATATATATTCTGAATAGCGTCATCGTAAAATACGCCTTCCCCGTACATTTTTTCAATAATTGCCTTTGGTGCCTTACCCTTACGGAAACCAGGAATGCTGATCTTCTTAACTTCCTTGCGGTAAACACTGTTTACTGCGTCTGTAAATGTCTTGCCGTCAACCTCAACAACAAGCTCGTGTTTGTTAGTTTCTACACAATTTGCAGATTTTAGACTCATGTTTATTTTCCTCCTGAATTGTTATGTTGAGTTGCGATTTATTATAACATAACAAGTATTATTTTTCTATACCTAAATACAAAAAATTGTAATAGTACATCATCTTACAAGTATCGGCACAAATTTCACATAATCACTGGAAATAAGCTTAAAATTTATGCCCTCAAATTCGCCTGTTACAGCTTTTTTAGCTACATTTGAACCATGCAAATGGCCGTAGTAGCACTTTTTAATATTATATTCTTTAAGAACATTTAATATGTCGTCACAGCGTTGGTCGCCGTACACCGGCGGATAGTGCAAAAACACAACAGGCTCAAGACCTGTTTTAAGTGCCTCTGTAATAGAGGTGCGCAGTCTGCCTACCTCTCTGTTAAGCACCTTTTTGTCACTGTCGGCTTCTGCATCGTAAAACCAACCTCTGGTACCGCATACGGCATATTCACCTACTGCCTTTGCAGAGTTGAAAACAATCTCTATAGAATCAAAACCGTTTTCCTTAAGATAATTTTCTATCTTTCGTCTTGTGTCCCACCAATAGTCGTGGTTGCCCTTTAAAAACAGCTTTTTACCCGGCAGGTTATGAATAAACTTAAAATCCTCGTAGCACTCGTTAAGCTTCATAGCCCACGATATATCGCCCGGAATTACAACGGTATCTTCATCTGTAACAAGGCTTCGCCAATTCTTTTCAAGTCTTTCCTCGTAATTGTCCCACCCACGAAAAATATTCATAGGCTTGTTTGTTCCAAAAGAAAGGTGCAAATCGGCTATTACGAATAAAGACATTAGTCAATACCCAAAGCCTTTAGCACATATGCAGGCATATCCTCAACAGCAGAAACATTGTTAAAGCGTACCTCTTTATTCTTTAGCTGAGCAAGAGGCTTTGGCACCTCTACGCCTGTTACCTTGTTCATTTGTTCTACCATATCAAACTCGCTGCCGCAAATTTCGTCTTTTGGAATAATTGAACCCAAAACGCTCTTTGAGAACTTATACGGGCTTGCTGTAGAAGCCAAAATTACAGGTGTTTCTTTGTCGCCTGTCTTTTCAACATACTGTGCATATACATCAACAGCAACAGCTGTGTGAGTATCTGCAAGATAGTTTGACTGCTCATAAAGCTCTTTAATTGTTTTTGCTGTAGACTCCTCGTCGCAGAAACCGCCGAAGAATCTCTCTGAAAGCCTGTCCATAATCTTATCGTCAACCTTATACTTACCCTCTGTCTTAAGAGCAGTCATATAAGACTTAACCTTTTGGTCGTCGCCGTCTGAAAGAATGTAAAGCAGTCTTTCAAGGTTGCTTGAAACAAGAATATCCATAGAAGGTGACATTGTTGTATAGAAATGTCTGCCCTTATCGTAAACGCCTGTGTTAATAAAGTCTGTCAAAACATTGTTTGAGTTAGACGCACAGATAAACTTGTTTATAGGCAAGCCCATAAGCATAGCATAGTATGACGCAAGTATGTTGCCGAAGTTGCCTGTAGGCACTACAACATTAACCTTGTCGCCAAACTTAATTGTACCCTTGTTTACAAGGTCGCAGTATGCAGAAATATAATAAACTATCTGTGGCAGCAGTCTGCCCCAGTTAATAGAGTTAGCACTTGAAAACAGCTTGTCGTTAGCCTGCAGTTTTTCAATAATCTCAGGAGTTGTAAAGATTTTCTTAACGCCTGTCTGAGCATCGTCAAAATTACCCTTAATAGCGCAAACATCTACATTGCTGCCCTCCTGGGTTGTCATTTGACACTTCTGCATTGGGCTTACGCCGTCCTGTGGGTAGAATACAATTATTCTTGTGTCCTTTACATCCTTAAAGCCCTCTAGGGCAGCCTTACCTGTATCGCCGGATGTTGCAACAAGAATAACAGCCTCTTTACCCTCATATTTTTTTGCAAGAGATTTAGTTAAAAAGTACGGCAAAATCTGCAGTGCCATATCCTTAAAAGCTGATGTAGGACCATGCCAAAGCTCAAGAATATTCATAGTGTTGCCGTTTCGTTTAGCAGAAACAATAGGTGCAGGGTTTTCGCTGCCGAATTTTTCTGCTGTATAAGCGTTGTCTACACAGTCAGCTACCTCTTCAGCGGTAAAGTCGCTTAGGTAGTCGGCAATAACCTTTTTTGCTCTGCCCTTATAGTCCATTTTCAGCATAGCCTTAAAATCCTCTTCGCTATACTTTGGAATTTCCATTGGTACAAATAAACCGCCGTCGTTAGAAATACCCTGTGAAATAGCTTGAGCAGCCGAAACAACTATTTTTTTGTCTGTTGTACTGTTATAGTTCATATAAATTACCTCTCTTACAAATTTCATCTATCCTATAATATATAACAAAAAGTTTCAAATGTCAAAGTTTTTACAGAAATTATATGCATTTGTGTAAAAAATCTTTCTAATTATATTTTCACTGTAATTATGCCTTAGCAGATAGTTATAAAATTCGCCCATACTCTGTGCACCTTTTATGCAAGGTGGCATTTCTGCACCGTCGTAATCACTGCCCAGTGCCAGCACATTTTCACCACCAAGGGAAAGAAAATATTCAATATGCCTGTGCAGGTCTGAAAAGTCGGCAACGCCGCTGTCGGTTACAAAAAATCTATGGAAGTTTATACCCACAATTCCGCCGATTTTGCAAATATACTTAAACTGTTCATCGTCAAGGTTTCTGAGGTTTTTACATACAGCCTTTGCATTGGAATGTGTAGCAACAAAAGGTCTTTTTGCAAGCTCTGCCGTTTGCCAAAAAAGAGGAACGCTTGCGTGAGAAACATCAATAATTATTCCGTTTTTCTCCAATTCCGCAATGGCGGCTTTGCCAAACTCCGTTAGACCTTTTGGATTGTCGCAGAGAATACCGTCGCCTATTTCGTTTGCACCGTTCCATGTAAGAGTTAAAAAACGAACACCCATTTTCCTAAAACGCTTTATATTTTCAAGCTTTCCGTTTAGTGCTGCGCCTCCCTCAATAGAAAGCACAACATTATGGCTGTGGTTTTCAAGCTCGTTAAAGCTGTTTGCTTGTTTAAAACCACAGTTACTATTCATCTGCTTTTTTAAAAGTGCGGCACATTCCTCTACCAAATTCACCGCAGCCTCGCCACGGTATTCGTCAGGTATCCACACAGCCATAACCTGTGTGTAGCCGTCGTATTGCAATGCCTTTTCAAAAGAAAAATGATAGTCGTTATGTACTACAGAACCCTTTTCGGTATATGCCTTGTAAAGCGTGTCGCAATGTAAATCAAAAAGCTGCATAGTCGCCCTCCTGTATAAAAGCACCCTTTATGTAATTAATACGGTATAGATTTGTTGTGTTTGATTTAAGATAAACCTCTGAAATATCAAAGCGTGGCTGTAACCTTACATTATGCTGCTTTAAGTACAAATATGCCACTTTCATAATTCGTGCCTGCTTCTGCTTTGTTACTGCCAAGCAAGGACGAACCAACGGGTTTTGGTGTCTTGTTTTAACCTCAACGAATAAAATATGGGTTTTGTCAGCGGCAACAATGTCTATTTCGCCTACCCTACAGCTGTAGTTTCTGCAAAGAATTTTAAAGCCCTGCTTTTTTAAATAATTGCAGGTATATTCTTCGCCTATGTCACCTGTTTTTCTTTTTTGTGTTCTGTTATCCGTAATCATTTACTTAGAATTTTCTTTAAAAATGACATCCTGTGTATAGGACATGGGCCATATTCCCTTATGGCCTGTGTATGTACCTTTGTACCGTAGCCCTTGTGTTTAGCAAACATATACTGTGGGTACTCCTTGTCGTACTCCAGCATTAGTCTGTCTCTTGTTACCTTTGCTAAAATTGACGCCGCCGCAATTGACATAGAATTTGCGTCGCCCTTTACTATTGCAGAACAAGGAATGCTTACATCAGGGGTTTTGTTACCGTCAATAATGGCATAATCAGCCGCCTTAGGCAGTCCCTCAACAGCTCTTTTCATAGCAAGCATAGTTGCGTTAAGAATATTAAGCTCTTCTATTTCTTCTACCGAAGCAAAGGCAATACTGTAGGCAACAGCACGGTCCTTTATTACATCGTACAGTGCCTCCCTCTTTTTTTCGCTAAGCTTTTTGGAATCGTTTACACCTTCAATTATATCGTTGGGCTTTAAAATAACAGCCGCCGCACATACAGGCCCTGCCAGTGGGCCTCTGCCTGCCTCGTCAACTCCGCAAATACTCGAGTACCCCTGCTCTGTACACTGATTTTCATATAAAAACCAATCCAAATTACCACATCTCCTTTTGTTTTAATCTTGTTTGTCAAAACTTAATTTTGCCAAATAAATCACCACAATGCCCCTTACAGCCGTCACATATACAACGGTAAAGCATACAGCTGTAAAGGTCATTGTCTGTAAAATAATTAAAGACCGACTGTTTTAAAGACGGTCTTGTTTATATTTAGGTTATACACATTCCAGCGTGATTTTACCAAGCTTTGCACTTCTGTATTCGTCAAGAATCATTACAGATGCACGCTCGGTATCTACTCTGCCGCCGGACATAAGCATACCTCTTTTTCTTGCTATAAGCTCCAAAAGGTCATATGCTTCAATAGACTCCAAATCTACATTTTGCAGTTTGAATCTTTCAATAAACTGCTGTGTAGGAAAGCGGCACATAACCTCAAGAAGTCTAAATGCCAACAGCTCTGTGTCCATTACCTGGTCCTTTACAGCACCTGTAAAGGCAAGCTTTTCGCCAACCTCCGGGTCGTCAAACTTCGGCCACAGCACTCCCGGTGTATCCAAAAGCTCCATACCCTGACCAATGGAAAACCACTGGTTGCCACGGGTTACGCCGGGTCTGTCCTCTACCCTTGCACTGCCCTTTTTAGCCATTTTATTAATAAAAGAGGATTTTCCCACATTCGGTATGCCCACCACCATAATGTGTATACTGCGGTTGCGCATACCCTTTGCCTCCCATTTTTCTATTTTGTCTGACAACACATCACGGACAGTAGGAATAAAGCGGTTTAAACCCTTTCCTGTTTTACAGTCTACAGGAATTGCGGCTATATTTTTCTTTCTATAGTACTCTACCCACCTGTCGGTTTGAGCCTTATCTGCCATATCACATTTGTTCATTAACACAATTCTAGGCTTACTTTGAATAAGCTTGTCAAGGTCCGGATTATGACTGCTTACAGGAATACGGGCGTCTATAATTTCTGCCACAATATCAACCAGCTTTAGGCTTGCTTGAATCTTCCTTTTTGTTTTTGTCATATGTCCGGGAAACCACTGTATATTTTGCACCTGTGCCATTATATCACCTCTATATTAATATAAGTAGGAAAATCTTTCAAAAGGCAAAATAACGCACTGCACCTTGCCTATTATATTTGATTTGTCAACTAGCTGTATGCGCACGCTTCGGCTGTCAACCGAAACCGCCCTGTTATCGCCCATAACAAATATTTTCCCCTCCGGAATAACATCGGGTATATCCCACTCTATTCCGTTTAGGGTTTTTGAAGAAATGTACGGCTCGTTTATAACCTTGCCGTCAACATACACCTGCCCTTTGTCTGCGTCAATTCCAACAGTCTGCCCCTCGATGGCTATTACACGCTTAATAAAGGCGTTGTCAATTTTATATTCATTCTCGCTGAAAGCGTCCGGGGCTACAGCAACTACATCGCCCTGTTTTAGCTCAAGAGAGGGTATGTACTTAAAAAATGACTGATAATTTGTAATAACAACAGTGTCGCCGTTTTTTAGGGTGTTATTCATAGACGGGCCGTCAACAACCGCAAGCCTGAAAACAAAGGTTAAAAGCAAAACTATAACAGATACTGAACAAAATATGCTTTTGGCACACTGTAAAACAATGTTCTTATTCTCTCGGTTCATAACAACGCTCCTTGCTTTTACACCCATAACTGCAACTGTGTATTAATATTTACAAATACATTTATGTGGCGATTATATCATAATACCTGTTTTAAGTCAATTTGCACCCCAATTCGGCACTACACTTTAGCAAACAGCCCACACCGCTTGTTGAAATTATGTATAGATTTATTTACAACAATTAACCTTACATATTAAGTAATTGCTATTAATATTAAAGCATTGCCTGCACTTTAAATTTTCAAATAAAATCAGAAAAAGCTTTTAAAAATAGTACAAAACCATTTTTAAAAGCTTCATAATGTGGTGCGGATAACAGGACTTGAACCTGCATGAAATTGCTTTCATATGGACCTGAACCATACGCGTCTGCCAATTCCGCCATATCCGCATATAACACTCTTATATTTTTACAGGGCAAGAGCAAACCGAGGTGGGGCACACGGCCTAATCCACATAATCGCCTGGTAACAGCTACCCAACGCACACTATTATACACCCTATTTTCATTTTTTGCAAGCACTATTTTAATTTTTTCAAACGCACTGTGGGAATTACAGCCTGTGAACTGCAAAAGCTAAAATTTTTCTGTTACGATTAACTAAGAATTTATCAACGCTTAAACTGCTTATGACAACAAACCGAATAATTAAACAGTAAAACAGCAGCCACCCTTTTAAAAGCGACTGCTGTTATTTTTAGATATGTATAAGAATTACTCGTTAGTTTCCGGTTTTTGCACCTTAACCTGTGCTGCCGGTCTTTGACTTGCTTTAATGTTTTGTCTTGTTTTCTTAATTTCATTTACCTGACTTGTCAGCATTTCGTCTGCCTGTCTAAGCATTTCGTCAACATAGTCGTTTACTGCCTTGCGCATATCTCTTGACTTTAGCTTAGCGTCGGTAATAATCTCGTTAGCCTCAGCCTGTGCCTGTCTGACAATTTCGTTCTGTGTTACCAGTGACTTCTTCTTGTCCTCGGCAGTGCGAATAATGCTTTCGGCCTCTACCTTAGCGTCAGAAATAATCTTCTGTCTGTCGGCAACTATGGCCTTTGCCTGACGAACCTCCTGTGGCAGTGTGTCTTCAATATCGTCAAGCAGTTCTTTTAGGCTGTCAACATCAACAAGGCATTTACCGCCTGTTAGAGGTACAACCTTTGCGTCTTCAACAGTTTCTCTTAGTTCTAACAACAAATCTTCTACTTTCATCTTAACCATCCTTTTTCTTTTACTGCAAACACCTCAACGCTAAAACCGTAAGCTTAGGCTAAACATTTGAAGCAAGTCGTTTTTTTATTTCATCATGAATACATTCCGGTACAAAATTTGTAATATCTCCGTTTAATGTGGCAATCTGTTTCACTATGCTGGAGCTTAAAAACATATATTCTGCACGGGATGTCAGGAAAATAGTTTCCAAATCCGGATTGAGCTTTTTATTAGTCAATGACATTTGAAATTCGTACTCAAAGTCGGACACAGCTCTTAACCCTCTTACTACGGCATTGGCACCGGTCTTTCGGGCATATTCGGCAAGCAAGCCGTCAAAGCTTTCTATCTGAATATTATCAAAGCCTGCCAAAGCTTTCCTTAAAAGCTCTATGCGCTCTTCGGTAGTAAAACTAGGCTTCTTCGAGGAATTAACAAGTACAGCCACAATAACCTTGTCAAACATTTTGGCGGCTCTTGATATTATATCAATATGCCCCAATGTTACAGGGTCAAAGCTACCCGGACAAATTACCGTTCTTTTCATTCCTCAGTCACATCCTCATAGCGGTATGTACTTATCATAATTTTACCATATCGATAATTTCTGTCAAGTGCAAAACCATGAATTTTTTCAGGTATTTCTTCATTTATTGGTCTTTCACAAATAATTGTGCCTGTTTTTTTCATCTGCAATGCTGTAAGCGGCAATGCTTTTTGGAGCAAACCGGTACCATATGGCGGATCCAAAAAAGCAAGGTCAAATTTTTCTGACTGCTGTCTTGAAATATACGCCAACGAATCGTTATTTATAACCAGGGCGTTATGGGACAGCCCTGTGTTTTCCAAATTGCTTTTTATTACATTAACAGCTTCACGCCTGCAATCTACAAAAACAGCATTTTTAGCACCACGGCTTAAAGCCTCTATTCCCATTTGACCTGAGCCTGAAAAAAGGTCCAAAAACTTTCTTCCCTCAATTTCAAACTGAATTATGCTGAATACCGCTTCTTTTACTCTTTCGGTTGTAGGGCGTACATCCTGACCGTCCAAGGTTTTTAAGCGCTTGCCTTTGGCAATGCCTGTAATAACTCTCATAATACACCTGCCTCCTACAGTACCTTGCTATAAATAATGCTATATAAACAATATAAAACCATTATATCTGCCTGTTAAAGCATTACCTATATTATCTATTAAAATCTCTAAATTGTCAACCTTATTCATAATAATATAACTAAATATTATTGTAGTTTTTTGGTAAATTTACTGATAAAGCGTAAATTCTCACGGGAATCATAAAACATTACACTACAAACCACATTTTATTCCTTTGCCGTGGTATTGTCACCGTGAAAATATGAGTACACCGTTCTTGCAACCACCTTGTTCATAGTAGGTGCAGTTTCCAGCTCCTGCAGGTCTGCCTCCTTTATGTTTGCAATAGTACCAAAATGCTTAAGCAACGCTTTAGCACGCCTTTCGCCAACGCCCTCTATTTCTGTAAGCGAGCTTTTAAAGGAGGTGTTCTTTCTTTTTTGCCTATGGTAACCAATAGCAAACCGGTGCACCTCTTCTTGAATATTAGACACCAGCGTGAACACACTGCGTTTGTTGTTTATGGCAATTTCCTTACCGGCGTCTGTTATAGCCCTTGTGCGGTGCTTGTTGTCCTTTACCATACCAAACAGTGGAATGTTGTAGCCCATTCTTTTCATAACCTGCGAAACGGCATTTACCTGACCTTTACCGCCGTCAAGCAGTATAAGGTCTGGCATTCTTCCAAAACCAACGCCTTCGTCCTTGTGCTTTTCATATTCGTTTAAACGGCGTTCTATTACCTCTGCCATTGAGCCGTAGTCGTCCTGTCCTACAACGGTTTTTATTTCAAACTTTCTGTAGGCACTTTTAAGAGGTCTTCCGTTTTCAAATACAATCATACCTGCAACATTGGCGGTACCATTTTGGTTGGAAATATCGTAGGATTCAATATAATTAGGCGCACTGTCCAAACCAAGCAATTCCCCTAAGGTATTTAACGCCATAGTATCCTTGCCTACTGCACCACGCCTGTGCGCCAAATGCTCTGCGGCATTCTTTTTGCACATTTCCACAAGCTGCAGCTGTTCACCCTTTTGCGGCTGAAATATAACCACCTTTTTGCCTAAGCTTTCGCTTAGCCACTGCTGTAAAAGCTCTGTGTCGTTTACAGAACCGTCAACAGTAATTCTGGGCGGTATGTCATTTCGTTTATAGTAATAGCCCGTTATAAACTCGTGCCGTGCCTGTGGTAAATCGTCAACATCGCCTATTATAAAATGCTCTCTGTCATACAATGCACCGTTTTTAAATTTGAACACCTCAAAGCAGGCGGTATCCCCCTCTGTAACCACAGCAAGCACATCCTGCTCTTTTATTTTTGAACAAACCACCTTTTGGTTGTCACCCATTTTCTTTACGGCGTTAATTCTGTCACGAATTCTTGCGGCACGCTCAAATTCAAGATTTTCGGCAGCAAGGTTCATTTCCTCTGTCATTTTTTTAATGTCGGCATTATTGCCGCCTTTTAAAAATTCAACTGCTTCTTTTAAATTTTCGGTATATTCCTTATGGGTAATTTTTCCTGTACAAGGTGCACTGCACAGCTTTATATGATAGTTAAGGCACGGTCTGCCCTTGCCTATATCCTGCGGAAATTTTCTGCCGCAGGTAGGCAGCTTAAAAATTTTAACAGCCTGGTCAACAGCATTTTTTATTCTTGGCCACTGCTCGTTGGTAATTTTAATATAGCTGTAACCCTTGTCGTCCTTTAGCAAAATGTTGTAGTGGGGCGTATACTGCTTAATCAGGCTGCATTCAAGCACCAAAGCCTCAAACTCGCTGTCGGTAACAATGTAGTCAAAGGTATCTACATTTTCAACCATTCTTATAACCTTTGGCGTATGGTTGGTATGAGAGCCAAAGTATTGGCTTACACGGTTTTTCAGTGCCTTTGCCTTGCCTATATAAATTATTTTCTTGTTTTTGTCACGCATTATATATACGCCGGGGTTTAGGGGTAGTGACATTGCTTTTGCCCTAAGCTCTTTTATTTTGTTTTCCAAGTCGCTTCCCCCTTTTATTCAATAAATTTATCATTATATTATAAAAGCCCTTTTATGCAAAACACCGTGGCAGCTGTAAACAATCCACGGTGTTTTGTATATTACATATCGTTATTATTTTCAAGTGAATTTTGGCTTAATGCCTTTAGATAAGCGTTAATAAAGCCGTCTATATCGCCGTCCATTACAGCACTTATGTTGCCTGTTTCGTAGCTTGTGCGGTGATCCTTTACAAGAGTATACGGCATAAATACATATGAGCGTATTTGAGAGCCCCATGTAATTTCCTTTTGCACGCCCTTAATATCCTCAATCTTGTCTAAATGTTCACGCTCTTTAATTTCCATAAGCTTTGACATAAGCATTTTCATAGCTACCTCACGGTTTTGGTGCTGGCTTCTTTCTACCTGGCAGGCAACTACAATACCTGTAGGTATATGTGTAAGTCTTACAGCAGATGAAGTTTTGTTGACCTTCTGACCGCCTGCGCCGCTTGCACGGTAAACATCCATTTTAATATCTTCCGGGTTAATGTCAATTTGAATATTGTCATCAATTTCCGGCATAACCTCAAGAGATGCAAAGGAGGTATGTCTTCTGCCGGAGGAATCAAAAGGTGACACTCTTACAAGTCTGTGAACGCCTGCCTCGCTTTTTAGATAGCCGTAGGCGTTTAAACCCTCTACAAGTATAACGGCACTTTTCAGACCTGCCTCGTCACCGTCAAGGTAGTCAAGAGTTTTTACCTTAAAGCCGCCTTTTTCTGCCCAGCGGTTGTACATACGGTACAGCATTTCTGCCCAGTCCTGAGCCTCTGTTCCGCCTGAGCCTGCATGGAAAGTAAGTATAGCGTTTTTGCTGTCATACTCACCTGTAAGTAAAGTCTGCAAGCGCTGTTTTTCAAGCTCCTCTTTTATAGCCTCAACCTCGCTTTGAGCTTCCTCAAGCAATGACAAATCCTCGTCCTCGTTTGCAAGCTCAATTAAAGCCATTGCGTCGTCATATTTAGAAACAAGTGTATTATAACCCTCTACCTTGTTTTTCAAGGCGCTTGTACGCTGTAATATAACCTGTGATTTATCCATATCGTCCCAAAAGCCCGGCTCTGTTGCCTTGTTTTCAAGCTGTTCTATTTCAGACATCATCGCCTTTAGTCCAAGAGCGTCTGCCAGGTCATCTATTTCCGGCTTTGTGCGTTCAAGCTCAAGCCTTAGTTCTTCAAACTGTACCATAAAATATATCAATCCTTAAAAATAGTCATATATATTATTATAATTTATTAAAGTACAAAAGTAAAGTGTTTGCACAAGGGAATTATTCTTGCCTGCTATATATTTTACCTAAAAAAGCGGAGACGATTATACACCGCCTCCGCTTACAAGCTTTCTGTATTATTTACCGGTAAGCTTTTTAAAATACTCCTGCGCTTTTTCCTGTCCGTTTTTATTGAGCACACGGTATGCTATAAGCATATCCTTTTCTTCTTTAGAAAGGTTATATATTTTTTCGTCTGCTTCATAACTGCCGGTATCGCTTGACTTTTTGTTGTCAACACTGTCGGCTACCAAAGAATTAAGGTCAAGCTCTTGATTTATTGACTCTAAAAAAACCGAACACGGTACATTGAAAATCTTAGCCAGTTTCAGTAAGGTACTTGCACTTGGCGTAGTTTTACCTGTTTCGTAGTAGGTGTAAGTTGACCTGTCAACATTCAGCACATTAGCTACCTGCTGCTGCGACAGCTCACAGTTTTCACGGTAGTACTTCAGCTTCAGTCCTAGTTCCTTCATATTTTTCACTCCAATATATAATCTCTACTTTGATTATAATTGTATACCACTATTTCTGTGAAAAAAGTGAGAAACTGTCACTTAATACTGACAATAATATTTTAAAATAACCTGTAAAAAATATTACCGCCGTTACAGTACAGCGGTAATATTCTGGAGCTGGTGGCGTGACTCGAACACGTGACCCTCTCATTACGAATGAGATGCACTACCAACTGTGCTACACCAGCACAAAAGACGCAAAGCGTGCAAAAGCACACAACAACATCTTAACCTTAAACACCGTCAGCATTCAGTATATAACTAAACCGAGAAAAAATCAATAGTAACGGAAGAATTTTTAGAACAAAATATTATATACTGCGGCTATACATCCAGTAATTTTTTTACTTCTTTTAGGGTTATATCATATACAGATATTTCCAAAAAATTCACCCCGGCGGCAACCATAGCTTCTTTTTGCCTTTTGCTTACAGCTGTATATGGGTAAATTCCGAATATAAACGGAAAGAAAGAATATATAAAATCCTGTATTTCTTGGCGGCTCATTTCAGGACAAAACTTTTTCAGACAGCCCTCAACGGTGCTCAGGGCTTTTCCGTAAGTAACCTTAAGCTCCACCAGCCGTTCAATTCTGCTGTTTACCTCCATATCGTACAAATTCATAGAAAGCAGCTTCAGCAGAGTTTTCCTGTCCTCCAAAGAATGTGCAAAAGCCTGGGCAAGCTCTGTTCGTGACAGCTTATTGTACTGTGCCTGAATTTTGTTTAGGCTGTCAATCCAGCTTTGGTATTCACTTTGCAGCAATGCCAAAAATATTTCTTCTTTTGTCTGAAAATAATTATATACAGAGGTTCTTGTACAGGAAATAGCACTGCCGATTTCCTTAATTGTAATATCCTTAAAGCTCATTGTTTCATACAGTTTGGCGCACGCTGATATAATTTCATTTTTTCTGTCCTCTGTCAACTTTTCTGACGCTTTCGGCATAATTTCACTCTTTCTGCAGCTTTAGCTGTTACAATAGTTTTAATATTATTGGCAATTTTGCCACAAGCCCGGAAGCATAAATACTGCCGGGCTTTAATTATAAAATTATTTGCTTATAACACTTTTTGCCCACTTGGCAATGTCTACGCTGTTAAGCAGCTGTGGCGACTGCCAGTTAATATTCGGGTAGCTCTTTTGAAGATTTTTAAATGTACTGTTAATAGTACTGCCTCCTGATGTCGCAAAAGGTATTACGGCCTTTCCTGAAAAATCGCAGTTGTCCAAAAATGTGTCTATTATTTTAGGTTCTACATACCACCATATAGGGAATCCCACAAACACTGTGTCATATTGGCTGATATTTTCAACACTGCCCTTAAAAGGAGGGCGGCAGTTAGGATCTTCCATTTCTACAGTGCTTCTGCTTTTTTTGTTAGTCCAGTCAAGGTCGGCAGTTGTATAAGGAGTAACAGGTGCAATTTCAAAAATGTCACCGTCTACAGCTTTAGCAATTTTTTCTGCCGCTTTTTTTGTTACTCCGCTTGCTGAAAAATATGCAACTAAAACATTCTTACCCATTATAAGCTCTCCTCCAGTACCTTTATAACATCATTGCGGTCAAATTCCTTATAACCGCCCTTTAGAATAATTGTAACATCTGCAATGTTTTCAATCATTTCCTTTGTAACGCCAAACTCTGAAATATTCATAACAACGCCAAGCTCTTTCATCCAGCTTTCCATTGCCTTTAGTCCCTCTTCTGCAATCTGACCGTCACTTTTACCCTGTGGATTAACATTCCACACATTAATTGCAAAACGCTTAAACTTTTCAAGTCCAAACGGCATAATGTAACGGTAATATGGCAGTGAAACTGCGGCAAGGGTCATACCGTGTGTAGCATTTGTATATCCGCCCACAGCCTGGCCAAGCATATGCACCATCCAGTCAGGTGGTTTGCCCTTTGCAACAAGAGTGTTAAGCGCCCATGTAGCCGTCCACATAATGTTGCTTCTTGCCTCATAATTTTCAGGGTCTTTGTTGGCAATTTTACTTGAGTGAATAAGCGACCTCATTAGTCCCTCGCTGATATAGTCGCTTGTGTTGTCGTCGTCACCTGAAAAATACTGCTCGCATATATGGTTAAATATATCGTAAATACCCGATACCATTTGATAATGCGGCAATGTCATAGTATATTTCGGATTTAAAATTGAGAACCTAGGCATTATTTTTTCATCGGCAAATACATGGCCAATCTTTTGCTTTGTTTCTGAATTTGTTATAACAGAGCCGGCGTTCATCTCGGAGCCTGTACCTACCATTGTAAGTACACAACCTACAGGTATTGTTTCGCAGGTTGGCTCTTCAAATTTAAGATAATACTTTTCCCACGGGTCCTCTTGGCAGTTTACCGAAACGGACACGGCTTTTGAATAGTCACATACCGAGCCGCCGCCTACTGCCAGCAACAGGTCTGCATTGTGATTTCTTGCTATTTTTATTCCTTCATACAGCTTATTCAGGGTAGGGTTTGGCATTACGCCTGAAATTTCTGCTATATTTTTGTTATTGTCTTTTAGAATTTTTACAACATCATCGTAAATTCCGTTTTTCTTAATTGAGCCGCCGCCATAAACAAGTACAACATTCTTTCCGTACTTAGGAAGCTCTGTGTTTAAATAATTTAAAGATTCATCACCAAAATAAAGTTTTGTTGGGTTGCAGTAGCTAAAATTACCAAGCATATTACATTCTCCTTTATATGATTATTATACAGACGGTAAGTGTTCGCTGCAGCTTAATGTAGCCGTTACATATACAATACACGCCGCCTATCTCTGACACGGTGTCAGCTTACAAGGTCATTATAATTCTATTCTGACACCGTGTCAATAAGTAATAATTTAATTTTTTATGAACTTTACTTTTACATATAAATTCTGTTTTTCTCCTGCACAAATACCTTTGGCTTTACCCTCACTATTAACACTGAGTTGTAATTTGTTGTGACCTCTTTTTTTATCCCCCACTTTTATTATAGAGCCAAATTAAAACTTACAAACAGTTTTTTGCAAACTGCCTGTATTTTTGCAAAAGAAAAACGAGGGTGCTTTTATAAACATCCTCGCTTTTCCTATTTATAATATTAGGAAGCTAAATACCCTAATAGAACTTATTATCCCTCTATATTTACCATATCGGACGGCGTTTGTATAGGCGCCATTGTTGGCTCTGTTGCCGGTGCCGCTGTAGGTTCTGCAGCCGGTTCACTGCTTGGTGATGTAGCCGGTTCTGTTGAAGAAGGTGTGTACGTACCTGCAGCAAAGGATATTTTCTCTGTTACAAAGTTTACATCATACTTTCTCCAAATTTGACCGCCAACCTCAACATAAATTACAGATGAGCTGCTTCCTCTTACCTCGTAGGTAAGCTGGCCAACCTCAGACGGTATCATTGTGCCGCTTACTGATTCATCAAGCACACCGTCAACAACAATTCTTACATCTACTGCTGTGGTAGCGTTCTGTGGCAGCAGGGTAGTCATATTCAGTACCTTGTACTTTTCAACACCCTTAGCTACATATGCCTTAACTGTAGATGACTGCTGAACAACGCTGCCTTTCATTGGGCTTTGACCAATAACTGTTTCTGCTGTCTTATCAACATCGTTGTTATACTCATAGTCAAACAGCAAGCCTGCCGCAGCAACAGCTTCAGAAGCTTGGTCACGGGTCATATTTGAAAGGTCAGGCACAGTTGCTGTTGTAGATACTACCGTTTTCTTAACAAATACCTTTACCTTTTCAGACACTGTAATTTCACTGCCTGCCTTAGGTGAAGTATCTCTTACAATCTCCTCGGCGGTATCTTCATCTTCGATATAAATTATATCAGCCGACAAGCCCTTTGCCTTAATCTTTGCCAGTGCAGTTTCCTCCGGCTCACCCGAAACATACGGTACGGCAACAAGTGTGTCCGAACTGTTTACAGTAAGTGTAATAACAGCGTTTTCTTTTACCTTTTTAGAACCTGCCTCCGGCTCCTGCTTAATAATTTCGCCCTCCGGCTTACTGGAGTCGTAAACATTTATGATATCCCAATTAAACTTGTAGCTTGAATTGGACTTAACATCAGAATAATTTTGGCCAACCAAATTTGGTACATCTATGGCCTCTGTATTTGACGCTTCACAGGAATGAAGCAATGCCAAAGAGCCAAACAACAGCACGCACAAAACCAATGAAACAACCGCACCTAAAATAATATTAAATGCCGGCGAGCGTTTTTTATCCGCCTTTTCATCATACTTTGCGTATGGTGCGTCGTCCTCGTTCTCTTCCTCCTCCGGCTCCTCTTCGTCCTCCGGGTACTCATAGCCAAAGGTTATATCAGGGTTTTTGTTTACCTTTTTAATATCCCTAAGCATTTCCTCTGCCGACTGATAACGTTGCAAAGGCTCTTTTCTCATTGCCCTTAGGGTAATTTCCTCAAGTCCCTGCGGAATGTCCGGGTTAATTTCCCTTGGCGGCTTCGGTGTTGTTTGCAGCTGCATAATAGCAACCGATACAGCGCTGTCCGCCTCGAAAGGAAGCTGACCTGTAAGCATTTCGTACAGCATAACGCCAATAGAATAAATATCGCTTTTACCGTCAGTGTGGTCGCCCCTTGCCTGCTCCGGCGCAATGTAATGAACAGAGCCTATAGCCTTGTCTGTCATTGTACGGGTTTCTGTATTTGAAAATCTTGCAATACCAAAGTCAGTAACCTTTATTGTACCGTCCTGAAGCAGCATCATATTTTGAGGCTTAACATCTCTGTGAACTATACCCTTTTCGTGAGCGTGCTGCATAGCCTTAAGAATTTGGCTGATGAAAAATACAGCTGTTTTCCAGTCTATCGGTTCATTTTGCTGGTCTATATATTCCTTTAGGGTGATACCGTCAATGTATTCCATAACGATATACTGTATAACATCACCAAAGCTAACATCGTAAACCTTTACAATGTTCGGGTGTGAAAGCACCGCTATAGCCTTGGATTCATTTTTAAATCTTCTTATAAACTCGCTGTTTTGGGAAAATTCGTCTTTTAAAATCTTGATGGCAACTATTCTGTTATTCTTTATGTCTTCTGCTTTATAAACAGTAGCCATACCGCCTACGCCGATAAGCTCTTGAATTAGGTATCTGCCGTCAAGCTTTTTTCCTACATACTTGTCCATACATATCACTCCCGATTAGTTATTAGCATACAGTACGGCAACAGTTATATTGTCACCGCCGCCATGGCTTTTTGCCGACTCAATCAAGGCGTTTGTCAATGCCTCGTTTTCGTAAAGCTTTAGGTGGTTTAGTATGCCCTCCATAGGTATATAATTTGAAAGTCCGTCAGAACAGGCAATAATAACATCATCACCCGTAAACGGAATTTCGATATAATCTGATTCAATGTAAGGGCTAACGCCAACTGCCCTTGTTATATAATTTTTTCTTGGGTGCACCATAGCCTGCTCAGGGGTTATTTCCCCTCTGTTTACCATTTCCTGTACCACAGAATGGTCTACGGTTATTTGCTGAATTTCGCCGTTATGTACTAAGTAAATACGGCTGTCGCCAACATGCACTATCATTGCCTTACCCTGTGCCGCTACAATAAGCTCAAAGGTAGTACCCATTCCCTTTAATTCCGGCTTTTTCAGCTGTTCATGATAAACACTACTGTTAGCCTTGTCAACAATTCCATTTAGAAAATCCTCCGAATGATAGTCACTGCCGTGAATGTCAAACAATCCTATATTCTCTTTTACTGCGTTGCGTGCAATATTGCTGGCAACATTGCCGCCGTTGGCACCGCCCATTCCATCACACAAAACTGTCCATACCACAGCGCCGTCGTATAATGTTCCGCCGTCTACAATGTCCTGGTTGCTGGAGCGAACCAAACCAATATCGGTTTGGGTATATAGCTTCATTCGGTTGACCTCCTTTTCGCTTATATTTTTTCCTCTGTAAGCCTTCGTTTTAGCTGTCCGCAAGAGGCGTCAATATCAGAACCAAGGGTTCTTCTGACAGTAGCGGTAATACCGTTACTCTCTAAAATTTTACTAAAGCTGTTTAGCCTGTCTTTTTTACTTTTTTTGTACCCTGCACCTGTAACATTATTTACAGGTATAAGGTTTATATGACACATTAACCCTTTTAAAAGCCTTGCCAATTCATATGCACATTCATCACTGTCGTTTACACCATCTATCATAGCGTATTCAAAGGTTATACGCCTGCCTGTAGCTTTGCTGTAGGCAAAGCAAGCATCAATAAGCCGAGCAAGATTATACTTGCGGTTTATGGGCATAGTTTTACTGCGTATTTCGTCCCTTGGTGCGTGAAGCGACACTGCCAGGGTTATTTGCAGCTTTAGCTTAGCAAGCTCATATATTTTAGGCACTACACCGCAGGTTGACAGGGTAATGTGGCGCATTCCTATATTTAAGCCCTTGTCAGACGAAATCAACGACAAAAACTTAATTACATTGTCGTAGTTGTCAAGAGGTTCACCCATACCCATAAGAACAACATTTGATATTCTTATGTTGTTGTCCAGCTGTGCAGTTTGAATTTGTGCAAGCATTTCAGACGGTGCAAGGTTGCGTGAAAAGCCGCTTTTGCCTGTTGCGCAAAAGGTACAGCCCATTTTACAGCCTACCTGTGTAGATATACATATAGTATAACCGTGGTGGTAGCTCATTAAAACAGCCTCAACATATTCGCCGTCATTAAGCTTAAACAAATACTTCACCGTTTCATCATAACAGGAAACCTGCTTTTTTTCAATATTTGCAACAGAAATGTAATATAAATTCGACAATTCTTCACGAACAGTCGTAGAAATATTCGACATTTCATCAAAAGTACACACAGATTTCTGGTGAAGCCACTTAAAAATTTGTTCAGCACGATATTTAGGCAAACCCAGCACAGCCATTTCATCTGTAAGCTCATTAAGGCTTAGTGACTTAATATCTGCTTGTGCCATAAAATGCCCCTCTTTTCCTGCTGAAAAATTATCTTTTTATAAATAAGCTTATAAAAAATCCGTCACTGCCGTTTTTCTGCGGCAATAAAGTGACAGCATTATCCATATTGCCTATTTTGTTTATTATATCATCTTTTATGCTAATCTTCAAGGGCTGAAATTGTGAATGTTCCCTCAAAAACCTTTTAACATTATTTTCATTTTCGTCAGGATTTAATGTACAGGTTGAATACGCTAAAATTCCGCCACTTTTTAAGTGCTTTGCACAGCTGCATAAAATGTCATATTGCAGCTGCGGCAGGGTATCCAGTCCCAAATCCTGCTTATACCGGATTTCCAGCTTACGGCGAATAATTCCCAAGCCCGAACACGGTACATCACAAAGTATTCTGTCGGCCTCCGGCAGGTCTTTATCTTCCAAAGCGTTTGCCACAGCCGCTTTTATATTTTCAATGCCAAGCCTGTAGGCTCCGTTGTTTATCAGCTTAACCTTATGCTCATACATATCAAAGGCCTTTATTGTACCCTTGTTGTTCATAAGCTCTGCCATTGTAAAGGCTTTGCCGCCGGGTGCGGAGCAAAAGTCATACACAAGCATATTCTCCTTTGGTGCCAAAAGCTCACAGCACAGCTGTGATGCTGTGTCCTGCACATGAAAAAGCCCCTGTTTGTACTGGCTTGTGTTTTCTATAGCGCCTGTGTGGCTTAAAAGTAAGGCGTTATCCACTCCCTGTACTCTTTGTGCACCTATGCCGGACTTTTCAAAGCTTTCTTTCAGCTTTGAGGCAGTGGTTTTTAAGGTATTTACCCTTACGGAAACAGGCGGCCTGCCTGCCAAATTTTCTAAAATACTCAGGGTATTTTCCTCGCCATAGGCATTCAGCCACAAATTGACTATATCCTTTGGCATTGAATAATAAACCGAATAATACATTGCCCTGTCGCTGTTTTTATCCGGAAGCTTGTAGGCACAGCCTGCCCTTACAAAGCTTCGCAATACGCCGTTAATAAAGCCGGAGGCCTTGTTAAGGCGCATACCCTTTGCCAGCTTTACACTTTCGTTTACGGCCGCACTTTCTGGCACCTTGTCCATAAATGCTATTTGCAATATGCCCATTCTTAAAATATTAAGCACCGGCGTTTCTATCTTTTTCAGCCTTAGGTTTGTATACTGCCTTATTATGTAATCCAAAAGAATTTTTCTTTCCAACACACCATAAACCAAAGCAGAACAAAAAGAGGCGTCCACCCCTGTGGTGTTATCCTCTTTTAGCTGATTGTTAAGGGCAATGTTTGAATATGCCCCGTCTTTTTCAATTTTTATTAAAATCTTTAATGCTGATTTTCTAGGGTTAGCCATAGTAAAAATTTCCTAACTTTATTCAAAAACTGTGTCTGTTGTAATTCTGTAGCCACGCACATAATCCTGGGACTTCATCCTCTTTTTGCCCTCGGGCTGAATTTCATTAATAATAACAGCGCCCTCGCCGCATGCTACAGTAAGAGGATTTTCACAAATCACTCTGCCTACCTCGCCCTTTTGGTCTGACAAAACAGTTGAATATATTTTTACTCTTTTACCGTTTACTGTTGCTGTTGCTATAGGCCACGGGTTTAAGCCACGAACCTGATTATGCACAGCCTGTGCGGTGCTACTCCAATCAATTTTACACAGCTTTTTTGTAAGCATCGACGCATAATTGGACAGACTGTCGTCCTGCTTCTCAGGTGTTACTGTGTCATTTTCAATCGCACTTAGTGTTTTCACAATAAGCTCTGCGCCCATATCCGACAAACGGTCGTGAAGCTGTCCGGCTGTTTCGTTTTCGCCTATTTTGGTTATGCTTTTTAACAGCATATCGCCTGTGTCCAGTCCCTCTGCCATTTTCATTGTAGTAACGCCTGTTTCTTTCTCACCGTTTAAAACGCACCACTGTATAGGGCCGGCACCTCTGTACCTTGGCAACAGTGAAGCGTGTACATTTACACAGCCGTATTTTGGTAAATCCAGAATTTCCTTTGGCAGTATTTTGCCAAAAGCCACTACAACTATAATATCTGGCGCAAGCTCCTTTAAAATATTAAGTGCCTCTCCGTTTTTCATTGATGTTGGCTGAAAAACAGGAATATTATTCTCTGCGGCACATTCCTTTACCGGAGGAGGCGTCAGCACATAGCCCCTGCCCTTTGGCTTGTCGGGCTGTGTAAAAACACCCACAACATTGTGTCCGCTATTTATTATTGCTTTAAGTGGAGGTACAGCAAACTCCGGTGTACCCATATATACAATTTTCATACAACAACGCCTCCGTTATCTATTACTGCCAATGCTTTTAATATATCCTGTAGGAAATACAACAATCATTCCAGCTCTGACGGTGCAACCATTCTGTATGCACGGGCTTTAAAAATAACGCCCTCTAAATGGTCAATCTCGTGGCACAAGCACCTTGCCAGCAAACCTTCGCCCTCTACGGTAAACTCCTTGCCGTTTCTGTCAAACGCCTTGGCAGTAACCTTCAACGGGCGCTTAACCATTCCCCACTGGTTAGGGCAAGAAAGACAGCCCTCCAATCCGTCCTGCTCACCGCTTTGCTCTACTATTTCAGGGTTTACAAGCTCCAGGTCTACCTCCTGCTCAGGTATGCTTATAACCACAACTCTGCGCAAAACGCCTACCTGTGGCGCTGCCAGTCCAACGCCCTCTGCCTTGCCTAAGGTTTCTTTCATATCGTCAATAAGCGTTGCCAGCCTGTCGTCAAACTTTGTTACATAATGGCATTTCTTTGTTAATACACTGTCACCCTCAAGAACAATATTCCTTGTAGCCATTGATTTTCCTCCTTTATTATTTAACCGTATGTTTTAGCACAGCTATAAAATAGAATCGGGGTTTATATCAACATATGCAGTTACGCCGGCGTATGTTTTATCCTTTCCGAATTCAATTAAAAGCTGTGACATCATTTTTCTGAAATCAGCACAATTTCTGAATTTTAAAACACATTTGTATCTGTACTTATTATTTATTCTGTTAATGGAGGCACTTGATGCCCCCAGTACTCTCAGCGGAATTTTTGAATACTCCTGCCGAGCCTTATCTATAAGCAGCTGTGTAAAGTGCTCTGCACCACGCCTTGTTTTAACATCGTTTTCACCAACGAAGCCAACCATACAAATGTCGGAAAAAGGCGGATACAGCATAGCCTTACGCAGTAATATTTCGTTTTGATAAAAGCTGTCGTAGTCCTGCTTTGCGGCAAGCATAATCGTAGGGTTGTTTGGCGTAAAGGTCTGAATAACGGCCTTGCCCTCCAAATCACCTCTGCCCGACCGGCCAACCACCTGGGTTAAAAGCGAAAACGCCCTTTCGTAGCTGCGGTAGTCGTCAGAATACAGCATTTGGTCGGCACTTAACACTCCCACTAAGGTTACATTTGGAAAGTTAAGCCCCTTGGCAACCATTTGCGTGCCTATCATAATATCATACTTACCCTGTGCAAATTCACTTAGCTTTTTTTCGTGTGCAAATTTTGCCATAGTGGAGTCGGCGTCCAAACGCAGTATTTTAGCGTTTGGGAAAGCGTCCATAAGTGTTTCCTCTGCCCTTTGGGTTCCCAAGCCGGAAAACCTAAGACCATAGCTGTGGCATACAGGACATTTTTGACTTAAAGGCTCTGAATATCCACAGTAGTGGCACATAAGCCTGCCGTTGTCGGAATGATATGTAAGAGAAATTGAGCAATGCGGGCAGGTAACAACCTCTCCGCATTTTTTGCAGGAAACAAAGGTATTGTACCCACGCCTGTTAAGCAAAATAATAGACTGTCTGCCTTTTTCCAGGTTTTTTTCAACCGCCTGCATAAGCACACTGCCTATTCCGCTTTTATTATTTTGCTGTATATCCTCATTCATATCTGCAATTACTACCTTAGGCAGTTTTGCGTTGCCAAATCTTGCAGTAAGCCTGTTAATGGAATATATGCCCTTTTGTGCGTTATAAAAGCTTTCAACCGAGGGCGTTGCCGAGGCTAAAAGCAATAAACAGGAATGTTTACTGCATCTATATTTTGCAACATCTCTGGCGTGAAACCTGGGAGCAGCCTCTGACTTATAGGTATACTCCTGCTCCTCGTCCATTATAATAAGTCCTATATCGTCAAAAGGAGCAAACACGGCGCTTCTTGTACCTACGGCAATTTTGGCACTGCCGTTTCTTACCCTTTTCCACTGGTCAAGCCTTTCGCCTACAGAAAGTCCGCTGTGAAAAACGGCAACATTCTGACCGTACCTGCCTATAAACAGGTTAATAAGCTGTGAGGTAAGGGCAATTTCAGGCACCATAACAATAACGCCCTTATTATCCTTTATTACGCTGTCAATAAGCTTCATAAATACCGAGGTTTTTCCTGAGCCTGTTACGCCGTAAAGCAAAGAAACCTGCGCTTTGCTGCTACGGTACTTTAAAAGCAAATCATCATAAGCCATCTTTTGCTGGATAGTAAGCTCTATTTCCCTGCTGCTTTTGTCGGTGCCATTGTAAATCTCCGGGTTTCGGAACACCTCTTGTTCAAAGTATTCTGCCATTCCCTTTTTTACCAAAGCATCAGCCACAGCCTGGGTACAGCCTACATAATAGCACAGCTCCTTTACAGAAAGTGAAAACGCCATATTAAGCACCTCGTATGCCTCTGCCTGCCGTGGCGTCAGCTTAGCGTCGGCGTTATCTCCTGTTAGGCGTATCATCTTCTGCGACTTGTCACCCAGTTTGCGCAGCGCTTCCTCCTGCCTGTTTAAAATACCCTTGGCATTCATTAAAAGCAATACCGAATTATCAAGCAAGCCCATATCCTTTAGCAGCTTATCCTCGGCTACCGGCTTTTTGGCACTACGCAAATAATTGTAAATTTGCTGCTGTGCTTCGTCCAAAAGCGCCACATCGCCCTCATACTGCGGATTTGGCGTATATAATGCATTGATTTTATAGTTAATGCCTACAGGCAGCATAGCCCTTATGCAGTCATACAGCGTGCAGTAGCAACGGCTTTTCATAAAGCGGGCAAGTCCCAGCATTTCATCTGTTAAAACAGGCTTTTCGTCAAGAACAGACAACAGCCGCTTATACTTTTGGGCGTCAACTGTCGCCTGCTTAGTGTACATTACCATTGCCTGCTTTTTTTTATTTCCCCGTCCAAAGGGTACCAGCACTCTGCGTCCGCAAAGATTTTCGGCATCCACCGTAGGCGGTACAATGTAGTCAAAAATTTTGTCAAAGCTGTACACAGTCTTGTCTGCCGCTACGCCTGCCAGTGTAACGGTAACAGGCTGTGACGGCGTGTTAAGACCCTGCTGCATAAATTACTCGTTTATGTCAGGCTCTAGTATGCTGTACTTGTTGTTTTTGAAATCCTCAATAGCTTCCAGTACAGGCTTTTCGTCTACAACCTCGTCCTTTTTCTCGTTCTCTGCGGCAATCTGTCTTGCTCTTTTTGCTACAGCCATAACAAGTGAATATCTTGTTGTTTTGTTATTTAACATATCCTCTACAGAAGGTTTACGCATTTTCATCATTCAAAACTCCTTTTATAAAATCTAACATATTTTCTGTTTTTTGTCTTTCGGCAATAATTATACTTACAATATCGGCTACACACTGCATAACCGTGTTGTTTACAACAATGTAATCATACTGCGGCGCCTGTTTAATTTCGTCAATAGCCGTTTCAAGGCGCTGTTTTACAACCTCGTCTGTTTCGGTACCCCTGCCGCGCAGTCTGTCCTCCAGCTCCTGCAGGCTTGGCGGCATAACAAAAACCGTTACCGCTTCCGGGATAATTTTCTTTACATTCAAAGCGCCTTGTACTTCAATTTCAAGTATAATATTCTTACCCTGCTCTACGCTTTTCAGTACATAATCCTTTGGCGTACCGTAAAAGTTGCTGCAATACTCTGCATATTCCAGCATTTCGTTGTTATTTATCTTTTGGGTAAATTCCTCTTTGGTAATAAAGAAATAATTTACGCCGTGGGTTTCGCCCTCTCTTGGTGACCTTGTAGTAGCTGAAACAGACAATGCACAGTCTTCATTACTGCCAATAAGCTCCTTTACAACTGTACCCTTGCCTACTCCCGAGGGACCTGACACTACTATTACCTTACCCTTATTCATTGTGCTCATCCTCCTCTACTACAGCCCTGTTGCCTATACTTTCCGGGTTAATTGCCGAAAGTATAATATGCTGGCTTTCTGCTATAATAACCGAGCGTGTCTTTCTGCCGTATGTAGCGTCAATTAAAAGCCCCTGCTCTTTTGCGTCCTGTACAATTCTTTTTATAGGTGCAGAGTCCGGTGCAACAACGGCTATTATTTTTTCTGCCGATACTAAATTACCAAAGCCTATATTTATAAGCTGCATAGCCAACGCTCCTTACTACTCTACATTTTGTACCTGTTCTCTTATTTTTTCAAGCTCTGCCTTTATTTCAACTACAATATGAGCCAAGTCGGCATCTTGCACCTTTGAGCCTATAGTGTTTGTTTCTCTGTTCATTTCCTGCAGCAAAAAATCAATTTTTCTGCCTACAGAGCCTTCGCTGTTTAAAACCTTTTCAAACTGGTCAAAGTGACTTCTAATCCTTACTGTTTCCTCGTCAACCGCAACCTTGTCTGCAAATATTGCGGCCTCTGTAATAATACGCTGCTCGTCAACGGCAGTTGTAGAAAGCACCTCGTTCATTCTTTCTGTAAGCTTTTTGCGGTATTCTGCAACAGTTTGCGGTGAACGCTCCTCCACCTTAGCTACCAGCTGTAAAATAGTGCTGCACCTGCCGTTAATATCCTCGTACAGCTTTTCGCCCTCTGTACTGCGCATTTTTACAAATTTATCAAGAGCGTCGTTAAGCACGGTGCTTACCGCACTCCAAATTTTCTCCTCGTCTGCTTCAGGCTTTGTAACCTTAAAAATATCGTTATACCTTGCAACGGCAGAAACCGAAATGTCGTCCTGCACATCATATCTTTGGGCAATTTCCTTTAGCGCATTAACATAGCCGGAGGCAAGGCTGTGGTTTACGGTAACGGTTGCCTGCTCGTTTTCGTCTGCTCCCACAGTAACAAAAACATCAATTTTACCACGGAAAACTCTGGACTTTACTGCACCTTTTATTTTCTCCTCAAGAAAGCCCATTTCCCTGGGAGTTCTGCAGCTAAGTTCAAAATATCTGTGATTAACAGAGCGAATTTCAACGGATATTTCCCTGTTATCAATAATCTGTCGGCTGTTTCCGTAGCCTGTCATACTTTTTATCATATTTATATCACCTTTTCCAACAGACACAGCTGTTGCATTCTAAGCTTTATTTTAACATCATTTTCATATAATTGCAACTGTTTAGCCTGCCGTATATTTATGTTAATAATATTAATTTCTATGCAAAAGCAAAAGCACATCCGCCGCCCAAAGCTACAGAATATTTTTAAAAAATTCGTATTTTTACGGCGAAAATTGGCTGTCGAAAAAGTTGATATTTGTGTTTTATGATGGTATAATAAGTTTTAAAGCTATTGTAAGGAGGTAGGTAATGAAACTGCTTGTATTTGCTGCAAACCAGCCACAGGATATATACTCACAAAAGGCAGTACCGCAGGAGCAAACCTTTGGTTTTGTCCTGTATATAACCCTGCTGCTTGCACTGTTTTGGCTGTCTATTAACATTATAGTACCATGGCTTGTACGCTTTTTAGTACCTAAAAAGTTTTTTAACGAAGACGCCCTGCTGTTTAAAGAGCGCAAGTTTGAAAGCGCACTATACAGAAAACTCAAGGTTGTAAAGTGGAAAGACAAGCTGCCCGACGCAGGCAAGCTGATTCACTTTCAGCGTGACACACTGCCACAGGATATAGACCAAAATTATATAAACAGATTTATTACGGAATGCTGTATTGCGGAGCTTGGCCACTTAACGGTTGGCATACTGGGCTTTGCGTCGCTTTTCTTTGTATTGCTTATTCCCGGCAGCAATACGGCCGAACCCCTAATGATATTTCTGATTTTGTCCATAATGGACTTTATTATTCAAATGCTGTTTATAATTATACAGCGCTACAACAGACCACGGCTAATAAAACTGCGCAGGCTGTACAGTCACGGCTACAAAACAAAACTTAAATAACAAAGATACTACGGGCGGCATTTGCCGCCCTATTTGTATTTTTACGGTTCTTAATTATTAAACAGTCGGTAATTATCTTTATAGTTTAAGCGGTTCTGCACTATGTATGCTTATGCACAATTGCAAAATAATTTATTGATATAAAATTGATTTTATGTTAAAATGTAATTAATTTTATAGATGAGAGGTAACTGTATGAAAATTCAGGAATCAGCTGAAAACTATTTGGAAACAATATTGATTATAAAGGAACGCAACGGCGAAGTGCGTTCTGTTGACATAGTAAACGAGCTTAACTTTTCTAAGCCAAGTGTGAGTGTGGCAATGAAAAACCTTAGAGAAAACGGATATATTACTATGGACGCTAAGGGCTACATTGAGCTTACTGAAAAGGGCTTAAAAATAGCCAATACAATGTACGAAAGACACAAACTGTTTTCAAAATGGTTAATGGAGCTGGGCGTAAGTGAAAAAACAGCTAAAGAGGACGCTTGCAGAATTGAGCATGTAATAAGCGTTGAAACATTTGAGGCAATTAAACGCCATCTTCGTACCGAAAGCAATTAATAATCATACTACTGCTTTGTTAGTTATTCTTCAAGGGGTGAAGTGTTATGGAGCTTGCAGCTGTAACTCATATAGCAGGCGATAATTATTGTTACCCTATTAACGATAATGAGCTTGTTATAAAAATTAAAACAGGATACGACATTGACCGGATTGAGCTTGTGTATGGCGATCCCTTTGAAAGCGGTCTGTTTGGCGGAGAAGATTCTTGGAGCGGCCGACTTATTGAAATGGGCGATGTAAAAAAACTGCAGTACCATCTGCTTTGGAAAGCGGTAGTAAAGCCCGAATTTAAAAGGTGCCGTTATTTCTTTATACTTCACAGTAAAAACGAAACCTATTATATGACTGAAGATTCCTTTATGACCGAAAAGCAGTTTAAGGAATATAAAGGCAGGCGTCAGGACTTCTTCTTCCCTTGGATGAACCCTGCCGACATAATTAAACCGTCCGCCTGGGTAAACGAAACTGTGTGGTATCAGATTTTTCCGGACAGGTTTTGCAACAGCGGCGCAGAAAGACCGTTTAAATTTGAAAAATGGTCTAAGCCTGACAAAGAGGTAGGGCTTTGGGGGCAATACGGCGGCGACCTTAAGGGCGTAGAGTCTAAGCTTGAATACCTTAGGGATTTAGGAATAACCGGCATTTACTTTAACCCAATATGCGAAAGCCCCTCAAACCACAAATATAATATAACCGATTATAAGAAAATCGACCCTACCTTTGGCAGCAACGAAGATATGAAAAGACTTGTAGCAAAAGCCCACAGTCTGGGCATACGCATAATGATGGACGGCGTATTTAACCATTGCGGACAAGAATTTGCTCCTTGGCAGGATGTTCTTAAAAACGGTGAAAATTCAAAATACTATAACTGGTTTATGATAAACAAACCGATTATTAAAAAGAATTCCGCCCATGCAAAAAACGAAAACTCCAAAAGCGGTGTTTACTACACCTTTGCATTTGCCGACTATATGCCAAAGCTAAACACAAACAATCCGGAGGTTGCAGATTACTTTGCAGATGTGTGCCGATACTGGGTGCAGGAATTTGACATTGATGCTATACGCCTTGATGTTGCCAACGAAACCTCTCATTTCTTTAACAAACGGATTAGAAAAGCTGTATTTGAGCTTAAAAGTGATTTTTACATTTGCGGTGAAATTTGGCACAACTCGTTAGACTGGCTTCGTGGTGACGAATTTGACTCTGTAATGAACTATTCACTACAGGAATCTATTGACAGCTTTTGGGCAAACTCTGACGAAACCGCCCGGGATTTTGAGCATAAAATAAACAAATGCTTAAATATGTACCCTGAACAGGTGTGCAATGTTATGTTTAATTTGCTTGATTCCCATGACACAATGCGCCTGATAACAAGGTGCGGCGGTAATGAGAATGAATTTTATCAAAGGCTGTGTGCTATGCTTGCAATGAACGGAACAGCCTGCATTTACTACGGTACAGAAATTATTTTACCCGGAGGCTTTGACCCGGACTGCCGCCGTTGTATGCCTTGGGAAGAAATAAACAGCGGCTTGTATAACGACAAGATAAGCACAATGAAGCAGCTTATAAATATGCGTAAAAGCTACCCTGAATTAAGAAACGGCGAAATAAGATTTTTGCCTGAAAGCAAAGGCAGAATCATTGCTTTTGAAAAATACAGCTCCAACAGAACTATAAAAATAGTTATTAACTGTTCAAATAATGAATACCAAATTAAAAACCTTGACAAAATAATATTTGCAAGAGGATTCAAAAATGATTGTATTGAAAGCGGCGGAGTGGTTATAGCGCAAGTATAAATTATTAGACAAAACAACAGAGCATATTTACCTTTAGGCAGACAACGCCGGGTAAATATGCTCTGCTTTTATATTTGAAAAGCTGTTAAATACAAACAGCTAACAACAATTAAGCTCTTTTCAAAGGCTACAACATTTAATGCTTATGGCAATGGTCACAGTCATTATTTAAGTCCGTTACCTTTGGCGGGAAGAACTCATCAGTTGGGAATTCTATACGCTCAAACATCTCGCAAGGGTCGTCAGAGCTGGTTACACACTCTTTATGCGGCACGCAGAAATCGTAGGTAGGAACAAGCATTTGAACATTGCGTTCTATCTGAACAATTGTAAAAATACCTATGGTAATCAAAACATTCTTAGACGGCTCAGGGCAGAATTCTCCGCCAAACCTGTTAATAATGCACTTAGGTATTCTGCAGCACGGTGAGCAGGTGCATGGCTTTGGCGCAAACCTTGCACTTAAACCGATAGGCTTTGCAACCTGTACTGTTGCCTTTGGCAGGTTTTTGCTAGGCGCATTTTGCATATCAGGATCGTTTAATGTAAAGTCAGAGCTAAATATCTTAACATTACCCTCACTGCCGTACAGAACTACCTTTTTGTTAAATACAGACAGTCCCTTTACGCACACAGGCATTGCCGCAGGCGCCATAAAGGCATCAAGCTCAACCTCAAAGAAATAGGTCATATCTACACTGTAAAAGCCCCTATGGAAAGGCACAGGCTCAAGGTCAATATAAACTGTTATAACCTCTACATCCTTTATCCTTATGTTATTTGCTTTGTCAACAATTATCTGTGACGGCTGGGTAAAGTACACCTGTAAATCCTCCAGGCAGTTTTTGTCACCACAGCTATCATACACACGGTAAGCGTCTATGCACACAGACTCTTTTGGGCAATCGTCGCCGGGCTTATGCTCCGGCTTGTAGTCAGCGCTAAAATCAGAAAATTCAGACATAGTATCTTCCCTCCACATTAGTTTATAACATAATATGATAATTTAATTATAATGTGATAGCTAACATACAACTTCTTGCCCATAACAGGACTTTTTATTCTTCTGACATTTCGCATATCATAGCTCTATAGATTTTCAGTTTCTCCAAAATTTACTTTAGGCTTTATAATCCAAAGCATATTAAAAACTATACAGCATTGCATAATTAAAACATTGTAAAAATACAGCTTATAGTTTTAGTTCATATTACCTTATATATCCTCTTGGATAATACCTTGGGCATTATTCCATATGTTCCCTTGTTGGTTTTTGGGGGCATTATTCTGTATATTCCCTTACATATTGCCCTGCATATTTCTCTGGGCATTATTCTGTGTGTTCCCTTGAATATTACCCTGCATAACCTGATCCTGTAGCGTATCTAATGCTGTACTGCAGGCCATAACCCAACCATTGCGATATATGGCTACTGTCTACCCTGTATATTCCCTTGTTGGTTTCTTTGGGCATTATTGGAGGCATTATTCTGTATGTTTCCTTGAATATTGCCCTGCATATTTCTCTGGGCCTGCTCCTGTAAGTTATCCAATGCTGTACTACAGGCCATAACCCAACCATTGCGATATATGGCTACTGTCTACCCTGTATATTCCCTTGTTGGTTTCTTTGGGCATTATTCTGTATGTTCCCTTGTTGGTTTCTCTGGGCATTATTTTGTATGTTCCCTTGTTGGTTTCTCCGGGCATTATCCTGCAGTGTATCTAATGCCGTACTGCAGGCCATAACCCAACCATTGTGATATATGGCTACTGTCTGCCCTGTATGTTTCCTTGTGGGTTTCTTTGGACATTATCCTGTAGCGTATCCAATGCTGTACTGCAGGCCATATACTCACAAACCTTACTCCAGTCTGCTACTTCCAGCCAGGCGTTTATGTAGTCATCTCTCCCGTTTACGTACTGTTGGAAAAACGAATGTTCCCACATATCTATTACCGCTACAGGCGACACTACAGTTAGCGGTGGGGTATTGTTGCGCTGTGTATTTATAATTTGCAAATTGCAGCTTTTATTACAAACAAGCCATGTGTAACCGCAACCAAAGTTTATTAATGCGCTGTTGTAAAGAGCTTTTTTCATATTCTCAAAATTGCCAAATGTGTTTTTTATTTGATTCATCAGCCTTTGTGTCGGCATTCTTCCCCCAGGCGTCATACTGTTAAAATATACATAGTGGTTATATAAACCGCCTGCTGAATTTTTAAGCTCTTTTCTTAACGCAGGCGGAAAGGTATCGGCATATGCTACCAAAGCCTTAAGGCTCCAGTCCTGATACTGAGGAAATCTTGCCAATAAGCTGTTAAGCTTATCAACATAGTTTTGCATTATAACGGTATGATGAGTTTTTATCATATCCCCATCTAAATGTGGCTCTAGGTCATAATAACCGTAGCTTAGCGGTGGCAGTTCAAACGGATAATGTTCATTCATATTTATCGCCCTTTCTTTTTTTATTACCCTAAACTATATGTACAACTTGTATTTTATATTCCATTGAATATGTAATCATTATGGTGTATAATGAAATCTAAATAAAAATATTATTACGCAGCTAACAGCTGGCGTTTTAAGGTAAGGAGATAAATTTTATGGGCTTCAAAAAAATTGACGGCGGTGTATGTGCCGCAAAAGGATTTTTAGCAAACGGTTTGAACTGCGGACTAAATTCTAACAAAGACAAAAATGACCTTTGCCTGGTATTTAGTGAAGCTTTATGCAACGCAGCCGCAGTATACACCCAAAACAAAGTAAAGGGTGCACCTATTACTGTTACCAAAAGCCATCTGGAAAAATCGGGAAACAAGGCACAGGCTGTAATAGCCAACTCAAAAAATGCCAACACCTGTAATGCCGATGGTGTAGAAAAGGCAGAAAGAATGTGCCAGCTTGCGGCGTCTGCACTTAATATTGAACCCGAAAAGGTTATCGTAGCTTCTACCGGCGTTATAGGTAAGGTTTTACCGATAGAACCTATTGAAAATTCTATTGATAGCCTTGCAAAGGGACTGTCACATACAGGTAACGAAAAAGCGGCTACAGCTATTATGACCACTGACACAGTAAAAAAGGAAGTAGCTGTTCAATTTGAAATTGACGGTGTTGTATGCACACTGGGCGGTATGGCTAAGGGCAGCGGTATGATACACCCAAATATGGCTACCACACTTAACTTTATAACAACCGACACAGCTATTTCCTCACAGCTTTTACAAAAGGCACTAAGCGACATTGTAAAGGTAACATATAACTGTCTAAGTATTGACGGCGACACCTCTACAAACGATATGGTATCAATAATGGCAAACGGTTTAGCCGGCAACAGTGAAATTGTTGAGGAGAATGAAAATTATTCTATATTCAAGGACGCACTTTATGAGGTACTTATGACACTAACCAAAATGTTGGCAAAGGACGGCGAAGGTGCTACAAGAATGATAGAATGTACTTGCTGCGGAGCACCTGACCTTGACACTGCAATTATTGTTGCAAAAAGTGTTATCCGCTCCCCTCTGCTAAAGTGTGCCATTTTCGGAAGTGACGCAAACTGGGGAAGAATTCTGTGCGCCATAGGTTATGCAGAGGCCGACTTTGACATTACAAAGGTTGATGTAGATATGCGTTCACGCAAGGGCACTATAGCAGTATGCCGCAACGGCTCCGGCGTGGAATTTTCTGAGGACGAAGCAAAAACCATTTTGCTGGAAGATGAAATATATATTGATATTAACCTGCACAGCGGCAATACTCAGGCAAAAGCTTGGGGTTGCGACCTTACCTATGACTATGTGAAAATCAACGGCGACTACAGGTCATAATTTTTAATTATTTTAATTATCTTTAATTATTTTCACATGCTCATATACTGTATTTGTTTTTTTGCTTTTGTTTCTTATACTGCATTTAAAACACTGCTGCACATTGCATATTTTTTATCAGGTGCATTATCGCAAGCTATAAATTGCGCAGCAAGTATTAGTATAAAATCCCACATTACAGTGTGGTTTGTAATGTTGTAAACTGTAAATCACAGCAAGCATTAATGTATGGGCCTGTATCGCAGTGTAGTACATAATGTTGTAAACTACGAATTATAGCAATCATTAGTATAAAATCTCACATTACAGTGTGGTGCATAATGTTGTAAACTATAACTTATACAGTGAGCCATAAATTAAATAAATGCGTGATTTATTTAAATCGGTAAAAATAAAAAGCGAGCACTCCCCTGTTTCTGCCATCGTGCAGGAACAAGGAAGTGCTTTATTCCGTACTGTATCAATAACAAGTAAACTCATAATTCAAAGCTCTGTATATTAAATCACAAAACCCTATTGCATCCCAACGGTGTGAAATTTACTGTAGGTTTAACAGAAATTTCAGTTTTTAATTTACTTTTTGAAAAATTGTGTTTTATCTATTGACAATATCAAAAATATGTGATAGTATATACAGGTCGGTTGTTGGTATTGATTTATCAGACACAATTTGAGTTCATGCTTTCGACAACAAAATTTAATATTTAGGGGTATAGCTCAGTTGGTAGAGCAGCGGTCTCCAAAACCGCGTGCCGAGGGTTCAAGTCCTTCTGCCCCTGCCATTGGAGTAAGTCTTAATTTTCTTTTGTTAAAAGTTGATTTAAGGCTTACTCTTGTTGTCTTTAAAAAGCAATTATTAACCTATCACTTATTATTCTAACATATTTTCTAACTAGTTTTATGAACAAATTGTAAACAAAATGTAGAAAAACATTAACTTTTATTGACTTGAAATATTATGCAAATTCATTGTATAATTATTTATAATTTAACAAAACTTCCAATGCTGTTAGCCATATCTTTTTTACTGTTGCTATCTATATGGGCATAAAAATTTAATGTTGTACTTGGTGAAGAATGACCTAACCATTCAGCAACTTGAACCACACTAAAGCCCATTGACAATAAATTACTGGCGCAGCTATGCCGTAACTCGTGCAACTTAATGTATGGTAGATTACTATTTTTTATTACCTTGTTGAAGTTCTTTGACAAATAATTACAGGTAATAGGTGTACCGTCACTAAGCACACAAACTTTATCACTGTTTTTATAGTAATTACCTAACAATTCTTTTTGTTGCTCTTGTCTTTTCTTTTCTTCCTGTAACACCTGTATTACCGTTTCATTCATTGGAAAACTTCTATAACTACTATCCGTCTTTGTGTTATCTCTTTCATAGTCACCGCCTGTATTCTGTAATGTTGTATGTGCTATTGTAAGTCTTTTGTTTATAAAGTCTACATTCTTCCACTGTAAACCTATAACTTCACTTCTCCGCAAGCCATAAAAACTTGTTAAAAATACAGGTACTTTTATTTTTGTATTTACAAATAAAGATAACATTTCCTTTATTTCCTCTTGGTTATAAAATGTTCCTCTATGCCTTGGTACTTTGGGTGTATTGGCTAATGTAGCTGGATTAACTAATATTAATTCTCTTTTTACTGCGTCATTTAAAGCCTTACTAATGTTTTGGTGGTGGTGCTTTATTGTCTGTGGGGATAACTTGCCTTCTTTACCGTCAAGTCTTTCATAACCATTAACTTTAAATTTATAATATTCCTCAAGGTGGTAATACTTTAAGTCCTGTAATTTAACTTTTCTTTTCTCAAAGTAAGGAATAATATGGTTTAACATATTGCCTTTATAACTTCTGTATGTATTCGGTTCAACTTCCTTTTCTATCACCTTTAGCCAATATTTAAAATATTCCGCTACTGATACAGCACCTGTTATTATCGTAGGTGTTCTATTTATTTCTGTTAGTAAATTTCGTAACCAACTTTCAGCCTTTCTTTTGTTCCTCTTGTTGTTATCGTGTGTTATATTACTTTTTATCCATTTTTGTTTTCTTTTGCCATTAGGATAAATATTTATAACACCATACCAATAATTAGTTTTGCTGTCAGTCAGACTACCTGTTATATCACCCGTTATTGGCTTTAAATTACAATATTTCAAACTTTCCAAAAACTCAATATCATTCATAACAAATTAAACTCCTTTCTTTCCAATGAGTTAGAAAAGTTCTGTTATTGCAAGTATTAATTATAATCTTGTTTATACTCTCGTCAACTCTTGAAATAGAATTTAATTTATTATTTATTTTTATAACCCTTGTTCTTCCTATATGTACAACTTCCTTTATAATATATTGTTTATTTGGCTGTATTTAATTTTTTATTCAAGATGTATCAACCCCTAACCTATTATTTATTTTTTTAATACAGGCAAAATAAAAGCTACATTCAATATGTTAGTATGCCAACTATGTATAATGTAGGTGTCACCGAAATAATGACACCTTAATGTATGGGGTAGCAATTTGCGACCGCATAATATAGGGGGTAACGATTTGTGACACCCTAATGTAGGGAGTAGCAAATTGCGACACCCTAACATAAACATTAAACAAAAACATACTACATAACAAATGTAGCTATAAATTATTATTAAGTTGTTACTAAAAACATTTACAAAATTCTTAGCAAATGCTATAAAATCAACTTCCTTTTCTCTGTAATGAAATGTCACACTTGAATAAAGTGTATATTATAGATTACCACAAGTGTTAGAATATGTCAACCCTTTTCAATAAAAAATTTAAAAATATTTTTTAGTTAGTTATAGCTAACATCGTACATACATTAATATATTTATGCCTTTTGTATACTTACACTCTTACAGCTGTACAAATTACTTTATTATATTGGTGTATGCCGTTAATGTAGCCATAAGCCATATAATTAAAGGTTTCACAGCTGTAAAACATATTTATAATACAAATGAATATAAATTAATAATTATCGATACTTTATATTTATATTACAAGGTGTACTAATATTTATTTTAAATTATATATACTTATTGTTGCCTAATATATTGACAGTTGGATATTAAAATATTATAATTATTTATATATATTCTAACTAATTACCTTTATTGAATATGAAGTTTTTACAGTAATCAAAAAATATTTAAAACTTTTTATCTCTTGCCCTTTCTCAATGTAGTAAATTTTTTATACTGATTTTTTACTGATGATACTTCGTCTGATGATACTTCATATTAATTTTTTCACATTCACATTTAAAATTTTCAGTGATTTTCATTTTGATTTTTTATTATGATTTTTTTCAATATTGATTTTTTCAATAAAAATACACAATTTGCCTCCTTGAAGTATAGCGGGGCTATACTTACAAGATAGGCAAATTGAAATATACCAAAACTACCATATTTTTGGGTATGTGTTTCTATAGAAACATATACACAATAATGTATAATTTTTGATAATTTTTATAATAATAATTTTTTCGGTTTTTCGTATTTTTGACTTTTCCGTTCGGCAAGTCAAAAAGCTATCCTAGACAAAATTTCTGTGGTATGTGGTTTAAAGTGGTGTAAAAAAGCTATCCTAGATGAACGCAAGAACAGCCATAAAATTATTTATTGAATTTAAAATTATTATTTAGGTATCACCAAAACAATTAGCCACTGATTAACCAATGACAATTTAAAACAATAGCGAGGGGCGTCCATTTCGTCCACCCCTTTATAATTAATGTGGTATCAAGGGTAAACAAATTGTTCATTGTTCACCGTACAAATTTAAACCATTGGTTTAATGCCGTAATAATTTATAACTGAATTATTTTAAATCAAGATAAAAAAATGAAAAAAGATGAAGTCCAAAAACAGGATTACACCTTAAAACAGGATAAACACAATAACTCGATAACAAAATGTTATTGTGTTTATCCTGTTTATCATTTAAAATAACATTAAAATAAAATGTAAGTTTTACAGCTGTAATACCTCTAAAATGGCTATAATTGGCTTGTATTGATTTTTTATTGTTGATAGGTAAATTTTATACCTAAAAATAAAAATCAAATACAGGGCATTTAAAGAGCTGTTACAGCTGTAGCAATAATTTATAAGATGCTCGATATAGCACATTCCCAAAATGGGAATGTGCCTGTCGGACAGAGCAAAACAGCATTGATTAATGAAAGTGGTTTGTATTCTCTGATTCTTAGAAGCAAACTGTGTGTTTATGCCACTGAAACGGCTATAATTGGCTTGTATTCAATTTTTACTGTTGATAGGTATAATTTATGCCTAAAAATAAAAATCAAATACAGGGCATTTAAAGAGCTGTTACAGCTGTAGCAATAATTTATAAAGTGAGTGTTTAAGCTGTTTAATACTTCTTACAGCTGTAATAACTGTAATACCTCTAAAACGGCTATAATTGGCTTGTATTCAATTTTTACTGTTGATAGGTATAATTTTTTATGCCTAATGTAATTTATTGTATATTGAGCCTTTACAGGTGAAGTAATAAAAGCTACAATGATATATTATAAAAAAGGGTTATCTCGTCTACCGTTTTGGTACTTGAGATAACCCTTTTTTATTTATGCCAACTGGTGTTATTGTTCTTTTGGCATTTCATTTAATTTTAAAAATACAGGTGTATATTTCGTTGATTGAAATAATACCACATTATCGAACCACCATTCAATATTTAACCTTAATGAAGTAAGTTGTACATCGTTCATTATATCGTCAAATATTGACATTAAGCCACTTAAAGCCTTAATAAGTATGTTTACAGGTGATACATCAATTATTTTTGATAGTGCTTTTATCTCCTCTAGTATCTCTAATACATCAAATACAGCACTCATATAATTACCATTAACCATATGTTGTTTTTCGTCTAGGGTTAATTCTGTATTGTTTAAGAATGTAGCTGTTTCATTTAATGAATTTACCAATTCTTTAACTAATATATCTCCTTTGGTTAATACTTCATTTAATTTTTCATTACACATTTTAAAATTTCTCCTTTTTTATGTTAAAGTTTGTAGTTACTTGTCATATTGCAATTATTGTCATTATCATAAAAAAGTAATATGTATGTAAATTTTTTTAGTGTAAACATAAAGTTACTATGTTCACACATTTATATTATATCTGCCTACATAGTGAATACCCCCCCCTAGTTATTATTTTATAATAAAGCTGACCGAACGAATTGTTGCGTTAGGTCAGCTTTATTTATTTAATTATTGTTTTGGCTGTTGTACTCTTTTATAAGTTTGTCTAATGTTGGTCTACTGATGTTTAAATTCTTTGCTAATTGTACCTTTGTAATTTTGCGTGTAAGGTATTTATTGTATTCAGTAATAAACATATCGTTATCAATACTTATTGCCTTTCTACCCTTGTAAGCACCTTTAGCCTTTGCTATTGCTATTCCCTCTCTTTGTCTTTCTAAAAGGTTTTCTCTTTCAAATTGATTAATTGAAGCAATAACACTTAGTAATAATTTGCCTGTAGGTGTTGAAGTGTCTATATTTTCTTTATTGGAATGTAATGTGATTTTTCTTTTTGTTAAATCTTCTACTATGTTTAGTAAATCAGCTGTATTCCTTGCAAGCCTTGAAAAATCGTGTATATAAATTGTGTCACCCTCTCGGGCAAATTCCAACATACTTTTTAATTGTGGTCTGTTGGTGTCTTTGGCTGATACCTTTTCGGTAAACCATTTGTCAATGTTAAATTGCTCTAATGCTTTTATTTGTCTTTCCTCGTTTTGTTCTACTGTTGACACTCTGACATATGCTATATTCATACCTATACCACCTTAATAAAAATTAATAGTTTTCTGTTGTATGAATATATTATATACTATTGTAAAAATAAAGTCAAGACATTATTTACATTATGTAAATAAATTTAAAAATCAATTCTATTTTTACAATAATATACACTTTACAAATGTAATTTTAAGGTGTACTCTATATTTACATATCAATGCATATTATTAGTGTGTATTACAATAACAGAGCTTTCTAACCTTTAGACAATGTTGTAACAATAAATTGTAAGCATTTTAGTGTATTATGCACATCAAATTATTTAATTATAACAACTTATGTTGCCCGTTGCATAATTTAGCTAACTAGTTTTAGCTGTATTTGCATAATAATTTAGCAGTTAGTCTTATTTCTTTGAACCGCTCCAAAACCGCGTGCCGAGGGTTCAAGTCCTTCTGCCCCTGCCATCAATTTTTGGCTTCGGAAAGCGATTTCCGAAGCCTTTTCTCTTTTAATTCTACCAAAAATTCTACCATCTTTATGCGATGTTCAAATTGATGGCGCTGTCGAGAGTGTTAATCGTCGCTTCCTTTGCGGTCTTGCGGCGGTTGATATAAATTCTCTCGGTGGTGTTTACGCTTTCGTGTCCGAGCAAAACGGAAATGTCCTGAATCGGTACGCCGTTGTCGTCGAGAATACTCGCCACAGAATGGCGAAAACCGTGGATCGTACAATGCGGCAAGCCGGCGTTCTCGGTCAGACGGTTTACCACGCGGTTGATTGCGCTGAGATTGACATATGGCTTTCCGAGAACGGTGCGGACAATGAAGTTGTGACTTTTGTCGTAGCCGTTGCCAAGCAGCTTGGCATAATCCTCCTGACGTTGCTTTTCGGCTTTCAGCTCTCCGATTACAAAATCGTTTATCGGGATTTTGCGGTTACTGCTCGCCGTTTTCGGCGTTGTGATTTGCATTGTCACGTTCTTGCGGCTGCCTGTTCTGCTCTTGTTGACGTTCAGGAGCTTTTTGTCATAATCTATATCCTCCCACGTCAAGGCGAGCAATTCGCCCTTTCTCAGCCCTGTATAGAGGGCAAGAAGCAGAAATATGTAGATATGGCT
>CADANT010000023.1 GCA_902789345.1 uncultured Ruminococcus sp.
GGAGTGAAGGCAAGCGTTAAGTATACGGTAATCTATCGTCACAGGGAGAAATACAGCATCAGCGAGATGTGCCGCTTTTTCGGTGTCTCACGCAGCGGCTACTATGGGTATGTGAAACGAGCAGAGCTGCCGGCAAAGGATCTACCTTTGGCTGAGAAGATCCGCGAGTGTCAGGCAGAATGCAGAAGCACCTACGGCTACCGGAGAGTACATATCTGGCTGGAACGGCACGGAATCCATCATAATCCCAAAACAGTTCTCAGAGTAATGAACAAGTACAGCCTGCTTTCTGTTATTAGGAGAAAGAGGTATGTGAAGTACGGAGAAGCGCTACACCGTTATCCGAATCTATTCAACCGCAACTTCGCTGCGGATCGGCCAAACAAGAAATGGGTGACGGACATTTCTTATATTCATACCGGACAAGGCTTCCTTTACCTCTCCGTGATCCGAGACCTCTATGACAACAGCATTGTTGCCTACAAGACCGGAACAGAACAGACGGTAAATCTAATAAGTCGTACTTCTCACCTAACAATGTAATAGGTGAAACCCCTACCGAAGCCCCAACGGAAGCCGCTACTGAAGCACCTACAGAGGCACTGACAGAGCCGGCAGCAACTCAGGTGCCTGTACAGCCGGAAACTGAACCGTTAAATGATAATGCTGACACACTACAGGACGATGCAAATACCTATTACAGCTCTGACACTGCACAAGACGATTCTGCACAGGATAATGCTGACCAGGTAAGCGATGTGGCAGGGGAATAATTGTTATTTGCCACAGCGAAGTAGGGCTGTTGTGAATGCGCTTTTCGGCTTAATTTATCAAATTAAGCTGTCGTAATCTGTTGTGCAATGGAAATAATCATTGAAAATTAAGATAAATTTTAAAAAAATCATTAATTAATACATTATGTGTATTGAAATTTCGTTAATTATGTGTTAAATTTATATAGTAAAGGTATATACGCATATGCCGGACTAAATTTTGATTAATTACTCTTTATTTAAAGGGCTTAATAAAAACTAGGAGGATGTACTGAAATGGCTTTTGAATTAGAAAAGGAATACAGCGACAACATACCTGTAATTAAAGTTATAGGTGTAGGCGGCGGTGGTGGTAACGCCGTTAATAGAATGGTTAAGATGGGTGTTCGTAGTGTTGAGTTTATCGCTGTAAATACCGATGACCATGTACTGCAATTCTCAAGTGCTAGTCAGAAAATACAAATCGGTGAGAAAATTACTCATGGTAAGGGCGCAGGTTCAAAGCCTGAGGTCGGCAGAGAAGCTGCAGAGGAAAACCGTGAGGAAATTCAAGCTGTACTAAAGGATACAGATATGGTATTTATTACTGCCGGCATGGGCGGCGGTACAGGTACCGGTGCAGCTCCTGTAGTAGCTGAAATTGCTAAGGAGTTGGGCATTTTAACTGTTGCTATTGTAACTAAGCCTTTTGCATTTGAAGGAAAGAGAAGAATGGAGCAGGCAGAGCAGGGCATTGCTCAGCTTCGTGACCATGTTGACTCACTTATAGTTGTACCGAATGAAAGACTAAAGTTTGCCAGCGAGCAGAGAATTACACTAAAGAATGCTTTCGACCTTGCAGATGATGTTCTAAGACAAGGTGTACAGAGTATCTCTGACCTTATCCTAATTCCTGGTCTTGTAAACCTTGACTTTGCCGATGTTACAGCTATTATGAAAGAGGCAGGTTATGCTCATATGGGTATAGGCTTTGCTACAGGTAAGGAAAAGGCAGAGGAAGCTGCAAGAATGGCTATTACCAGCCCATTGCTTGAAACATCTATTGACGGTGCAAAGGGCGTTATTGTAAATATTACAGCTTCAGCTGACATTGGTCTTGATGAAATTTCACTTGCTTCATCTATGATTACAGACCAGGCAGACGCAGATGCAAACATCATTTGGGGTGCTGTTTTGGACGAGAATATGGAAGACGAAATGAGTGTTACTGTAATTGCTACCGGTTTTGCAGCTAACGAGGATTTTGTTAAAGCGGCTGACCAGCAAAAAAAAACAACAGGCAGACAGACTCCGTCCGTAGATAACAGAAGAACTGCGGCTCCTACACAGTCTGCTTCAACACAGCCTTCTTCAAGAAAGCTGACACCTAATGATACTACAGACGATGATGACACTTACTATGATATTATGTCAATCTTCAGCCGTAAGTAATATTTCTACATAAATTATGTATATGTTAAGCCGAGAGCACTGCTCTCGGCTTTTTTATGTCTATGGTATACATACAGAGAGCTTTCGGTATGGCTGCATTTGTTTGCTATATGCTTGCTCTATTGCATTATTTTAAACTTGGTTTAAGGAATTAAATGTAATATAATAAGTGTTAAGGAGGATTGAGCTTATGCGACTATTATTGGCAGAGGACGAAAAAGAGCTTTCAAATGCATTGGTAACAATTTTAAAGCACAGCAACTACTCTGTAGATGCTGTATATAACGGTGAAGACGCTTTAGATTATTTACGAACCGGCTTGTATGACGGCGTAATTCTTGATATTATGATGCCTAAAATGGACGGCATTACTGTGTTAAAAAACATCAGAAAAGAGGGCAGCAATGTACCTGTTTTACTGCTGACTGCAAAGTCAGAAATTGATGACAGAGTTACAGGACTGGACAGCGGTGCAGATGATTACCTTACAAAGCCCTTTGCTGTTAAGGAGCTTTTGGCACGCATAAGGGCAATGACTCGCCGTGGCGGTGAAGCCGCCGCAGACACAATTTTGACATTTGGCAATATTACCTTAAACCGACTTACATACGAACTGTGCGGCGAAAAGGGCAAGTTTAAACTTGCCAATAAGGAATTTCAAATGCTCGAAATGCTTATGACAAACCCGGGGCAGGTTATCCTCACCGAAAGATTTATGGACAAAATTTGGGGATATGACAGCGAAGCGGAGCTTAATGTGGTGTGGGTGTATATATCGTATTTAAGAAAAAAGCTAAAGCTTGTAGATGCTAATGTTATAATAAAGGCGGCACGCAATGTAGGGTATTCCTTGGAGGGCAAAAATGATAAATAAATTAAGAAGAAAATTTATTGCTATTGCTATGTGCTCTATGGTTTTGGTTTTAGGCTGTATTGTAGCTGCCATGAATATAATGAACTACTGGAATGTAAACGAAGATGCCGACAGAACATTAAATATTATTTCGGATAATGGGGGAGTATTTCCAAAGGATTTTTCAGACCAAGGGAATATGCAGGGTCAAAAACCTGACGACCTGCAAAAAAAGAAACCGCCTGTTGAAATGTCACCGGAGGCCCCCTTTGAAACCCGATATTTTACAGTAGAAATAGACAGCACAGGTAATGTAAGCAGTGTAAATACAGGAAAAATAGCCGCTGTTTCTGATTCTGATGCAAAGACTATGGCAGAAAATTTGTATTCCAAAAACAAAACAAATGGTTTTATTAACAACTACAAGTATCGGCTTATTGATACCCAAAGCGGTAAAATGTATATTTTCCTAGACTGTAATCAACGCCTGCAAACCTTTTACTCATTTTTAATCACAAGTGTTGTAGTTAGCTTTGGCGGAATAGTTTTAGTGTTTTTGCTGGTGCTTATATTCTCAAAGCTTGCCGTTAAACCGGTTGCAGAAAGCTACCAAAAACAGAAACGCTTTATTACAGACGCAAGTCACGAAATAAAAACCCCTTTAACCATTATTGACGCCAATACAGAAGTTCTTAATATGGAATACGGCGAAAACGAATGGTTGAAAAGCACTTCAAACCAAGTTAAACGGCTTACCAAATTTACTGAAAGACTTGTTTTTCTGTCGAGAATGGACGAGGAGCGAGAAGTGCTGCAAAAAACCGATTTTTCAATATCGGACGCAGTATATGAGGCTACAAAGCCATTTAAGGCTATGGCAAAATCACAAAATAAAACGCTTAATATAAGCGTGCAGCCGAATGTTTCTTACTACGGTGACGAGTCCTCAATTATCCAGCTTGTCTCTTTGCTTTTAGAAAATGCTATGAAATATTCTGACGATGAAGGTACTGTAAGTCTTAAATTCTGCACAAATGGTAAAAACAAGGTGCTTTCAGTTAAAAATACGGTTGAAGAAATTCAGAAGGGCAGGTTAGATATGCTCTTTGACAGATTTTACAGAACAGATAAATCCCGAAATTCTCAGACAGGCGGTTTTGGAATTGGTCTATCGGTAGCTAAGGCTATTGTTAATGCCCACAAGGGTAAAATTACCGCAGTTAGTACTGACGGAAAATCCATTGAAATTACGGCGGTACTGTAAGCATATATTACGGCAAAGGCAGCTTTTTGTGAGCTGCTTTTTTGTTTGCCGCAAATTTAGTATTGTAAATATATTTAAAATATTCAGCACTGTATGATATGTTGGAAAAGTAACACAGTTTTATTTGCGTTTAGTTGTGAAGAATAATAAAAGTTCAAAAATTCAGTTTAAAATAGTACAGTTAAATTGACTTTTCTATTTTAAGGTGGTAATATATATTAGTATGTAAAAATAAGAAAAAATATGGCGTATTTTAGTAAATATGTTATATTCTTGTTCTTTTGCTGTAGTCATACAGCGTTCTAAAAAGTAAGATGTAGGAGAATGAATTTATGAAGGTTTCTAAGCTTTTAGGTGAAAGATTTAAGAATGCACCATCTGATTGTTTAATAGAAAGCCATAAGCTAATGGTGCGTGGCGGCTATATGAAATATATGGCTAACGGTATATATTCTTTGTTTATGCCAACAAGAAGAATTACAAGAAAAATTGAAAATATTATCCGTGAGGAAATGGATAATATTGACGGTCAAGAGGTATTGTTCCCGGTTGTTATGCCTGCAAGCTTGTGGGAAGAATCAGGCAGATATTACAGCATTGGCAGTGAAATGGCAAGATTTACCGACCGCAACAATAACAAAATGGTTCTTGGAATGACACACGAAGAGGCCGCTGTACATTTAGCGAAAGACACAGCTCAGTCATATACAAATTATCCGTTTATGATTTATCAGTTCCAAACAAAATTCCGTGACGAACCAAGAGCAAGAGGCGGTCTTATCAGAGTGCGTGAATTTACAATGAAGGACGCATACTCTTTCCATACATCTCAAGAGGATTTGGAAGAATACTACGAAAAGGCGTTTAAGGCATACGAACGTATTTTTAAGCGTGCCGGTGCAAAAAATGTTATTTCTGTAAAGTCAGACAGCGGTATGATGGGTGGCAGCATTTCTCACGAATTTATGCTGCTTACAGATATTGGTGAGGATTCTTTGGCAATCTGTCCTGAGTGTAGCTTTAGAGCAAATATGGAGGCAGCTCCTTGCTTAATAGAAAATCAGCCGGGAGAAGTAGAGCCACTTGAAAAAATCCACACACCTGATGTTAAAACCATTGATGACCTATGCAAATTCTTAAATACAGACGTAAAAAGCTTTGGCAAAGCTGTTGTTTACCAGAAGAATGCCAATGATGAATATGTTGTGGTATTTATCCGTGGTGATTTAGAGGTAAATGAAACAAAGCTTAGAAATTATTTAGGTGAGGAAATTCACCCTGCACAGAACATTATTACAGAGGAGTGCGGTATTGTTCCCGGCTTTATCGGCCCTGTAGGCCTTACAGACAGGGCTGTTGTAGTATATGACAGCTCTTTAAAGGGAATTAACAGTATGGTATGCGGCGCAAACGAGGTAGACTACCACTACACAGGAATTAATCTTGGCAGAGATGTAGGCGAAGTTGAATACGCAGATGTTGCAAAAATTTACGAAGGTGCAGTTTGTCCGGAATGCGGAAAGCCTATTGTAACCATTAAGCGTGGTATTGAAGTCGGCAATATATTCCAGCTGGGCACTAAGTATACAAAGGCAATGGATATGACTTACCTTGATAACCAGGGCAAGGCACAGAACCCTATAATGGGATGTTACGGTATAGGTGTAGGCAGACTTGCGGCTTCTATTTGCGAAGAAAGTCACGACGATTACGGCCCTATCTGGCCAATGCCTATAGCTCCATGGCAGGTTGAAATATGTAACCTAAAGGCAAAGGACGAAAGAGTTTCTGCTGCTTGTGAGGGACTTTACAAGGAGCTTACAGATATGGGTGTAGAGGTTCTGTACGACGACAGGCCTGTTAGACCTGGCTTTATGTTTGCCGATGCTGATTTGTTCGGTGTGCCTGTAAGGGTAGTAGTTAGCCCTAAAACTCTTGACAGAAATTGCTATGAAATTTCTTACAGAGATAAATCCTATAAGGGTGACCTACCGGTGGAAAATGCAGCGGCAGAGATTAAAAATATGGTTCGAAGTATACTTGACCAATATAAGTTTTAATAAAAAAAGAGGCAGGCTGCTGCCTGCCTCTTAAATATAGAATTGGACTTTATTGTTAGAATAATGAGGTACAGCAAATCGATTGGAAAGTTATAACTGATTTGCTCTGTGGTATGCAACAATTAATTTTGTTTTTTTACCATTTTATATTCATCGTAAAATTTAAAGTAATGGCAGTTGTCAAATGTGTTTTGCATAAATTTGACAAACTCGTCCTCGTCTAAATTTACCTGACAAATATAGCAGTCATATTCTTCATCATATACATAATTTGCACAATGCTCACAATTAGATTTGCCTGACATAAAGCTAATCACCTCTTGTTATTAGAAGTAGTGTGTATTACAGTAAAACAGGTGGTTTGCAAATTTTGCCGAAGCATAACTGCTAAACCAACTTTGAAAATTATAACACAATTTAAAATATATTGCCATACTTATACCGAGCTTATTTTTAACCGGTATAAATAGTAAAGGAATTGATTTTACTATGTACATTAATTACAAGCCTTTGGCTGTTTTTTTAAGAATGATAATTGCACTGGGGGGTACGCTGCTGCTGTTGGCAAGACTGCAAATATTTACCGGTAATTTCCAGGTGAAGCAAGTTGGTTTGTTCTCAACCATAATGCTGTTTGTGGCGATTGTTTATTATTATGTACTCTCATTTTGGCAAATTAATAATACTAAAAAAGACAAAACCTGTATAGCCCCTTGGCTGAAAGGTACTATTTTACTTTCGTTTATCGGTATATGCGCTGTTGACCATTTCCTCATTAATGGAAATGCAATTCCAAATTGGCAGAGGTATTTTGTAACAAATATGATTACATATGTAATGCCTGCTGTGTTGTTGCTTGACTACTTACTGTTTGACAAAAAGGGCAATTTTAAACTGTTTTTTCCGTTTATATGGCTTATACCGGAAATACTCTATACGGTGTATGTGTATGTTGTAGTGCTTGTGCTTGACGGTAAGCTAAAGCTGTTTACGCAATATCCGTATCCGTTTGAAAAGGCATATCCTTACACATTTTATGATGTTGTGGCTAACGGTACCGTAAACACCGTTGCAACTCTTTTAATGATATTTGTATGCTTTGTTGCAATAGGTTTTATGCTTTTCCTACTGGATCTAATACCGGTAAAGCTTAAGGACTCTTTAGCAAAGAAAAAATCAGACTCTGAGTAATAGAGTATTCAAAAATAAACATAGTCTTATACAGCACCGCCCAAAGCACTTGGCTAATGCCGACTTAAGTGCTTTGGGCGGTGGTTCTTTTACCTATGGTTTTACTGTATAAAAGCCAATGGGCATTTATGCAGTAATTTAATTTGATGATGTAACAATACCGTCTCTGTCGCTTCTGTCTCTGAATAAAAGCGAAATGCACCACAGGGCTGACAGTCCAACCAGAGTGTACACAATACGGCTAATCATACCTGTTTGACCGCCGCATATCCAAGCAACAAAGTCAAACTGGAAAATACCGATTGAACCCCAGTTAATTCCACCAATAACCAGTAGAGTAAGAGCAATTTTGTCTAACATAAAAAAGTACCTCCTTTGTACTGTAACTATTATTGTACAAGGGAGGTTGTTTTATACATATTTACTTTAAAAAGGAATAATAAATCCTACTACAAAACAAACAGTACATAGCACAGCCAAAACCGAACCAATGATTCTTACTGTTTTTTTAGATGTTTCAATACCCTTATAGCGTATTTGCTCATCTAGGCCATAGTATGGGAGAACGGCGTATATTATTCCTATAAGTATGCCGCCGGGGCTGGCAAAAAGTAACCCATACTTTAATTCTTGTGTAAGCAATCCTATAAAAGTACCCAACATTATAACTATAAAACAAAAAATACTTGCTATGTTAAATAACAGCTGAAATTTTCTTCTGTTTTTGTAAAACAGAAAGGTGTTTTCCTCACAGCTTTCGCTGCAATATGTATGGTTATAGTCAATTTGTTTACCGCAATAGCTGCAAATCTTCATTAAAAGCACACCTTGTTTCCTGTAATATCTTTATTGATTATACTATATTTTATATGTTTGGTCAAATACAGTTTGAAACTTAATAAAAAAGTAAAAATATGTATTATTTCATTAAATAAAGGCTTGATTATTTAAACCAATATGTGGTATTATAGTGGTATTAAGATACATAAAAATGAAAATAGATATGTGCTTTAATAATGATGAAAAATTAGGGGGATTATTGAAATGACAAAACAAGAACGCCAAGAGGTTATCTCAATTTTAAAGAAATCCGGTTGGACAGAAAATAGAAATGTAGACCCTATGCAATTTAGATATGATATAATAGATGATGGTTGGACAGTAAAGGACTATGGTCAAAGTTTTTATATGTTTGATAAGGCAAGGGAGTTTCTAAGCAACTACGGTGGATTAACAATTAAATGGAAAATACCAAATGACAGTTATGATTATGAGTTCTTTTTTATGAGAGATGAGCTAGCAGTACACCCTATGTATTTAAAATGGTATTGTATGTATTATAAGCGTAGGCTATATCCTGTAGGAATGTACCCGGCGATGCCTGCTGACCTGTTGATTGATGAAGATGGTTATTTTTATCTTGTTTGGGGTGAATTTGTTTGTAAAACAAGTAATGATGATTTTATAGAATTGTTTTATAATTTAATGAATGACAAAATAAATGCTATAAAAGATTACAGAGGAATAGGTGATCATGAGGACGCCGGCCTTATAGACGAATTTGTTGAAGAGTGGGACTATGATTTTAGCCAGGTGCCAGACATACCAAGACCGTGGCTAGATGGACAATCATAAATTCCCCAAAAAACTTATAAAGCATATATGGTACGCAAAGGCCGCCACAGCTAAATTTGGCAGCCTAGTGATAATGTTAAGTGAGGTATGTATATGACAAAACAAGAACGCCAAGAGGTTATCTCAATTTTAAAGAAATTTGGTTGGACAGAAGATAGACATGTAGACCCTATGCAATTTAGATATGATGTAATAGGTGATGGTTGGACGGTAAAGGACTATGGTCAAAATTTTTATATGTTTGATAAGGCAAGGGAGTTTCTAAGCAGCTACGGTGGATTAACGATTAGGTGGAAAATACCAAATGATAGTTATGATTTTTATCTTACCATTAGTGGAAATGATAGATCACCGATGCCTATGGCACTAAAGTGGTATTGTATATATTATCAGCGTAGATTATATCCTGTTGCAATATACCCGGCTATGCCTGCTTACCTATTGATTGACGAAGATGGATATTTTTACTTTGTTTGGGGCGAATTCGTTTGTAAAACCGGTAATGATTTTATAGAATTACTTCATAATTTAATTAAGAATAATATAAATGCTATAAAAGATTACAGAGGAATAGGTGATCATGAGGACGCCGGCCTTACAGACGAATTTGTTGAAGAGTGGGACTATGATTTTAGCCAGGTACCAGACATACCAAGACCGTGGCTAGATGGACAACCATAAATTCCCCCAAAAACTTATAAAGCATATATGGTACACAAAGGCCGCCCACAGCTAAGTTGGGCGGCCTTTAAAATTAACTAATGTTTCTTTTGTTAAATATTGTTATGCAGTTGCAGATTTTCTATTAAATATAGATCTAAAAATAAATCTTACCAGCGGACCTATAAAGAATATTTGCAGACAAAACGCTGTCGGAAAGCACTGTACGGCGGTGGTTATCCACTGTGTAAACCAATTTTCGGTAAAGCCATTGTGTAGGAATGTTGCTATAAGTGTGATAGCAGGTACAATTTGTATTACAGTAAAACTCTGAATTGCAAGAACAATAAGTATTTTTTTATCCTCCTGAGGATTAAATATACGAAATGCAAGTTTTTGAGCATTTTTTGTAATAACAAAAAATATAAGTAAAAAAACTATTACATACTCTACCCACATTTCTTTCAGTGCTGTTAAAAATGTAGTGTATTGCAGACCGGTTTTTAAAGCTAATGAAAAAACAGTCATACAATAAACCATAAAAAACACCATTATTGCTGTAAATACTACGCTTTGAAATTTTGTTTTTGGCATATGTTTTCCCCCTTAAAATAAAAAGGAAGTGCGTTGACATTTAGGCCTGTCAAGCACTTCTCTCAATGACTTTATTTTATCAGAATTTACGCATTAATGTCATAGGTGAAATAACCAAAGATTTAGAAAATATATCTAAAAAAGTAATGCATATTTGTAAAAAGTGCAAAAAATTTCTTTAATAAAATAATTGTCTATATAATTACTGCTTTCTTGACTATATGCTGTATTAAGGGTATAATAAGGGCAAATAAGCGCCTAATTTTTTAAAATAGGCACTTTTAATATTAAAAATACGGTTTGAAAAGCCTTGTGCTTGGTAGATTAATAGGGAATTCGGTGAGAATCCGAAGCAACCGCCATTACTGTATTTGACGATGAAACAGCGTGTACCATTTGCTCTTGCAGAGAAGGTGCTGTTTGTGTGAGTATCACTACATCATAAGTCAGGAGACCTGCCGTATTTTCATAGGTAATATATTCTTTGGCGATGAAGATGCGGTCCTATTATTTTAATGTTGGCTACGGCTGTGTGCTTTGCCGCACTGTGCCTGTACTGTCCAAGAATAGTAGTATTCTGCCCCTTCATACCATATGGAGAGGTTTTTTATTTTTAGAGGAGATATTTTATGATTAGAAGTTTTTCAAAAATAACCTCGGTGTTAATGTCAGGTGCTTTAGTTGCATCTATGCTGCCCTTTTCACTTTTTCAGGCTGTGGCAGAAAACACCGATATTGTAAGTAATACAAACAATAATGTAGTGAACAGTAAAATTCCTACATTGGCAGACGATGCTGTTTTAAACTGGGCAACAAAAGTAGGTGAGGGTTACGACAGCAATGCAATAGGCACACCTATAATTGTAGGCGACAGCTTGATTTTCTGTTCCGGTACAAAGCTGTATAGAATGGATAAATACAACGGTACTATACAGGCATACGGCGAAATGGCAGGCAGATCAAGTTACAATATTGTGTCGCCAACCTATGCCGATAATAAGATTTTTGTGGGTTTGGCAAACGGTACGGTACAGGCATTTGACGCACAAACTCTTAAGTCACTGTGGATATATAAGGATCAACTTTCCGGTCAGCCAAACAGTCCTATTGTGTATAGCAACGGTTTTGTATACACAGGCTTTTGGAATAACGAAGATGCAGAGGCTAACTATGTTTGCATTTCTGCCAAAGATGAAGACACTGAAAATGACTTAGAAGAAAAGCAGTGCATTTGGCAATATACACGTAAAGGCGGCTTTTACTGGGCAGGTGCATATGCTTGCAGTGACTATTTGCTTGTAGGAACAGATGACGGACAAAACGGAAGCAGTTCTCAAACCTCTTGCTTACTTTCACTTAACCCAACTAATGGTAAGGTTATTGACAAAATAGAAGGATTAAACGGTGACATACGCTCGTCTGTTTCTTACGATAATGAAACTGACCGATATTATTTTACAAGCAAGGGCGGCAGTTTTTACAGTGTGGCTGTAAATAGTAACGGCACATTTAAAAAGAATGTCGATAATTATGACATAAAAGAAATTAAGCTTGAAAACGGTACAGACTCAACCGCAATGAGTACAGCTACGCCTGTTATACATAACGGCAGGGCGTATATAGGAGTTTCGGGTTCGTCACAGTTTACTGAATACAGCGGACATAACATAACGGTAATAGACCTTGATTCATTCAAGATTGCTTACAGAGTGCCTACCAAGGGTTACCCACAGGCTACAGGTCTTCTTACAACAGCATATGAGGATAAAGACGGATATTCATATGTGTATTTTGTTGATAACTACACCCCGGGCAAGGTAAGATTTATAAAGGATAAAAAAGGAGTTACCTCGGTTGTAGACGGTGTAACCGAAAGCTACAACAACGACGGTAAAATAACAGAGGTTAAAAACTGTGCACAGGTTTTGTTTACGCCTGTAGAGGCACAGGCAAATTATGCATTGGCAACCCCTGTGGCAGATACAGACGGTACATTGTATATGAAAAACGATTCCGCCTATATGATGTCTATAGGCAGTAAAATTGATAGCCTAGAGGTTACTGCACAGCCTGAAAAGGTTTTGTACTGTACAGGTGACAATTTTGATCCTAAGGGGATTACAGTAATTGCTAAGTACAAAAATGGTACACAGCGTGATGTTACAAAATACATTACCTACCCTGACTATCAGCTTACAGAGGACTATTTAGATGTTACTCTGACATATGACATACAGAAGTACGGCGATAGGCTTGACAAAAATAACGGTAACGAAATTGGCATAGAGGCCGAGCCTATAGAAGTAAATGTAGATGTTACGGTATTGTCAAAGGCTGACTATGACGCCGTAGAAGGCGTTGTATCTGCCATTGATAACATAGGTACCGTTACACTTGAAAGTAAGACTTTAATAGACACTGCACGAAACAGCTACAACAGCCTTGACGATAGTTTAAAGCAGTATGTAAGTAACTATGAAACATTGCTTAGTGCAGAGGAAGAGTTTAAAAAGCTGACACCAACTACTCCTACAGAACCGAGCGAACCAAGTGAGCCAACCGTTCCAAGCGAGCCAACAGTGCCAACAGACCCTACAGAGCCAAGTGAGTCTACTGTAGTGCCAACAACCCCAACAGCTCCAAGCAAACCTACAGTACCAACAACACCAAGTAAACCAAGTGAACCAACAATACCAACAACACCAAGTAAGCCAAGTGATCCAACAGTACCAACAACACCAACAAATGCACCTACCAGTCCTACATCAGCTACACAATCTACACAGGGTACTACACAAAATACAACGAGCAATAATGCCGCTACAAATAGTACACATACAAACGGTGCAAATCAAACAGGAAAGGTTGCTACAGGCACAACTACACCAATAGCGGTATTGCTTGCCGTAATGGCGTCAGCTTTGGTGACAGCCTTTGTGCTAAGAAAGGCAAAACCGTTAAATAAGTAAAATTTATAATGAAAGAAGGGCAAAAAATGTTCAGACAGAAAAAGCTGCCGGTATATATAGTTACAGCGGTAATTCTTGCTTTATGCGTGGCAGGTTCAGTGCTTTTTGCCCTTTTTCAAAATACGACCGAACCGGAAAATCCATTAAACAATGTAAAAGCTTCTAAGCTTTTGCCGCCGTCCGGTGTAGGTGATTTATCAGTTAATGATGCTGCGTTAAAAAATGCCAACAGCGCAATTAACGAAGCTGAAAACGCTACCAATTCAACAGAAGCAACAAAGGCTGCTGAAGATGTAACAGAGAATACATCACAGCAGCCTACTGCTGTTACGGAGAAAACAACGGATATTTCACAAGGTGACAATTTAAGCAACGGCGAAACTTATGTAATACCTAACGCAGTTAATTACTTTGAGAATGTAAACGGTGAAAGTCAAGGCAAAAACAATTCACCTGTCAACAACAATACAGATATTAAGGGTGAAAATCGTACCGACAATAATAATCTAGCCTTGCCAACAGTGCCGACGGAAAAAGCGACAAACAAAAAATCAAATAACGAACATTCCCCGTCTGATAACATGGTTGGTATTGAATACTTTACAACAACAATTAAAGACGGTGAAACGGTTAAAAACAGAAATTACAGCTTTGAAATTACGCACAATAACAAAAAGATAAATGTTAAGGAACTTACTGTTTTTGTAAATGACAGCGCAGTTTCGCAGTTTAGCGGTAAGGTGCTTTTAAACGAGGGCAGAAATAGTATTCGTGTACAGGTAACATACACCGACGCTAACGGCAAGGAAATTACGGTGTTTAAAGATTACACTGTTAATGTTGACCTGGGAGACATTGTTATAAATACAAGCTTGTCTGACTGTACTGTAGACAGTGAAAGTATAAGCTTTAGTGCCGATGCTGTTTTGGGCGGCGAAGAAATACCGATGAATGTTCAGTGCAACGGCACTGCTTTGCAAAATAACGCCGGAGAATATACCGCCGATTTAAAGCAGGGAGAAAATATTATTAGACTGTCTGCACAGTATGGCAGTCATAAAAAAGAGCTAAGCTTTACAGTTGTATCTACTGCCACAAAAGAGTTTGGTATTTATACAACCCTTGAAAATACTACGGTACATAACAGCAGCTACAGCTTTACCGCCTACTGTAAAAACGGGAGCGGCAATGAAAGACTAAGTGTAAAACTGAACGGCAGGGTGCTGACCGGTAATAACAACAGCTACATAGCAGATTTAAAAACAGGCAGCAATACCATTCGACTAAAAGCTGTAGACAATGTAAACGGCAATGAATTGACAGTGGAAAAAAGCTTTGTAGTGAAGTATGTTCCGCAAACTACACCACAAACAGCTCCAAAGCTTACATACACAAATGTGAGCAGCGGTATGAATGTTAAAGGAAATCAGCTTACACTGGATGTAAAGGCCGAGGATTATAAAGGTAATGCAATTTACTATGACGGCATTTCAGTAAGCCTAAATGGTGTAGAGTATAATTATAAATGGACATCAGAATATGTAAGCTATTTGCTGTATTTATCTAATGGCAGCAATACACTTGATATAAGGCTTACCGATAGAGAGGGCAGGTACGCAGATTATAGCTTTAATATAAATTGTACTACAGTCGCAGACGGCGAAAAAATAGGTACAGTTACAATAAGTGTTGACGCTAATGTTTTGGGGCTTAACTATCTGCTTTCGCCGCAAAAGGTAGATATATATCAGGGTGAAACAACGGCAAAGGCTGTACTTAGGGCGCTTGAGTCGACTGGATTTATTTGCCACTACACAGGTACTGCAGAGCAGGGCTTTTACCTAAGCCGAATTGAAAAGCAGGGTATCGGCGAGAATGTTGCTATCCCCGGTGAGCTTGTTGAATATATAAACTCTGACGGTTTAACATGGACCGGTGCAAGGGACAACAACAGCATAGGCGAAAATGACTATACGCAAGGCTCAGGCTGGATGTACACTATAAACGGCTCGTTCCAAGGTGGAGGCTTGTCAGATGTACCGGTAAAAGACGGCGACACTCTGTGTTTGCGTTATACTTTGGCCTATGGTAAAGACATAGGCGGCTATGTGTCAAGAGGGGGCGAGGAAGATAATTATCCAAAAATATGGTAATGTTGCCAAGAAAGTATTAGCCGTAATTATATGCATTAGCGTTATGTGTGTGTCTGTTGTAGAAGCGCTTGCGGCTCATAAGGATTATAATGAAAAGGATATTCAGTCCACAATAGAAAACATAATTAACTGGGAAAAACAGCAGTTAGGTGTTGACAAAGATTCAAATTTACTGTCGGCACTTGCAGTATCGGCAGGCACTACAGCAGGTGACTGGTATGCTTTTTCTGTGGGGCGTTTGGGAATAGATGATGATTATTTCTCGTATTTAACAGTTTTGCAGGACTATGTCGAAAGTAAATACAAAACCGCTGATAAGCTTGACAAAACAAAGTCTACCGAATGGCACAGAATTGCGCTTACAGTGCTGTCATTAGGCGGCGACCCTACCGCCTTTGGAAAGGATACAAAGGGCAACAGTATTAACCTTATCAGTGACGGAACATACAATAGGGCAAATTTGTCACAGCAAGGAGTAAACAGTTACATATGGGCGTTAATTACGCTTGATTCAAACAATTATGCAGTACCCGATAGCGCTTTAAACACAAGAGAGAGTATAATTGACGGGATTATTTCCTACCAATCAGCCGACGGAGGCTTTTCAACAAATAATGGTGAAAGCAGTATAGATATTACGGCAATGGCAGTTCAGGCGCTTGCACCGTATGCCGATAAAAGCTCAGATAAATATGAAAAATATAAAAAGCATAATGTAGTAGATATGGCTGTGGATAAGGCTGTGAATTGGCTTTCAAAGCAGCAACAGGCAGACGGCAGTTTTAAGCAGGACGGTGAAGCCTGCGCTGAAAGCACAGCCCAGGTGCTTACGGCACTGTGTTGCAGTAAAATTGATGCTGTAAATGACAGTAGATTTATTAAAAACGGGAATAATGTTTTAGACGGAATTATGCTTTTTAAGGCAGAAAACGGCGGCTTTTCTCATACAATGGGGAAGAGTGCAAATGCCATTGCAGGACAGCAGGTTTTGTATTCCCTGTGTGCCCTGTACCGAATGTGGGGCGGTTATAACACCCTGTATGACATTACAGATGAAAATAATTCAGGTGAAATTACAAATATTTTCACCGACAAAAAGGTAAGCTCTAAGGTGGAATTTAACGATTATGATGTTCAGCAATACAAAAGCTTGACTGAAAATCTAACTACCGAATATTACAGTAAAGTGCTTATGCTGTATAAAAAGCTTTTGGTTGCCGATAATGCAGACAGCTACAAGAGTGAAGAAAAGGATTTAAAAGAAAAGCTGGATTATTTGACCTCGGTAAGAACTGAAATTGAGGATATTAACAGTATTATAGCCAACAAATTGTACCCCTTTGACAATATCTTGCAGGAGGACAAGGAGCTTATTGACAGCCTGTGCAGTAGGGCGGATAAGCTTAGTGAATATGACCAAAAGCAAATTTTAGGTATAGATAACCTAAGGCAGGCACAGGCAGAGCTTAACACCCGGCAAAGCACAACAGTTGTGGCTGTTGCAGTAACGGCATTGGTTGTGCTGTTGGTAATTGTACTGCTTATAGGTATTGCAAAAAAAAGAAAGGCAAATAAACAGCAACAGCTGGAGAACGATGAATGGTGATATAATATGCAAAACAGCGTACAGCCTGTATTACAACAAGTGAAAAAGGTAATTATAGGTAAAGATTTAATTATAGAAAAAGTGCTTATGGCTATACTTGCAAAGGGCCATATTTTGCTTGAAGATGTACCCGGAGTGGGCAAAACCACCCTTGCCTTAGCTTTCAGCAAGGCGTTAGGGCTTGAATATAAGAGAATACAGTTTACATCAGACACAATGCCGTCTGATGTAACAGGCTTTTCAATTTTTAACAAGACAAAAGGGGCCTTTGAATATCGGCAAGGCCCAGTTATGACAAATATTTTACTTGCAGATGAAATTAACAGAACTTCAAGCAAAACTCAAGGTGCATTACTTGAGGCTATGGAGGAAAAGCAGGTAACGGTTGACGGAGTAACCCATACATTGCCACAGCCGTTTTTTGTGTTGGCCACTCAAAATCCTGTAGGTTCGGCAGGTACACAGCTTTTGCCGTCCTCTCAGCTTGACAGATTTATGTTAAAGTTGAAAATGGGCTATCCTGATTTTAAAGAACAGGTTAGTATTTTAAAGGAGCGCCACACAGAAAATCCCCTAAACAAGGTAGAAACAGTTTTAAATACCCAAAAAGTGCTTCAGCTACAAAAGCAGGTTGACAATGTATATATTGACGACTCTATTTATGAATACATAACTACGCTGACTGAACAGACGCGAAACAACCCGTCTGTAGAGCTTGGCGTAAGCCCAAGAGGAGCTTTGGCTGTGTGTAATATAGCGAAAGCGGCGGCGTTTTTAAGTGACCGTGACTATGTAATACCCCAGGATGTTGACAAGGTATTTTGCAGTACAACGGCACACAGACTTGTGTTAAGTAGAAAAGCTAAAATTTCCAATGTATCGGCTGAGGATGTAATTAACGAAATTTTAGAAAATACAGATAAACCGTCTGTGTCTGTACAGGGAGTATAGCATTATGCCTAAAATGTGGATATTTTCACTTGTGGCGGTTTTACTGCTGACTGTAACGGGAATTTATGCAGAAAACGGGGCACTTATTGCTGTAGCACTGTTTTATGTTGTATTTGCTGTTATACAGCTTATTGTATGCAGATTGTTGCCTGCAAAGCTTGAAGCAAAGGCGGTTTTACCTGATACCTGTAACAAATCGGAAACGGTTGAGGGGAAAATTATACTAACCAATAACAGCAAGGTTTACTGCGGCTGTGTTAAAATAATTGCCCGGTGTACCAATTTACTGACAAATACAAGCTCGCCACTGGTTGCTACAATTTTTATGGGAATTAAAAGCAAGGCAGAGGTACCTATAAAATTTAATAGCAGGCTGTGCGGCGCTGTTAAGATAAATATAGAAAAGATACAGCTGTATGATATACTTTGCCTTACCCGTAAAACCGTGTATGTTCCGCTTGAGAGTTCGGCTGTAACCGTGTTGCCACAGCTTTATGATATTTCATTAGCCGGCTTACTGACCAACAGTTATGACATTAACGGTTCACAGTATGACGAAAATATGCAGGGCTATGATATTAGTGAAATTTACAACCTACGAGAATATGAAAAGGGTGACAGTCCAAGAAATATTCATTGGAAATTAAGTAGTAAGTATAATAGCTTGATTGTAAAAGAGGGCAGTATGCCTACAGAAAACTGTACTCTTATTATATTTAATAATACAGTCCCTGAAAATCCCGATAAAATCTCATTGCTTGCAGAGGTAATGGTGTCACTTAGCCAGGTGCTTATTGAAAATGGTGTTGTTCATACTGTAGTTTATTTAGAAAATAGTCAGCCTGTATTTAATTGTATAGAAAATGATCTTGACCTGTCGGCAATCCTGCCTAAACTGTTAAGATGTGAAAAAACAGAAGAAGATATTTTTAACTGTGTAGATGATATTACAGATGAATATAAATCTGTACTGTGCTTTACCGAAAAGGTTTGCACAACAGAGCAGGTTGGTATTAAATTCATTACAACTGATAGTTCCGAAAATGAAAACTGTGTTGTAATTAACAAGGATACTATTGACAGCTTAGGCTGTATTGAAATATAAAGAGGTGAAATAATGACTGAGAACAATAGCTATATAAAATCGGCTGTAGTTAAAAGTGAATATAATAACACAGCCGTATGCACAATGTTAAATGCTGTTGTTACATTCCTTATTTCATTCGGTGTCCTGCAACAGCTTGTTACTGTAACAAAGGCTGACTGTAGTCAGGTTATTTTAGCTTTAGCTACAGTTGTAGTATCTTTTGTAATGTTTGTTGTAGGGAAATATCCTAAATTTAAAATTGCATTTTATTTACTTCCTGTTGCTGTAGCAGGTGCTATGCTGGTAATGGTAAATGTAAATATAGTAAATGTGTTTAGCAACACTGTAAACGGGTTGCTTAATACTGTAGGGGAGTGCTTTGGCGTTATTATGCCACAGCTACAGTGCAGTGAAACATCGGCAGTGGAATCAACCTTGTTTTTTACAGCTGTTTCTTCGGTTTTGGTTTTATTAAATGCAATGTGCTTCAACAAGAACATTGCTGTTTTGCCTGCTGCTTTGGCTGTTGCGGCAGTATTGTTTTCTGCCTTTGTCCAAGGGGTAAATGCTATTTCGGCAGTGCTTGTTTTTTCAGCAATGGTTTTAATATTGTACAAGGGTAGGCTTTGTAATGCAGCAGCTGTTGGCAAGAGTAATTCAGTGTGGAATAAAGCCGCAACATTTGCACCTATGGTTTTTTTTACTGTTGCTGTAATTGTTGTGGGGGGTGTTGGCTTTTTAAATGCATCTACTGAAGGATTAAAGGTTAATATACAAAGCAGTGTTGATGATATTCTCTACGGCAACACTGCCTCAATGCCGCAAGGTAGGCTTGATAACGCACAAAGCTACAAGCCTACTGATAAGCCAATGTTAAAGGTGGTAATGAGCAATCCACAGTCATATTATTTAAGAGGCTTTGTAGGCGGTACATATAACGGCAACAGCTGGCAGCAGCCGGAAAATAAACAGCTTTATAAAAGTGCTGATTTGTTTTATTGGCTGCATAAGAACGATTTTTACGGTTATAATCAGCTTTCGGTTCTTTCAAAGCAGTTAAATAAAAACGGCAGTGAAAACCGGATTATAATAAACAATGTAGGTGCGTCAACACAGTATATGTATACCCCGTATGAGCTTGACAGCTGTAGTTACGACGCTGTAAATAAAAATAAAATAGCAGATACAGCTCCTGTAATTTCGGGCTTTTTGGGACAACGCAGTTATACCTACACAGCGGTTGATAATCAGGTTAAACAATATACAAACCTGTTGGCAGGACTGTATAATAACGATATTGACGACAAAGCCGCAGTTGACGGCTATATGAATATTGAGTCACATTACAGTGACTATGTTTATGAAAATTATTTGTATATTCCCCAAAAAGCCAAAACAACCCTTGAGGGAATGTTAGGCAGTTATAAGAGCAGTGAAAAGCATTTGCAGTACAGCACAGCTAAGCAAAGTATACTTAATGTGCTTTCGTCAAGTATGGAGTATAGCACCGAGCCGGACAAGGGCAGTTCGGCTGATTTTGCAACTGCATTTTTACAGGAAACCCACCAAGGCTACAGCGTTCATTTTGCCACTGCAGCCACACTTATGCTAAGGTATTACGGTATACCGGCACGATATGTTGAGGGTTATTTAATTACACCTAACGATGTTAAAAACACCCTGTCAAATTCAGAAATTGCAATTGACGACACACATTCTCATGCATGGGCAGAGTATTATTTAGACGGCGTAGGCTGGATACCCTTTGAAACTACACCGCCGTATATTAATGTAATGGAAAGTGCAGAGGATATTTCGCCAAGCAACAGTAATGATAACAGTGTAAGCAATAACAGCAGTTCTAAGCAGGATAGCCCTACAGAGGGCTACGAGCAAGAGCCTGACGACGACAGCCTATTACAGCGCAACAGTGATTTTATAAATATAATAATATATTTACTTTTAGGTATAGCACTATTAGCCGTGTTTGCTGTTGTATTTATTTTGCTGAAAAACAGATTAAAACGAAAAAGGTTATATGCGTCATTTAATACAGAGGATAATAAAACCTCGGCAATTAACAGCTTTGGCTTTTGCGTTTATTTGCTTATTAGGTTTAAATATATTAACTCAGAAAGGGACATATATTCCGGTGATATAATCATAACTAAAGAATATACAGAAAAATTCTTACAGGCATTTAATATATACCAAGCGGCACGGTACAGCAACCACATTGTAGAGCAACAGCAAGCAGAAAAAGTGCTTGAATTAATTGATGCTACAGTTAGCTGTATCAAGAAAAAACGCAGCTTTATTCAAAGATTTTACGATGTATTTATTGCCTGCATATACAAATAAAATTTAAAGGGGTACTGTATGAAAAAGGATATACTTATTATATTTACGGTTGTTATTCTTGTGGCTGTTTTGCTTATGGGCACAGAGTTTCAGTCGGTAGATGATTACTACCTAACTCATATAGACGACATCACCCCACAGTCAAAAACTGTTACTCTTACAATAGATTGCAGAGATATTTTAAATAACTATGATAAACTAACCCCTTCACTGAAAAGTGAAAAATATGTGCCTAAGGACGGCTATATTTTAAATAAGCAAAAATATGTACTGCGTGACGGTGACACGGCCTTTGATGTTTTGTACCGTGTGGTTAGGTACAAAAAAATACAGTTTGAGTATCAAGGGGCAGAGGACAACCCTTTTGGCAGTGCATATGTAAAGGGAATAAATTATATATACGAATTTTCCTGCGGAGAGTCCTCAGGTTGGGTTTACAAGGTAAACGGTGTTTCACCAAACTACGGCTGTTCAAAATATCAGCTGTCAGACGGTGACAACCTTGAGTGGGTATTTACCTGTGACTTAAATAACAGCTATAAGTACAGTGACGATAAGGACGGTGATGACAAATGAAAGCGTTTTCAAGTATGCACCCCTTTGTGTTAATGATATACTTTTTGTCGGTACTTATAACAGCAATGTTTATAAACAACCCAATAATACAGTTTTCTGCATTGTTTGGCGGCATTGCTTTTTGCGGTATGCTTACTACTGCAAAACAAAAGCTTTCGGATATTGCCTTTTATATACCGCTTTTAATACTTATATCAATCACCAACCCATTGTTTTCTCACAACGGGGAAACGCCGCTATTCTTTATGAACGGTAACGCTGTAACGCTGGAGGCAATAGTTTACGGTGTGTTTATAGCGGTTATGGTTATAGGTGTAATGTTGTGGTGTAAATGCTACAGCCTAATAATGACAAGTGACAAGTTTTTATACTTGTTTGGTCGAGTGTTGCCAAAGCCTGCCATAGTTATGTCTACTGCTTTAAGGTACATACCTATGCTAAAAAGACAGTCTGCAAAAGTGAAAAAGGCACAAAAGGCTATGGGATTTTATACCTCCGAAAGCTATTTTGACCGTCTTAGGTTTTCATTAAGGGTATATTCCGTGCTTATAGGCTGGTCTATGGAAAATGCGGTAGAAACCGCAAAGGCAATGAATGCAAGGGGCTTTAAGCTAAAGAACCACACAAGCTACTCAAACTATAAATTTAAAACAGTTGATTTTTTACTGCTGGCATTAAATATTGCACTTATTATATTTGTTTTTTGGGGTGTAGGAAGCGGCGCTGTGGCGTTTTCTTACTATCCACAAATTACACATATAGACACAAGTGCGTTTTCACTGGCTGTATATTCGGCCTATTTAATATTAGTGTTTATACCATTTTTTATAGAAATACAGGAGAGAATTAAATGGAACTGTTACAGGTCAAAAATCTCAGCTTTGCATACCCAAAGAATGAAAAAAGAGCAATAGACGATGTATCTTTTAATATAGAAAAGGGCAGTTTTAATGTAGTGTTTGGTGAGTCGGGCTGTGGTAAGACTACTCTGTTAAAGCTGATAAAAAAGGAAATAGCACCGTATGGCGAATTAAAAGGAAGCATTATCTATAATAATAAGCCTATAGATGAATTGCCTGACAAATTATCAGCCTGTGAAATAGGCTTTGTGGGGCAAAACCCGGACGGACAAATTGTAACTGACAAGGTGTGGCACGAGCTTGCCTTTGGACTGGAAAATATGGGTGAAAGCACCAACAACATACGCCGCAGAGTAGGGGAAATGGCAAGCTATTTTGGAATACAGAATTGGTACCACAGGTCAACCGACAGCCTTTCGGGAGGACAAAAGCAACTGTTAAATTTAGCGTCCGTAATGGCTATGCAGCCCAAGCTTTTGTTATTGGACGAGCCTACAAGTCAGCTTGACCCAATAGCCGCTGCGGATTTTATTGCAACACTGCAAAAGCTTAACAGAGAGTTCGGCTTAACCATACTGTTGGTGGAGCATAGGCTTGAAGAGGTGTTCCCTATAGCTGACAAGGTAATAGCTATGGATAGCGGTAAAATACTTGCGTGTGGTTCGCCTGTTGAAGTTGCAAAGCTGCTGCAGAAAAGTAAGCTGTCACTTAGTTTGCCAACGGCTGTGCGTATTTGGTACGGCTTAGGTTCAAAGGATGTACCGCCTATGACCGTAAGGCAGGGTAAAGACTTTCTTGAAAAGCACTATAGTCAATGTGCCGGCAGAAGCGTTGCGGTGGATAAATACAGTGGGGCTGAAACCGTACTAGAGGCGAAAAATGTATATTTTCGTTATGAGAAAAACTTACCTGATGTGCTGAAAAACTTTAATATAGCCGTAACTAAGGGGGAAATCTTCTCTATATTAGGTGGCAACGGCACAGGTAAAACTACTGCACTTAATGTGCTTTCGGGGCTTGATAAGCCGTACAAGGGCAGCTCAAATGTTTTTGGTAAGAAAATAAGTAAATATAAAGGGAACAGTCTGTACAGAAATATGGTAGCAATGTTGCCACAAAACCCAATAGCAGTATTTGTTCAGTCAACAGTAAAAGAGGATTTTTACGAGCTGTTAAAGGCTATGGATGTTCCAAAGGATAGTGCAGAGAAAAAAGTTAATGAAGTTACAGAAATTTTTAATATAGAACATTTACTTAACAAACACCCTTATGATTTAAGCGGAGGAGAACAACAAAAAGCGGCACTTGCAAAGCTAATGCTTACTGAACCTAAAATTATTTTATTGGATGAGCCTACAAAGGGACTGGACGCTTTTTATAAAGAGAGCTTTGCCCATATTTTAAGAAAGATAAAGGATAAGGGTGTAACATCAATTATTGTTACACATGATGTTGAGTTTGCCGCAGAGGTGTCGGACAGATGCGGATTGTTTTTTGACGGTCAGATAATTGCACTTGATACGCCAAATGAATTTTTTTGCAATAACAGCTTTTATACTACAGCTGCAAGCAGAATATCAAGGGAGCTTTTTAAAAATGCAGTGCTTTGCAGTCAGGTTATACAGCTTTGCAGTAATGAAGCAGGGGAGGAGTGCCCTTGAAAAAGATATTGTCATATTTAATATTTTTAGTTTGCATACCTCTTGCCATTGCTTTGGGTATGGCTGTATTTGGCGACAGGCAATATGCCTTTGCCGCCGCTGCTGTAGCTGTTTTGTCATGTATTCCGTTTTTTATTTCTTTTGAAAAAGGTGAAAATAACACAACAAGACTTGTGATTATCGCCGTGATGGTGGCTTTGTCTGCAATAGGAAGACTTGTTTTTTACTATGTACCGGGCTTTAAGCCTGTTACCGCTATGGTTGTTATTACAGCAATTTATTTTGGTGCGGAAGCCGGGTTTATGACAGGTGCACTAACCGCCTTGATTTCAAACTTTTTCTTTGGTCAAGGTATGTGGACTCCATTTCAAATGCTTGCATGGGGGCTAATAGGCTTCGCAGCCGGGTTACTTGCGAAGAAATTAATCAGCAGTAAGGTACTGCTTTGTACCTATGGTGCAGTGTCGGGAATAGCGTATTCGCTTATTTTAGACCTTTTTGGTGTTATATGGGCTGACACATATTTTAATTTGTCACGATATATTGCAATGGTTGTATCGTCAGCACCATTTACGATATTGTATGCTGTGTCTAATGTTATATTTTTGCTTGTACTGCAAAAGCCCTTAGGGAAAAAGATTGAACGAGTAAAGGACAAGTACGGTATTTAAAAAGCAGTGCCGCTGTAGAAGCTAAACTCTACAGCGGCACTGCTATATATTCGTTAGAAATTCATAAATTGTATTTTTACGAACTATTTTAAAAATCCGGATATAATTCTTTCCTGTGCTTCCTCTTCGGTTAAACCAAGCGTGCACAGCTTTATAATTTGCTCACCGGCAATTTTACCAATGGCTGCCTCGTGGATTAGGGCGGCGTCCAAATGTGCTGCTTCAAGGGCAGGTGCGGCGTTTACTCTGCCGTTATCCACCAATATAGCGTCACATTCAGAATGTCCTGTACAGCGGTTGTTTCCGATAATTTCGGACTTAAACTGCTGGTAGGAGTGTCCCTTAGCAACAGAACGGGATACTAGGTCAACAGCCGAATCTTCTCCGTTCATTTCAACCTTAAAATCAGTTTCTGCCTTTTCTTCGCCGACGGTCATTATCCTTTCACGCACAATAAGCTTAGCACCGTTGCCAACCTTTGCTCTGGTTTGTCTTAGGGTGCTGTCAACACCGCCTAGTTGAACAGTATCCATTTCAAGGTAAGAATCATCCTCAAGTACTGCATCTGTAACAGGATCAATCCTCTTAAATGCCGTCTTTGCGCCTGTGCCTAAGTGTTTTTCCTGATAAACTACTTTTGCACCCTTGCCTACAAAAAATCTATGAATACCGTTATGCTTTGCTTCGCCTTCGTTGTCGGCGTGGACTCCACAGCCGGCTACAATAGTAACATCGGCACCCTCGCCTACAAAAAAGTCGTTGTAAACCAAGTCGCTTACATCACTGTGGGTTACGCAGGCAGGTATATACACCTTTTCGCCCTTAGTATTAGGTGCAATATGAATATCAATGCCGGATTTATCTGTTTTTGGCTCTATGCGTATATTTTTGCTGGATTGTCTGCCAACGCACTGTCCGTTCTCTCTTATGTTATAGGCGCCCTTAAATTCGCCCTTGTAATCGGAAACCTGTTCAAGCAGTTCTTCTGTTATTTTGTTCATTGGTTCTCCTTTCCTCTAGGGCATTTCTTAGATATTTCACCGGACAGTAACTGCGGAAGTACCTCGTCCTTAGAACCAACTGTCCTAATTTTGCCCTTGGCGATTACAACAATTTCATCAGCAATCTCTAAGATTCGCTCCTGATGTGAAATAATAAGCAGTAAACCGTTTTGCTGGTTACGAAGCTCCTGAAATGTTTCTACAAGCTTTGTAAAGCTCCACAGGTCTATGCCGGCTTCCGGCTCGTCAAAAATTGTTACCTTTGCGTTTCTTGCAAGTACAGAGGCAATTTCTACTCTTTTCATTTCACCGCCGGAAAGTCCCGAGTCCAGTTCACGGTTAATATATTCTCTTGCACATAAACCTACTTTTCCCAGTAGATCACACAGCTCGGTATAAGAAAGCTCTTTGCCTGCCGCAAGCTCTAAAAGCTCCTGTATGGTAATGCCCTTAAATCTTACAGGTTGTTGAAAAGCATAGGCTATTCCTTTTTTTGCACGCTGTGTTATGTCGCAGTCGGTAATGTCATCGTTGTTTAAATATATCTTTCCGGAGGTAGGCTTTTCCAAACCGGCTATAAGCTTTGCCAGGGTAGTTTTTCCGCCGCCGTTTGGACCTGTAATAACAACAAGCTTGCCCTGCTGTGCAGTATATGATATGTCTTGAATTATCTGTTCTCCGTCCGGTATATTCCAAACAACATTCTGTAATTTAAGCATATAAAATCCTTTCTGCAATTTTTATATCAATGCATATAAAAGCACAATAAAATTGTAACAAACAAGTCTGTTAAGCAAAGTCTTTACGCTTTACCAAGGTACAACACACTGTAATTTATATGGTTAGTATATTATACAGCTTTATACCAAATATCTGCTAAAACTACTTTAGCATAACATCAGACCTGTAGTGTAAAGGTAATTATAGCACACAATGTATTATTTTTCCACCTAAAACCTATTTTTACTCATAAACAATTTTTATAAATTAAAGCAAAAAAAGACCTTTGGAAAACCAAAGGTCTTGGCTGCGGAACTAGGATTCGAACCCAGACATACAGAGTCAGAGTCTGCTGTGCTACCCTTACACAATTCCGCAATATTTATTAATTTTTTTGCCGCTGTCTCAACAGCAATATCTATTATAACCGTTTTTCTAAAAAAGTCAATAGTTTTTTTAAAAAAATTTTACATACCGGTGATTTTTTAAAATAAGGCATATTGGTAGTTTAAAAGTGACAGAATATGCCTTGAATTTTAAATAGGGTTGAATATTGTCGTACAAAGGTATATAATAGCAGTTGAGAATAGGCACTTAATACTAAATATTTTAATTAAAGTTCTAAAACAGTTTTTTATTTTGCGCTGTTTTTGTCGCAAAATTTAATGTGTGTTGCTTGTAGTTGAAATGTTTAGTACAACCAAAAATAACTAAAGGGTGATAAAAATGAAGTATGCAGTAGTTTTATGTGACGGTATGGCAGATACTCCTGTACCACAGCTAAATAATCAAACACCAATGACAGCGGCTAACAAGCCTTGTATGAACAAGCTGGCAAAGCAAAGTGAAGTAGGCTTGCTTAAAACAGTAGCTCCGGGCTTAAAGCCGGGCAGTGATGTTGCTAACCTGTCTGTAATGGGCTATGAGCCTGCAAAGTATTATACAGGCCGTTCTCCGTTGGAGGCAGCAAGTATTGGTATTGACCTAAAGAATACCGATGTTACACTGCGTTGTAACCTTGTAACACTTACTGACGAGCCTGAGTACAGTGACAAAACTATTCTTGACTACTGTGCAGATGATATTTCAACTGCTGAGGCTAAGGTTCTTATAGAATATGTTCAGGAAAAGCTTGGCAACGATGTGTTTAAGTTCTATCCGGGCGTAAGCTACCGCCATTGCCTGGTATGGTCAAACGGAAACCCAAAGCCGGGCGTTTTAACACCGCCACACGACATTACAGGTAAGCCTATTAAGGAGTATATACCAAAGGGGGATTATGTTGACGGCCTGTATGACCTTATGGTAAAGAGTTATGATATTTTAAAGGATCACCCTGTGAACATAGAAAGAGTTAAGCGTGGCAAAAAGCCTGCAAACTCAATTTGGCTGTGGGGCGAGGGAATGAAGCCGATTCTTGACAGCTTTGAAAGTAAATACAAGGTTAAAGGCTCTGTTATTTCAGCTGTAGACCTGCTTAAGGGTATAGGTATATGTGCCGGTATGGCTACACCTGATGTTGAGGGTGCAACAGGTTATATTGACACAAACTTTGAGGGTAAACTTCAGGCTGCAATAAATGAATTTGACCGTGGACAGGATTTTGTTTATATCCATGTAGAAGCACCTGATGAATGTGGTCACCGTGGCGAAGCTGAAAACAAGGTAAAGGCAATAGAATTGATTGATGAGAAGATACTTGCACCTCTTGTAGATTACCTTGAAAAGAGCGGCGACGACTTTAAAATTCTTGTTTGCCCGGATCACCCAACACCACTTGAAATAAGAACTCATACAAGCAACCCTGTGCCTTATATGGTGTATACAAGCAACAAAAAGGTGGACAGCGGTGTTGATGTGTTTGACGAAAAATCAGCAGCAGCTACAGGTGTATATAATGATAACGGATTTACGCTTATGGGTACTTTCATTGGTAAATAATTGTACTTGATTTTGTAGCAAAGATTTACCCACTGCATATAAAGTAGCAGTGGGTTATTGTGTATAAGGCTTGTACAGAGCTTGTACCGGGTAACTTTGTAAGTAACAGTTAAGCCCGGTATTTAGCTTTGTGGTAAGGAGAGATGTGTTATGTCAAAAAATCTTCCATTGGAAATTGAAAGAAAGTTTCTTATAAAAATGCCGGATATTTCGGTTTTGCAGCAGCAGCCTCTTTATATGCATATTGATATGGAGCAGGCTTACTTGCCGCAAAATGAAGATTGTTCCGGCTTGCGTGTCAGAAAAAGCACATTAAACGGTAAGACCTCATATAAAAAGACCTACAAAAAAAGCATAACAAGTGTTACTCGTATTGAGCTTGAGGACGACATATCCGAACAGACATATAAGGATATGGTTTTTAATGCCGATCCTGACAGTACGCCGATTAAAAAAGTAAGGCATTGCTTTATGTATAAAGATCAGCTGTTTGAGCTTGATGTTTATACATTTTGGGATGACAGAGCTACTCTGGAGTTGGAGCTTGACAATGAAAACCAAGAAATTGAAATTCCGCCTTTTATTGATGTAATTAAAGAAATTACAGATGATAAAAGATACAGCAACCGTGCCTTGTCTTATTCTGTAATAACAGAAGATATTTAATTTAAAACAAGAATTGCTCCTGATTTTGTTGACAGTCACAATATGTAGTGGTATAATGTATCTACAAACACAAAATAAGGAGGACTTGTTATGGATGATATTAATGTAACTGTTACAGGCGGCACATTGCCTGAAACGGAAATAAACGCATACATTTCCCACGGTAAGGAGAAATACAGAGGTAAAACTATAAAGGCTATGGATATAAAGGTTGACGGAGATTATGTAGATATTGACTATACCTTTGAACCTGTAAGCTTTGAGCGTATCCGCAGAATTACCGGATATTTGGTAGGCACTACAGACCGTTTTAATAATGCTAAGCGTGCAGAAGAGCACGACCGTGTAAAGCATAGCCTAGACGGTGTAATGGAGCAGATTTAACTGCAATTAAAGCTATAATTTACTTCTGCTTATACAAAAACCTCCTGCCACTTTTAAAAGCGGCAGGAGGAAATGTGTTTATTGGTGTTGTCAACACAAAGTTGTGCTGTATTTATACTTGACATTACTTATTTTTTTTGCTAAAATAATCTTTGCTAAATGCGAGTATGCTGGAATAGGCAGACAGGCACGTTTGAGGGGCGTGTGTCTTTGACGTATGGGTTCAAGTCCCATTACTCGCACCACTTTAATCCGCCGGTATGTATATATCGGCGGATTAATTTTTGCCATATTCAATCAAATTTACATAAAAGCAAATATTTATATATTAACTTAAAACGGCTCTATAATAAAAGTTGGGGTAAGGAAAAGAGCCTACAAAATAAATTATAAAAAAATAAAAAAAGTAGAGCATATTTTTCCGGAATCCGTTAAAATG
>CADANT010000024.1 GCA_902789345.1 uncultured Ruminococcus sp.
GCAAACCCTGTTAATTTCGCATATTTCGCCATTGTCATAATATCTGCTCACAGGTCTGCCACATACAGCACAACCAATTAATTTTGCATTATCATACAATCCTACACAAAATTTACATCCTACAGTCGCATTATGATGTCTGTGGTGTAAATTGATAAAGTTACTTGCTTCTTTAAATGTCACAGGCTTAATTTCCATTATTCTTCACCGTCCTTCAAAGGCTGATTCCAACTTTTAATTCTTTCTCGCATTTGTTGTAAAAAACTTTAATCATATGTTTTTAACCTCTTTTCAATCCTGTTTGTCAAACCTGTTTCGTTTGTCAACAATTCCACAATTTGCAGTGCTGTGTGCGTAACATCATCTGTCTTATACAGCTTACGCACTAGCTCACTAGCTGCAAGTAAATTGTTGAGTATGCGTTTTGACAAGTCTGCATATTCGTTTTGCTTTTTCTTTTCCTTGTGATATTGTTTCCTGTATTCTTCCTGTTTCAGCTCGCAGGTTTCCGCTGTCCAGCCTTTGTGCCGGTTATTATACCCGAGCTTCGCAAGTTTAGAAAAATACTTGTATTCTGCAGGAGGAAAATTGTCATAGTTAAGTCTGCCGTCTATGGCGTCATTTTCAAGTTTTGCAAAATCTTGTTTCATTTGTTTCCCTTTCGGTGTGTCGGGTTGTGGCAGGTTTACGCCATTTTCCATAAACCCCTATATATATATATTTTTTTTCTTTTTTCCTATATAAAGAATAGTAAAAACCTGTAAACCCGCCACAACCCGACACACTTATTTTTTTAATTTAAAGTCAATCCGTTAAAAAATTTGCCTTGTCGTGTAATTACTTTTTCGAATCTTTTGCCTACCTCAATGCTAAATTTGGTATGTGACATTTTATATTCATTGTTGTTCTCTGCCCATTTTGCATACGCTGCATATAACGCACTCGACTGTACGCACCCTTCGCACTGGCAGCAGTCTTCGATAAAAGCTGACACCACATCCATTTCACGCCTGTACTCTCTCACGCTCTGACAAATAGCAGCAGGCATATTCAAGCCCTCCGCCTGGTAGAGCAGGCAGCCGTCAATGCACCATTTAAAAATCGCTGTCAATTCCGCCTTTAGCTTGTGTGTAAGGTTTTTATCGACCTTATCCTCAGGGATTTGTACATTAAACGGTATCATATGTATGCGGCGCCAAATGCCGGTGTCAGTGCCTCGGATGATAGGTTTGTGGTTTGTGGCCATCCATAATTTAAACTCGGGCTTAAACTCAAATTCCTCTGCATACAGTTTTCGGGCCGTAACAACATCGTCACCAGTGAGCTGCTTAAGCAAGCCCTCGTTAATCCTCACTCCCTCGTTTGGTTCAACGGATGTAACAAGTCTTGCACCTTTTAGGCGTGCTATGTCACTGTTTACAGCCGAGCTTTGACTGTTGCGCACCATAATTGTTTCCGGCTGTATGTTTGCGGCATAGTCGCCAAATACATCTCTTATCGTATCAATAAAGGTCGATTTGCCGTTACGCCCTGTGCCGTACAGAAAAAATGCACATTGCTCAGCCGTAGAGCCTGTGAGGGTATAGCCTACAGCTTTTTGAATATACCGTATTAAATCTTTATCGCCTGCAAAAATCTCACTTAAAAACTGACGCCAACGGGGACAATCAGCATTGCTTGAATAGTCTACAGCCGTCATTTTAGTAAAATAATGTGTGCTGTCGTGAGGGTGTACAGTGCCATTTTTTAAATTAACCACACCACCGGGCGTGTTAAGAGCCATCTTGTAGCGGTCAAATTGTGACGGCAAAATGGGCAAGTGGTGCATTGTTTCAGCAATCATAGATTTTTTAGCTTTATTGCTCCGGCTGGCTTTCATATGCTTTTCAAAAGCTTTTGCCATATCGCCGCCACTCTGCTCATCGGCTTGCAGATATATTTTAGCCTCTGCTTTCATTGCCAAAATTGACTTATCTGCAATTTTTTCAACAATTCCGATATTATCCACACACCATTTTCGGCTATCATAGTAATACCATTTCTTTTCCGTGTAGCAGTACCGGAGCTGGTCGCCAAATAAATCTACAAGCCTTTTCGCATTTCCCATATCATCAAAGCTGTAGCACCGTTCCTGTCCCTGCTCATCACTTGCACCGTCACCAATAGATATCGAAAACCCTGGCTGTGCTTGTGGAGCTGTATAGACAGTATGACAACCTGCTATTGCTTTTTGTATCGTTAATGCACCATAGGTTGATCCGCTTTGTTTTCTGTCCCATTTTTCCCTCATCAATCCCGATTGACGAAAAATGGCGTCCATTTTGTCAGCGTCACAGCCAGTCCAAAATGCAAGCATATTGCATAGTGCTAAGTCTGCCTCAGACTGTGAGCCATAGCCGGCAATGCTGCCGGCATAAAGGCTGCGGAAAGTATTACCATTTTTTGCATTTGCAGCAGCACGCACAATTTCGTCCGCCGTGTTTAAGCTTACAGCTGTAAGCTGCCTCGGTGTCGGCTCTTTGCCACCACCAATATATTTTTCGTGGAGGGCTTTTATGCTCTCTGTACAGTCTGCAATACTGACATACTCTGAGCAGTAATCACCGGTCATTACAAAAAATCTGCCGTGCTCGTACATTTCAAAGCCGCCAAAATCGTGCTTTTTTCGACGCCCGCCTTTGGGCAATTTACCTTTGCAAATGATGTGGATACCGGCACCGCTCTGGGAATACTCTGCATAGCTTTGTAGAGTATTTACAAACTCTGCAACGATGTTATTTGCTCCACCGTTGCGAAAGTCTGCAATGTCGTTTGGCATATCATCTAAGTCCACTCCAAAAAAATCCGAATTGCCAAACATAAAACCAATGCCAGCGTAATTTTTTGAAGCATTTACCGCTGTATCAAAATCCGACCAAGTGCTCGGATTATTGCTTTGGGCATTTCCGCCTGTGAGAGGGTTTATTGGCTTTTTAGATATTCCACTGTGAGAGCGTTCATCCGGCACTGCCTCCCAGCATATCCAGTTCGGCAATGCTTTCATCTCGTCCGGGATAATGTTGTATTTGTCCATTTTTCAACCCTCCAAAACTAAAAAATTAAAACGGTAAATCGTCGTCAGCTATATCCACAGCAGGGGCGGTAGTGTTTACATTACTAGGCTGATATTGTACTGGCTTGCCGGCAAGTGTGCCATCCTTGGCAGTGTGTTTTACAGTTGGAAATTTAGTCTTGTTAGTCCAGCTTACCTGCTCGGTTACATTGCCGTTATACTCGTCGTGCTTAATAGTTACCCTTACAGGTCTACCTATTAAGTCTTTGCAAAAATCGTCAAGGTCGGAATACTCCTTACCGTCTTGCAGTCCTGCAGCCAAGCCAAGGGACATTATTTGGTTAAAGCTGTAACCATTTACTGACTTGTCAGCGTCTGTAGGCTCTTTGCGTTTCCAAAAATTTTGGAAAATCAATGCGTTTTTGTAGCTCTGGTCTACATCATTACGCACAACATAAGCTACACTTAAGTAAGTTTTTTGGCTTACTTTAGTTTGCCTTTCTTCGACTTTTGAGATTAAGCACTCGTAATCTCCCTCCGGCTTAATGCCATTAAATTCTTTTGCTTCATCAAAATTGTTTTTTAATCCCATTGTTTTATTCCTCCAAAATTAATTTTATTGCTTCGTCGGCACTCCTGCATACTCCTGCTATAGCACCGGCGAGTTTCATTTGCTGTATAAAATTCCTTTGATTTTCAGTCAGCTTTCCTTTTTTGGTCTTAACCTCAATAAAAACCGCCTTGCCATCTGACCTGCGCACTCCAAAAAGGTCTGAAAACCCAGTCGGTACGCCGGTATTAAAATACCGTCCATCCTTGGTGTAGCCTTGTCCTACATTTATGCGAAAAATCACACAATATTTAGCAACAGCTACACGGATTTGATTTTGTATCTCGTGCTCCTCTGTCAAGCAATCATTCCTCTCTTTTTTGCCTGGTAATAAGCCCAGCCAGGCTTATATCCGTGCTTTTTTGCGTATTGCAGTAAATCGTTATAATTTCTGCAGTCGTTTGGGGAGCTAAAATCCAGCCTAAACCCCTCAACTTTAATTAGTTTTGCGGTCGTGTCAATTTCCACCGTCCTCTCGGCTGTAGGAAATTGATACCCACAGTGGGGGCATACAACCTGTGCTGGGTCCGGCGAAAATGTAAAAAAACATTTAGGACATTGCCTAACTTTTGTAGCTTGTTCTGCCTCGATTTTTTTCTGCGACCGTTTCGGCCGCTTTTCCAAGTTCCACTCCCGGTCGTCGTCAGGCATACCATGTCGGGCATAGTTGCCCACATGGTCGATAATAATTGCCCGTTTGCCTGGCTTATACCGCATACACCGCATTGCTTGTTGTATGTACAGTGTTAGACTGTGTGTCGGCCTTAACAATATTGCACACTCACAGTCGGGGACATCAAAGCCCTCACTTATTAAATCCACATTGCATAGCACTGTAATTTTGCCGCTGCGAAAATCAGCAATAATCTTGTCACGCTTTGCCTTTACCGTGCTGCCGTCGATGTGTGCAGCTGTAATACCTGCGTCATTAAATACTTGTGCAGTAGCTAAGCTGTGTTTAATTGATGAGCAATAGCAGACTGCTTTTTTACCGTTTGCAAATTGCTTGTAGTATTTAATTACATCGCCAAAAACAGTATTTTTTATCATTGCTTTTTCAATGTCAGCTGTAACATATTCGCCCATTTTTGTGTGTAGACCGGTAAGGTCTGCCACGCTGGGTGCGTAGTAGTCATAAGGTGCTAAGTTATTATGCTCGATAAGCCATTTTGTACTTACGCCAATAATAAGCTTGTCATTTACATCACCCAGCCCGTCACCGTTTAAGCGTATGGGTGTTGCTGTTACTCCAACACGGGGCACGTCGGGAAAATACTCATAAATGCGTTTATAGCTTTGAGCCGTGCTGTGGTGGTTTTCGTCGGTGATGATAAGGTCAGGCTTTTTCATTTTTTTAAGACGTCGGGTATAAGTCTGCACCATACCAATATCGCATAAATCCATAAGCACGCCCCAGCGCACAAAGGTGCGGAATATTTGGTCTACAAGCTCTCGCCTGTGGACTAAAAACAGCACTCGTTTACCATTCCAGGTTGTTCGCCTGGCAATCTCTGCAACTATGCAAGACTTACCACCTCCACACCCGAGGACAATACAGGGGGCTTTGTAACCTTCCCGCCAGGCTTGTCGCAGCTTGTCTACAAGCTCTTCTTGGTATGCTCTCAGTTTCATTTAGCAGCCGCCTTCGCTTTGTTGAGCATTTTAGCCACACAGTGCATACAAAGTTGCTTGCCATAGTTCTTTTTTGTACCGTCAATTATTTGCTTGACGGTACGTTTGCCGTCTGACATAATCGGGTGGCCACAAGCCTCACACTTAGCCTCGCCCTGCATTGCGTAATAGGTCCGCAACGCTTCGTCAACGATTTTTAAATCGTTGGTTATGTACATATTTTCAAACAATCCTAACGGTGTCTTGCAAGTGTCGTTACCGTCGGTTTGTGTAGAAAACATATACTGCTTGTCTACTACAAGGGTTTTTAATACCACCGTAAACATTCCCTCGACCGTAATTTTTTCGTCAAGGAGTTTTCCGATGGTCTTTGCTTTCTCCCTGCCATTTTCGTCACACTCAATGTGTGATAGAAAGTAAACAATAACATCATCGGGTAATGCCTCGACCGATTTTACAAGTGCCCAAAAATTTTTGCCAATATCAGTAAATTTTTGAAACCCTGTCTCTTTTGCACGGCGCATAAACTCATTAGCCATTAGGTATTGTGCGTCGTCAATAGCAATAGCTTTGCAGCCCGTTTTTTTGATAAAATCTGTGATTTTATTGTAATCATCACTCTTTAATTGGTTTTTAAAGAGTGTGCGAAACGGCAGTGGTTTGCCGTTTACATTTACGAGGGCTAACTCATCAGCTCCAAAATTTCTCAACGATGTAGATTTTCCCGAACCAGAAAATCCTAAAATTAATACGGGTAGTCCCATAGTTTTCACCTTCCTTATTTAATAGTTACGCTGGATTTACTTTCCAGTTGTACAAACGGGATTTCTTCGCCCGCTTTCAGCTGCTTTTTAACCTCAGCCTTTTTGACCGTTGGCATTTCGTATTTTAGCAGCTTGTCGTTGTTTTTCATCAACCAGTCGACAAGCCCAAGCTCATCGGATATTACCAGCGACGGTGCATTACGCTTAACAGTAATAACTGCCCTCGGCATATCGATTTTTGTTTTTCCAGCAGCTTGCATACTGCTAAGTAGGTATTTAGTTAGTTTTTCAGCTTGTTTTTCTTTTTGGGCTTGCCTTTTTGTAAAAGCGAGCTTTTCTTTTTTTAGGGTTTCGGCCTCGGCTTTTAACTGCTTAATATAGCAAGCTAAATTCTCGGCTTTTACATCAAACTCACCCTCTACCGCCTCTAGCGTGTCAAACCACGCTTGCAGCATTTGCTCTTTGTAAACAACAACATCCTCAATAATGTTGCCGTTTGCGTCGATAAAATTGCCGTCTGCGTCCGTGTCCGGTTCCCAGTTCGCAATGCTGTCATAGCTTGCAAATAGTTGGTCAAATATTTCAGCGTAATCAAACAATCCCATTAAAAAATATCCTCCTCTGCGATTAAATCTTTTATTTTAGACGCAAGAGCTTGTGTCTTATTAAACTTTGAGAGTATTATCGTCATTTCGACTAATGACGTTATGTAAGACTTTACAAGTTCTTCGTCTTTTCCTGTTTCCGTGCCGGCTTTCAAGCGTTCGATTTCTTCTTTCTGTTCAGCAATAGTTCTGTGCAGGCTTTTATCGCTCTCACGATAAAAGTTTTCTAACTCGATGTTTTTCTGCTCTGCGTCCTTGTTGAGTGCACGGATAGTTTCACTAAGTCGGCGCTGTAGCTCTGTTTCATCCACAGCCACTTCTACAGGGCGGCTTTCCAATTCCTCGATTTGTTCGTTGGCTTCGTTAAGTTGGGTTTCCGCTCTTTTAACATCCGCCTTTAAAGCGAGGTTGTCGATTTTTAAGCTATCAATTTTTGCTTTAAGTTCTTTGACCGTTGTGTTTTCAAGGTCAACGGTCTTGGCAATTTCAGTTTGCTCTTCGTTGCTTATTGTGGCGAGTAAAGAGAGCTTTGTCATTCCTAAAGCGGAAATTGATTTCCCATTTTCAAGATTAACCTTTTCTATTATCGAAATATAATTTCGTGCATTTCTTGAAGAAAAACCAACCTCATTTTCGCAGTAAGTTTCAAAATTCTGGTACCCAAGCTCTTTGTAGAGCTTATCATCACGCATTTTTTTCAAGCCCTGGCACATATCCCACAAATTTTGCTGTGCTAAATTTGCAGATGTGATAATTCGTTGGTGCGTCTCAACAGCCTCTTTGTGCTGCTGGCTCACGATAATATCAGCCATTATTTTATTCCTCCTTGATTTTTTGCAAGCTATCTGCTAAGATAAACTTGCATATGTTTTTTTTGCTTGCCGCTTAGCGATTGCCGTCGCTGGCGGCTTTGTTTTTCCCCTCCCAGTCCATTATCACTTTTTCGAGCGTTTCAAAAGCTGCATCAAGCTCTACCTCAGCGTTTTTGTTGTCGTCAAGGTAGATACACATTAGCGTTTCTGTTTCTGCAAACCAATTCCAGCCTTCATGGGAAATGTGCACATCAAGCTGGCAAGTGTGCCCGGAAAATTCCACCCACACGGTGGGTTTGTTCCCCGTGTATTTGTTTTGAGTGCGGGTATTGTTAAACTCAAGTGCAAGTGCCATGATTTTTAGCACTTTTGTTTTTATTTTTTTGTCCATTGTTATTTAGTCGCCTGCCTTTCTTCACTACTTTTCACCTCATCAGGATGATATTCCTGTAGGTAGTAGCTTCCGCCGCTTATCCTCTTAAGCCTTGCTATAGCTGCTTTTCGTTCTCTTTCGACTTGTTCTCTTCTCTTAAAAAAACTTGCAGTTTTCGCACTGCGTTTTTACTAATGCAGAGCATTCACCCATGCTGTTTATTGCAAAGCAAGTCTCTTCCGTAAACTTTCCCATTGTCTTTTTCCTCCTTTTTATTTTTTAGTAACAGTCCATACAGTCCTGGATAAACCATTCGCAATAATCCATTATCCAGCGCACACCGCACATCAGCATATACCATATCTTCATTTTAAAACTCCTTTCTTCTGCAAAGTTCGCAACCTTGTAAGCTTTGCAGTTAATTTGTCAATATCAAGCCCCCAAGCAGAGTAGGCGCACTGCAAGTCAACCGCTTTCGGGTCCCAAGTTTTTACTCCTTGCTCCGCCATTCGCTGTTGGGCTTGCTTTTTTAGCCGCACAGCCGTGTTACTTCCACAGCTAAATAATTGCCTGATTTCAGCTGTTCCAATTTCGGTTTTCTCATAGTACAACTGTACGGCCGAGGCAATATTAGGCGTTTTCATTTTTGCTAACCTCCTTTTCTTTCGGCTGTGCAAGGAGCATACCTTGCATAACGCCCTCGACAAACATCCTCTTGTTGTCGTCCAACTTAAGGTATGCCGTGATTGTCTGAATGATTTTTTCTGTGGCTACTGTTGTATTAGCTTTTTTCATTTTTTTCACCTCGCTTTACTAACTTGGTTATATTTTAACATAACTAAGTTGTATTGTCAACGCTTTTTCACAAAAAAATATTGACTAGGTTTTAAAACTATGTTATAATATAAACACCGAAAGGAGGTGTGGATATGGAAACAATAAACACAAGAATAAAAAAAATTAGGCAAAGGTACGATTTAACGCAAGCTGAATTTGCCCAAAGATTGGCAATTTCGCAAAACGCCATTGCTTATCTCGAAGCTGGAAAACGTAACCCTGGTGAGCAAACAAAATCCCTTATTTGCAAGGAATTTTTAGTAAATCAGGAATGGCTTGAAACGGGTAAAGGGGAAATGCTTGTTAATAAAGGAACAAGAACTCAAGCATTGATAGCTAGAATGCTTGACGATGAAAATTCAGCAGCTGCAAGACTGTTTGAAGCGTTTGCCTCTTTGTCGGAGGAGCAATGGGATTTGTTGCAACAAATCATTGATGACCTCAGTACTAAAACATAACCCTAAAAAAATAAAGCGTACAGATTATTCTGTACGCTTTAAATTTAATTTTTGCTCCGACGATTAACCACCATAAAAATAATGTTTCGTATGTTTTCCGCCAGCTTGATGTCATCAAGCTTATGTAACATACGCACAATGTCGTCGATTAATTCTTCCATAAAACAACCTCCTAAAACATTTGTTTGTATTTTAAAACATTTGTTTAGTGTTGTCAACAGTAAAATACAAGTGTGTCCCATTTGTAGGACACCAGGAGGTAAAAAAACATATGCCAATAACAAAAGTGCTTGACAGTGCCGGCAAGCCTGTCAAGCAAGACGGAAAAATAAAATATATCGTCCGTGTAAATTACACAGACGCACAAGGAAAATACAAATCCCGTAAACGCACTGTATTAGGCTTAGACGAGGCAAAAAGATTAGAGTTAGAATTATCCACCGAGATTAAAAAAGCCCCACAGGGCGGGAATTTGACGATATACGGACTATATGACGAATACCTGCGTGCAAAAGAGCACGAAGTAAAGAAATCAACAATGATTGAAATAAAGAAAAACGCCCGAAATCATTTAACGAGTTTATTTGATATTAAATTAAGTAAACTAACTATGCCCGTGTTGCAAGCCTGGAAATCGGAAATCGAGGCTAAAGGGCTTGCGTTAAACACAAGGAAAAGTATATATGGCACACTTTGCGCAATGTTAAATTACGCCGTGAAGATGGACTACCTGCCGAATAACCCATTAAGCAAATTGGGAAAGTTTAAAGCCCCACTCCAAAAACCAAAAGAAATGCTTTATTATACAGCTGACGAATTTACAAAATACATTGTCGCTGCTAGGGAGCAAGCAGAGCAGAAAGATACACTTCGGGCTTGGGGTGCATATGTATTTTTTAACATTGCATTTTTCACAGGACTGCGAAAGGGCGAAATTAACGCACTTACTTGGGATGATGTGCAAGGCGGATTTGTTTCTGTAACTAAATCCGTTGCACAAAAAAATGGTGACCGTATTACTTCGCCGAAAAACCGTTCGTCAATCCGCCGTGTGGAAATTCCACGGCCCCTGCAAGAGGTGTTGGACGAACATTTTGCGCGCTGTAAGGATATGCCGGGTTTTAATAGCTCCCTCTTTGTATGTGGAGGCGATAAGCCGCTTAGGGACAAGTACCTTGATATTAGTAACCATAAGTTTGCCCAGCTGGCAGGTGTTAAACATATACGCATACACGATTTTAGACACAGCCACGCAAGTTTGCTCGCCAATGCTGGTATTAATATACAAGAGATAGCCCGTCGGCTCGGTCACTCTGACATTAAAATGACCTTGCAGACCTACTCCCACCTTTATCCGAGCGAGGCAGAGAGGGCAGTTAAAGTGCTCAACGAAATAAAAATATAAAAAATAACCGCCCTGCCAATATAAGCAGAGCGGTTATTTTGTTCGATAAATTCAAACAGATAATTTCAATCCACAAGGTCGTTTGCACGTCCTTGACAATGTTTATTATAAAGCGTTGTCTCGTTGCCGTCAAGATATTTTTTTAAAAAATAAAAAATATTTTCAAAAGTATTGACATATAATAAAGTCAATGCTATAATATAGTTGTAATAAAGGTTGAAAAAAGCCAAAACAAGAAAGGATGTTAAATATGGCAAAAGGAAAAATCACAGCACAATGCAAACACTGCGGAGAATATTTTACAATCGAAAGGACATTTTATAATCGCTATGAAGCGGACAACTGGGAAAAATGCTACGAAAATTATTATGATTGCTGTAGCAAATGCTACAAAGAGCAGAAGCGAAAGAAAGAAGAAGAAGCTGCTGCTAAAATAACAAAGGAATGTGGTTATAATTTACCAGAACTCGAGGGTTCTGCCAAACAAGTGGCTTGGGCGAACAAAATCAGAGCCGACTTTATTAAAAATGAAAATTGGGCTATAAAAATAGTCAAAAGATGGAACGAAGAAACAAAAAAGAAAAAAATGGTTGACATTAAGAAAAATTTAGAGGTTTCTTGGAAATGCCGAGTTGCTGAAATGGCATTGAAAATTGAAACTGAAGAATCAGCAGCTTGGTGGATTGACCATAGGAATTATTTATAAAATTAATTTTTAGGAGGAAAAAACAATGAAAAAAATTATCAGAGGCAGAAAATATGACACTGACAGTGCTAAATTTATAGCACAGGTTTGGGCGAACGGCACAAGCGTGCGGGACTGCGAGTATTGGGAGGAAACATTATTTAGAAAAAAAACAGGCGAATTTTTTCTGTACTGTGCCGGAGGTGCCAATTCCCGGTACGGGCATTGGGAAGGAAGTAATGGTTACAGTGGCGAAGAAATTCAGCCACTGTCATATGCCCAGGCGAAAACTTGGGCAGAGGAAAATATGTCTGCCGACGAATATGAGGCCGAGTTTGGCAAAGTTGTAGACGACGGCAGCACTGAATATATGACGCTTGCAGTGCCAACAGCAGTTGCTACGCAGCTGCGCCGAATGTCATCGGCGCAAAATAAACCAATCGGAAAAATTATTGCTGAATTAATCGAGGATAAAGATTAAAAAAATGTCCGAATTTTGTCCGAAAAAACCGCTTTAGAAAAAAATCTAAGGCGGTTTTTTAAAAATCAAAATAAGCAAAAACCGCATATCTATGCGATTTTTAAAACATTGAAAAATTAATAAAAACACAAACAAACAGTAAAGCGAAATATCGTTATTTTCGGCAACCTCCTCACCTAAAAGATCACTTACAGACACATTAAGAATATCCGCAATTTTCATAAGCATTTCTGCATCAGGTACGGACAAACCCTGTTCCCATTTTGAAACAGTTTGCCTTACAACATTTAGCTGTAAAGCAAACTGCTCCTGAGTAAGTCCTTTGTTTTTTCTAAGACGCTTTAAATTTTCGTTTAGCATAATACTGCCTCCCTTTTTGCTGTTGTCAACTATATTTTATCATTTTTAGCTGTCATCAGCCAGCAACGCAAAGTAACATTTGTAAAAAAGCAGGCAACGCCGTGCAACATTTGTATGTAGTCGGCGGATTTTTCTTATTTTTCTTCAAAAATTAAATCAATAGCAAGGGTTTTTCCGCTTGGTCCAAACTTTACCGGAACAAAGCCTACATATTTATAGCCCTTGCTTGTGTACTCGTCTATAATCTCTCGGTGACCGTTTAATTCTGAATTTGTGGCTCTTTTATTGTCGTATTCAAACCTTACATACTTCATATTGAAAGCTCCTTTAATTATTTTACATTTTGTTTATAGGCTAATCATATACATTAGTTAGTGCATTACCTGACATACATATTAATTTTATTGGCAACAGCGCTTAACTATAAGCTCATTATAACTATTTATTCGTTTAAAGTCAATTTGTTTTGTGTAAAATAGCCATCCGACTTTACATTTTACAGTAAATCGGATGGCTATTTTACAGACTGCTTAGGTCATTGTCTATACATAAATTAACCTAAAACAAAATGAACAATCAGTTTAACCACAGGCTTAACGCTGTAATATTCAGACTAATTGTCCAAAAATATTCGGTTTTGTACCTACCAAAGCCTTACTTTGCAGTTTTACTCTCAACAGCTTCAGAATCGGATTTGTCCTTACCTGACGGCTCTGACTTTTCTTTAAAGGCAAAAAATCTTTGACCAATGTAGTTACAAGCAACAAACAAACAGCTGCCTATTATCATAGAAGCATTTGAAGCAAAGGTTTCTACGCTCCAGCCAAACATTGTAATGCTGTTTGCTGTGCAAATGTAATTTGTAAGGGGAATGGCTATTCCGTAGGCAATTAAATAGCACACAGCTATATTCAGGGCAAAGCGGATAACAGGCTTCCAGCCCTTTTCTTTATTCTTAAAGGTAAAGTACTTATTAAGGAAATAGCTCATAATGCTGGCAAGAAAATACGAAACGCCAGAGGCTATCCAAGTGCCTGTTGCTCCCATTGAGCTAAGAGGCGTACAGTTAAACAGTACAAACTGCAAACCTGTACCTACTATAGTGTTTATAATACCAACAAGTATAAATTTCCAGAACTTTATGTCAAAAAACTGTTTTAAAAAATTACCCATAATTTCCTCTCGATTATTCAAAATAACTTAGGTCATATTCTACCTTTTCAGGCTCCTGCTCTGCCTCTGTGTTGTTGGAGTCTGTATTTTCTGCTGTATTGTCAGGGGCTGTGTTTTCCTCTGTGGTTTTTTCACTGTGGGTTTCAGACGGCGTGTCCGATTTTTCGGCAGCTTCTGTTTTATCCTCTTCGGCAGATTTTTCAACAGCAGCATTTGTCTTTTCTGTTTGCTTGTGCTGTAAATTTTTGTTTTTATCTGCGGTGTTTTTTACTTCTTTTACATTGCTTTTTTCAGTAGGTACAGACTGCGCCGCACTGTAATTTGTATCCTTTACAATAAATATAGGACGGTGCTTGCTTTCCAGATAGATACGGCTTATGTATTCGCCTAAAATACCGATAGAAAGCTCGATAATTCCCCCTAAGAACAAAACTGCACAAAGAGTAGTAACATAGCCCGGCACTGCCACACCAAAAATTAAGGTTTGAATAAGCGTAACAATTATATATATAAATGCAATTAGAGAAATAACAGAGCCTGCCGCCGCAAGCCACCTTAGCGGCGCTACCGTAAAGGACGCAAAACCGTCTATGGCATACTTAAACAGTCCCCAAAAGCTCCACTTGGTTGTACCTATGGCACGCTCTACATTTTCGTAAGGAATCCACTTTGTATCGTAACCTACCCAGCAGAAAAGTCCCTTTGAAAATCTTTGAACCTCGCTTAAGGATACTACCGAATCAACCATCTGTCTGGTCATCATTCTGTAGTCAACTGCACCGTACGGCATTTGAACATCAGAGATTTTGTTGCTTATTTTATAGAAGCTTTGTGAAAACAAGCTGCGTATTTTAGACTCGCCCTCTCTTGTAGTTCTGCGTGCGGCACAACAGTCATAGCCCTCCTCCATAGCTTTACACATATCTATAAGCATTTTAGGCGGGTGCTGTAAATCTGCGTCCATTACAACAACATAGTCGGCTGTAGAATATTTTAAGCCGGCATACATTGCAGATTCCTTTCCAAAATTTCTTGAGAAAGATATATATTTTACATTACTGTATTGCTTTGCCAAATTTTTCATAACGGTATAGGTGCCGTCCTTACTGCCGTCATTAACAAGTATAAACGAAAAACTATAACCCTCTATAGTTTCAATAACCTTAGTGGTTTCTCTTACAAAAACCGCCAAACCCTCTTCTTCATTGTAGCAGGGTACAACCAATTCAACTGTTTTCATTGCTGTCAACCTCTTTTTCATATTGTTTTTTTATTATAACAAACTTTCTTAAATAAATAAAGCATAATGTAATTTTTATTTATTAATTTCTGTATAAATTCTTAAATAAGACCTAAATTTATCCAACTTAGGCATAAAAATTGAAACCGCAACATAAAACAAAGTATATTAATTGAAAATTTTACAGGGGTATGATAAAATTATAACATATTTTTAAACATTTTTTGGGGAAGTGAGCATATGGACTTTAACGCAATTTTAAAGACCGTCAGTGACTTTTTGTGGGGCTGGCCTATGATTATTTTACTGCTTGGCACGCACCTGTTTATGACAATACGAACAGGCTTTATTCAGAAGAAACTATTTACGGGAATTAAGCTTTCTGTAAAAAAAGACCCTGCTACCCACGGCGACATAAGCCAGTTTCAGGCTTTAACAACCGCCCTTGCCTCTACTATAGGTACAGGTAACATTGTAGGTGTAGGTACGGCTATAGCACTGGGTGGCACAGGTGCTGTTTTATGGTGCTGGCTGACAGGCATACTGGGCATTGCCACAAAATACGCAGAGTCACTTATAGGCGTAAAATACCGTGTAAAAGCCAAAGACGGCTCTATGGTAGGCGGCGCTATGTACGCCCTTGAAAGGGGCTTAAACCTAAAGTGGCTTGCCGTAATATTTGCACTTTTTGCGGCTTTTGCCTCCTTTGGAATAGGCAACGGCGTACAGGTAAACGCTATTGCAAACATATTTAATCAGGCGTTTACACCTGACGGCGGCTACCAGATTAACATATTTGGTCAAAACTTTGACATTGTAGGCGTTATATGCGGCGTTGTTATTGCCATACTGGTAGGAGTTGTACTGTACGGCGGAGTTAAGTCAATATCAAAGGTTTGCGAAAAGCTGGTTCCCTTTATGGCTGTTTTATATGTGCTGGGCTGTATTTACATACTTGTTTACAACCACCAATATATTGTGCCAGCTATAGTAGACATTGTTCAGTCTGCTTTTTCAATACAATCCGCTGTAGGCGGTGCTATAGGCGGCGGTATGATGATGGCGTGCCGCTACGGTATAGCAAGAGGTTTGTTTTCTAACGAATCCGGTATGGGCTCTGCCCCTATAGTTGCGGCTGCCGCACAAACAAGAAACCCTGTAAGGCAGGCTCTTATCTCCTCTACAGGCACCTTTTGGGACACTGTTGTTGTATGCCTTATGACAGGTCTTGTACTTGTAAGCAGTATACAGGCAAACCCTGAAATAAGCATTTCAGGCAACGGCGGCGACCTTACATTTAAGGCTTTCAGCCAAATTCCGTATGTTGGTGTAGCGATTATTGTTGTAGGCATTGTACTGTTTGCCTTCTCAACAATTCTTGGCTGGGCGTACTACGGCGAACGCTGTGTAGTATATTTGGTAGGAACAAAAGCACTAAAGTTTTACAGACTGCTGTTTGTTCTGTTTGTACTTGCATCACCGCTAATCAGTCTTGACGCCGTGTGGACGTTGGCAGACATACTGAATGCATTAATGGCAATACCAAACATTATAGCTATATGGCTGTTGAATAAGGTTATAGCCGACGACACAAGACATTATTTAGGACACCTTGATGAAATAGACAGAACGCCTATACCTACTATAGACAAAAGCTACAAAGGTATTTAAATAGGCACATAAGGGTACATCTTGCAAAAAACGCCAACTTTAGGCGAACATTTTGTAGGATGTACCCTTACTTTTGTACATATACTCCTACAAAATTTTTATGATTTATGCAAAAATACATAAATTGTTTTAAAAATACACCTTGATATTGTTATTGTTTTATATTATAATTAACATTGGTGTATTTTCGGGTGGATTACTTAATAATTTTGAAAGGAAAAATGGCATTATGTCTAAAAAAAATAGCGCAAAAAAGAAGAGCAAGGCAGGCAAGGTAGTTGCTATATTTGTTGCATTGATTTTAATAGCCGGTTCTGCGTGCGTTGTTAGCTATCTTGTAAAGAGAGGACAAAACGCAATGAACAACTATACTGTAGAGCCTACGGCGGCTACAGAAGCGTCTGACTCTCACTCTGTAACAGAGCAGGATATGCCAAAGCTGTCATGCGACGACAACAGCGAAGGCTATATAGACGGTGCCGTATATATATGGCAAAATAAGGGCTTTGAAACCTTTAAGGGAAATGTTGCAGACGCTAAGGCATATGCAAAAAGCATAAGCAATTACAAAACCGCACTGGGCAATGTTAAGGTTTATAATGTTGTGGTACCTACAAGCACTGAAATAACCTTGCCGGAGCGACTAAGCAAAACATTTTCCAATAACCAAAGGGAAAACATTTCTACCATTATAAAAAGTCTTTCAATGGATGTAACACCTGTAGATGTTTACAACACACTGGGACAAAAGCGAAACGAAAGTATTTACTACGGTACAGATAAATACTGGACACAGCTGGGAGCATACTATGCATATACAGACCTTGCCAAAGCTTTAGGCAAAGAGCCGGCAGAACTAAAAAGCCTAAAGGCTGTTACCCCCGGCAACACTTTCCTTGGTTCTCATGTTAAGGCTACAATTTCTAAGGAAACAACAGCCGGAAATCCAATGCTTATATCAAACCCGGACAAGGTCACTTACTACAGCTTACCAAAGGGCGTTACGGTAACAGCGTTGAAAAAAGGCGACGAAAGCCCTGCTGAGATTGACTATTACAATACCGAAACAGAAGACGGCAACGCCCCTAACGACATTTACAACACCTACGACTGCGCCTATACGGTATTAAAAAATAAGGATGTAAAGCAAGGCAAAATAGCTATTGTGTCAGATAAATTTGGCTATGGCATAGCACCGTTTTTAGCTAATAACTATAACGAAGTACATATCATTGATGTTGATAACTTTGAGAGAAATATTAAAAATTATCTTGAAGAAAATAAAATTACAGAGGTTGTTTATTTAAACGGAATAATGTCGGCAAACACAGCCGCAAAAACAGCCAAAACAGACGCAATGTTCTAAATCGATAAAAACTATATTATAAAGCAATGAGAAAGGCGGTGATTACTGTGTTGGGAGAATTTATTGATGTTGCTATACTGGGTAAAATATCTAAAAAAGGTGTATACACCGGCTACATAGTCAGGTGCGAAAATAAAAAGTACAAGCGCACAAGTATTGTTGTATTTTCCCGAACACCACTGTCAGAAACAGTGCACTGCACGGTAATTGCTACCACACAGTTAAACAACAATATAAAATTTATTGCTGCGCCAAGCGGTCAAATATACTACCAGCCCGAAATAAAAGAGCTTTTGCGTGAGGTAAGGAATGTTCGCTACAACAAGCTAACCTGCTTATACGAAAAGTCCTGCGGTGCTATCGTATTCCATAGGTTTTCTGACGGTATTAAGGTTCTACTGGTAAAAAACCACAACGGAAGATACTGGAGCTTTCCGAAAGGTCATATGGAAAAAAACGAAAACGAGCACCAAACAGCAGCAAGAGAGATAAAAGAAGAAACCGGGCTGACTGTTCGTTTCTATGACAATTATCGACAAATAAGCGACTATGTGCCTTTTGGCAGAATAAAAAAGAGAGTTGTCTTTTTTTTGGCAGAAGCACGCACAGCAGATGTAAAAATTCAAAAATCGGAAATTGACCTATATATATGGGTTACATTTGAAGAAGCCCAGCGTATGTGTAAATACGAAAACGACCTGCGTGTACTGAAAAAAGCAGAAAATATGATTAAATATCATGACAGGCGAAAAAGAGAAAAACGAAGAAATATTATAAAGTAACTATTTTTTCACTTTGACAATAAGATTAATAAGCGCCAACTATTAAGCAAGAAAATAACCCCTGTTTCCACAAGGATGTAAACCTTTGGAAACAGGGGTTAATATTTTATATTAAGGTAGGCTATTATGCGTATATTACTTTGTCAGCTTTTCCAAGGCAGCAATCTTTGTGCTTAGGCAGAACAAATTCATTGCAATTTCAAGCTCCTCTACCGGCGGTAATGTAGGAGCAAGACGAATGTTGCTGTCCTTAGGGTCTTTGCCGTATGGGTAGGTTGCACCTGCGCCTGTCAGCACAACGCCGGCATCTTTACACAGCTGAACAACTCTCTTTGCACAGCCCTCAAGAACATCTACACTTACAAAGTAGCCGCCCTTAGGGTTTACCCACTGTGCTATGCCCAAGCCACTAAGCTCAGCGTCAAGCTTATCTGTAACAGCCTTAAAACGAGGCTCCAGCACGGCTCTGTGCTTTTGCATATGATCCAAAAGTCCCTGATAATTTCCAAAGAACTTAACATGGCGCAGCATATTCAGCTTGTCATAGCCTATAGTTTGAATTGTATATTTTTTCAAGAAGAACTTCATATTTTTGTCAGATGCTGCCATACAAGCCACACCTGCACCAGGGAAAGTAATTTTTGAGGTAGAAGCAAAAATAATAGGAAGATCCTCGTTGCCGTACTTTTTGCATTCCTCCATAATATTCAGCAGAGTGTCGCCCTGCTGGGCAATGTCATGAATAGCGTATGCGTTATCCCAAATAATTCTGAAATCATCAGCAGCCGGCTTTAGCTTTGCAAAGCGGGTTACTGTTTCGTCAGAATATGTAATACCCTGTGGGTTAGAATACTTAGGAACGCACCAAATACCCTTTATAGAGCTGTCGTTACTAACAAGCTCTTCAACCATATCCATATCAGGTCCCTGTGGAGTCATAGGTACTGTTATCATTTCAATACCAAAATATTCTGTTATACCAAAATGTCTGTCATATCCCGGTGCCGGACACAGCCACTTCACTTTGTCTAGCTTTGCCCAAGGAGTACCACCGTTTACATTAGCTGTCATCATTGCTGAAACAGCGTCAAACATCATATTTAGGCTTGAGTTGCCGCCTACCATAATTTCATTTTCTTCTACACCCAAAAGCTCTGCAAACATTTCTTTTATTTCAGGAATACCTGTAAGCACGCCGTAGTTTCTGCAGTCAAGACCGTCAGCTGTTTTGCAGTCGTCATTTGAAACGATAGTCTTTAGCAAACCCTCAGAAAGATTTAACTGCTCTGCACCCGGCTTACCCCTGGACATATCCAGCTTTAGCCCCATATCCTGGTACTTTTTATATTCAGCCTGCAGCTGTTCAAGCTGCTGTGTTAATTCTGATTTTGACATATTAAGGTAGTTCATTACTCAAAATCCCCTTTTATATAATTAATTTTTCACTAAGGTCTATTTTAATATATTTCAAGAGAAAATGCAAGTTCAATTTAATAATCTTGCATTTTTTGTTATTTCCAACAAGTATAAATATTTTTAGGCTTTTTATTGTTGAAACTGTTGCACCCTATAGCTATGTTTTATGAATTTACCGATTTTAATAATTTCATAAACTTACACACGACAGCTGCATATCTATTTAATCCCCTAACCCATTATATGCATATTTTATAAACTGCTCTATTAAAATATATGACTGTAGATTAAGTTCACAAGATAAAATTATTTTTGTTTTTTTTACAATTTTCCTTGACAATGCGCTCATTGAGTGTTAAAATAATAAAGCTGTGAAAACACATAAGCTGGTGTAGCTCAGTTGGTAGAGCAGCTGATTTGTAATCAGCAGGTCGGGGGTTCGAGTCCGTCCACCAGCTCCAATTTAATATGGGAGATTTCCCGAGTGGCCAAAGGGGACAGACTGTAAATCTGCTGGCTAAGCCTTCGGTGGTTCGAATCCACCATCTCCCACCATAACAAAAACCGTTTTCTTATGAAAGCGGTTTTTTGGTTTTTTATACCATTTATTTTCAGTATTTGCCGATGATTATTTATTAGTAAAGATTTAGACTATATGGGTAATCGGTTAAATCTAAAATTGAAAGCCCTGTGTTAAAGTTACGCAATCCTAAAAACAAAGCCTTATGTCAGCAGTGGAAATACCGTCAGGATGAAAGCCCTATATGGCAATATATCTAATTAAATTCAAAAAGCTATAAACGCTAAACCGCCCTGTGGGAGTAGATACTTAAATTTCAACTCCCATAGGGCGGATATTTTTATGCATTATATAATATACGCAGTTTTCAGCCAACAGCTATATATTTATATACAGTTACATATTTGAGTAGCCCATAAGCTTAGTGTCTACTGCTTTGGCAGCCTCTCTGCCTTCTCTTATAGCCCATACTACCAAAGATTGTCCACGGTGCATATCACCGGCAACAAATACATTTGGTACATTTGTAGCATAAGAGCCTTCTGCTGTTTCAACATTTGTTCTGGCGTTCAGCTTTACACCAAATGCATCTGCAACATAGCTTTGTGTTCCTAAAAAGCCTGCTGCAATAAGAACTAAATCAGCCTCAAGCTCAAACTCACTGTCCTTTACAGGCGCCATCATCATTCTGCCTGTTTTCTTGTCTTGCTTTGGTTCAAGCTTTACGCAGATAAGCTTTTTTAGGTTGCCCTTTGTGTCCTTAACAAATTCTTTAACAGTTGTCTGGTACAGTCGTGGGTCACTGCCGAACACCTCTATAGCCTCTTCTTGACCATAATCGGTTTTCAGCACTCTTGGCCACTCCGGCCACTGGTTGTTTTCTGCTCGCTTTTCAGGAAGCTTAGGCATCATTTCCAGCTGTACTACAGACGCACAGCCGTGGCGAATAGCCGTACCTACGCAGTCGTTACCTGTATCACCGCCGCCAATAACAACAACCTTTTTACCCTTGGCTGAAACATACTTACCGTTTGTAAGGTTAGAATCTAACAAGCTCTTTGTTGTAGCAGCCAAAAAGTCTACTGCAAAGAATATACCCTTTGCTTCTCTGCCCGGTGCCTTAATATCTCTTGGATTTGACGCACCGCAGGCAAGAACTACAGCATCGTAATTCTTCAGGATTTCCTTAGCATCGTAGTTTTCACCAACATTTGCATTTGTAACAAACTTTACGCCCTCTTCCTTCATAAGCTCTATTCTGCGTTCTATAACATGCTTTTCAAGCTTCATATTAGGAATACCGTACATAAGCAGTCCACCCAAACGGTCGGCACGCTCAAAAACAGTTACATTGTGGCCACGCCTGTTTAGCATAAATGCTGTAGCAAGTCCAGAAGGGCCTGAACCTATAACAGCTACCCTTTTGTTTGTGCGAACCTTTGGCGGCTGCGGCTTAATATAGCCCTCCTTGTAGGCTGTTTCGATAATAGCAAGCTCGTTTGCCTTACAGGTAACAGGGTCGCCGTTTAATCCGCAAGTACAAGCCGCCTCGCACAATGCAGGACATACTCTGCCTGTAAACTCAGGGAAGCAGTTTGTTTTCTGCAAGCGGGCAAAAGCCGCTTCGTAATTTCCCAAATATACAAGGTTGTTCCACTCCGGTATCAGGTTGTTAAGAGGGCAGCCGGAAACCATACCTTTTATCGGCTGACCTGCCTGGCAAAACGGAACACCGCAGTCCATACATCTTGCCGCCTGCTGAGCGCGCTGCTCAGCAGACAAAAAGTCGTGAAATTCGTTATAGTTTTTAATTCTGCTCTTTGGCGAAGAAGCATGACAGTTTACTCTTTCAAATTCCATAAATCCAGTTGGTTTTCCCATTTTCTTCTCCCCCTTACTTTCTTGTGTTAGCGTAGAACGCCTCTATTGTTGCTTGCTCACTGCTTAAGCCCTTTTCTTCCATTTGAACAATGGTATTAAGCATACGCTTGTAGTCATATGGAATAATCTTCTTAAACTTAGGAACATAGTCATTAAAGCTTGCTAAAATATCCTTGCCTCGTTGTGATCCTGTTGCTTCAACATGCTCCTGAATCATTTCCTTTAGCTCCAGAATATCGTATTTATTAGTTAACTCCTCAACAGAAACCATAGCCTTGTTAAGGTGCTTATACAGTGTTGAATGCTCGTCAAGCACATATGCTATACCGCCGCTCATACCGGCTGCAAAGTTTTTGCCAGTTGCACCCAGCACCGCAACTCTACCGCCTGTCATATATTCACAGCCGTGGTCGCCTACGCCCTCTACAACAGCTATTGCACCGGAGTTACGCACGCAGAAACGCTCGCCGGCTACACCGTTAATAAACGCCTTACCGCTTGTAGCACCGTACAGTGCAACATTACCTATAATAATGTTGTCCTCTGCCTTAAACTTAGCGTCGCTTGGCGGATAAACTACCAGCTTACCGCCTGACAGGCCCTTACCGAAGTAGTCGTTGCTGTCGCCTACAAGCTCAAGTGTAAGTCCCTTTGGAATAAAGGCACCAAATGACTGTCCGCCGCTGCCGTGGCACTTAATTGTAAATGTATCTTCATCCAGTGAGTTCTTGTACAGTCTTGTAATTTCTGCACCGAATATTGTACCCAGTGTACGGTCGGTGTTGGTTACATTAATGTCAAGTGTTGTACTTCTCTTATCCCTTAAAGCCGAACCCAGCTTTCTTAGAATAACCTTTTCGTCTATTGTCTTTTCAAGCTCAAAGTCAAATACCTTTTTCTCGTTATAACCTGCAACCTTAACATTTGCAAATTCTGTTGACAAAATCTTGCTCATATCCAGGCTGTTGGCACGGTTGTAAGGAACTTCCTTTTGCTTTAGCAGGTCTGTTCTGCCTATAAGCTCGTCTACTGTGCGGATACCCAGCTTAGCCATATATTCACGAAGCTCCTGTGCAACAAACTTCATAAAGTTTATTACATATTCAGGCTTACCCTTAAATCTCTTTCTAAGCTCAGGGTTCTGTGTAGCTATACCAACAGGGCATGTATCCAAATTACAAACACGCATCATAACACAGCCCATTGTAATAAGCGGTGTTGTAGCAAAGCCGTATTCCTCGGCACCCAAAAGTGCAGCCACAAGAACATCTTTACCTGTAAGCAGTTTACCGTCTGTTTCAAGAATAACCTTGTCACGCAGGTCATTCATAATCAATGTTTGGTGTGTTTCGGCAACACCAAGCTCCCATGGCAGACCGGCATTGTAAATGGAGTTTCTAGGTGCGGCACCTGTACCGCCGTCATAAGCTGATACCAAAATTACCTGTGCGCCTGCCTTAGCAACACCTGCGGCAATAGTACCAACGCCTGCCTCTGAAACAAGCTTTACAGAAATTCTTGCTTTCATATTGGCATTTTTAAGGTCGTAAATAAGCTGTGCTAAGTCCTCGATAGAGTAAATATCGTGGTGAGGCGGTGGAGAAATCAATCCAACACCCGGTGTTGAGTGACGACACTTTGCAACCCACGGGTAAACTTTACCTGCCGGAAGCTGTCCGCCCTCACCCGGCTTAGCGCCCTGTGCCATTTTAATCTGTATTTCCTGTGCGCTTACAAGGTATTCGCTTGTTACGCCAAATCTGCCTGAAGCAACCTGCTTAATAGCAGAGCAACGGTTAAGTCCGTCTTTGCCTATTGTTAAACGCTCAGGGGATTCACCACCCTCACCGGAGTTACTCTTGCCGTGAATGGTGTTCATAGCAATAGCCATACACTCGTGAGCCTCTTGTGAAATAGAGCCGTAAGACATAGCGCCCGTTTTAAATCTTCTTACAATGCTTTCAACAGGCTCAACCTCGTCTATAGGAATTCCGCCGTCTTCAGGGTAGTTAAAGTCCAGCAATCCTCTAAGCTTAATTGCCTTTGTTTCATCGTTAATCAGTTTTGAATACTCTTTGTATTCCTCGTAGTTGCCTGTTCTTGTTGCCTCTTGCAGCAGGTGAATTGTAGCCGGAGTATACAGATGCTCCTCCTGTCCGCTTCTTTCCTTATGATTACCTATTGAATTAAGCGTATCGTCAACTGCAAGTCCCAGTGGGTCAAATGCCTCTGAATGGCAGTAGTCAACATCCTTTTGAATATCTTCTATGCTGATACCCTCTACTCGGCTTACTGTGCCAGGGAAATATTTGTCGATAACATCAGAGTTAAGACCGATAGCCTCAAATATTTGTGAACCCTGGTACGACTGAATTGTTGAAATACCCATTTTAGACGCAATTTTGACAATGCCGTGAAGAACAGCGTCGTTATAATCGTCTATAGCCGCATATGTGTCCTTTTGCAGCATACCCTCGGCAACAGCGTGCTTAATAGCGTCGTGTGCAAGGTATGGGTTAATAGCAGAAGCACCGTAGCCAAGCAGTGTAGCAAAGTGGTGTATCTCCCTTGGCTCGCCTGATTCAAGAATAAGTGACATAGAATTTCTTTTCTTTGTCTGTACTAAGTGACTGTTAAGTGCCGCTACTGCCAAAAGTGACGGAATAGCAACATGGTTTTCGTCAACGCCACGGTCAGACAAAATAATAATGTTAGCACCTTTTCTATATGCTCTGTCAACCTCTACCAACAAATGCTGTACAGCCTTGGCAAGGTTGGTATTTTTATAGTAAAGAATAGGAACAGTTTCAACCCTAAAGCCCGGCTTGTTCATATTCTTAATCTTCAAAACATCTATACTTGTTAGTATAGGATTTTCTATCTGTAAAACATTACAGTTTTCAGGGGCGTCCTTCAGCAGGTTACCCTCTCTGCCCAAAAATACAGTTGTAGATGTAACTATTTCCTCACGAATAGCGTCTATCGGTGGGTTTGTAACCTGTGCAAACAGCTGCTTAAAGTAGTCAAACAGCGGCTGGTGTTCCTTTGAAAGTACAGCCAACGGACTGTCGGTACCCATTGCAGAAACTGTTTCGGCACCTGTTTGAGCCATATTCAAAACCATTGTTGAAATCTGCTCGTAGTTGTAGCCAAATGCTTTCTCAAGCTTTGCAAGCTGTTCCTTTGAGTATTCCTGTACCTTTTGGTTTGGAATTTTTAAATCTCTTAGGTGAACAAGCTTAGAATCAAGCCATTCACCATATGGCTTTTGCTGTGCATAATAAAGCTTTAGGTCGTCGTCCTTTATAATCTGACCTTTTACTGTATCTATAAGAAGCATTCTGCCCGGACGCAAACGCTCTTTCTTTATTACCTTGCTGTTTGGTACATCTATAGCGCCTACCTCAGAAGCAAGAATTACATTGTCATCATCTGTAATGTAGTATCTTGATGGGCGAAGACCGTTACGGTCAAGCACTGCACCCATAATGTCACCGTCTGAGAACACGATGGAAGCAGGACCGTCCCAAGGTTCCATCATAGTTGCATAGTAATGATAGAAATCCTTTTTATCCTGAGGCATAGCCTTGTTGTTTGCCCACGGCTCAGGAATGGCAATCATTACAGCCAGCGGCAACGGAATACCGTTCATAACCATAAACTCAAGTGTATTGTCAAGCATTGCAGAGTCTGAACCGCTTGGATTTACCACAGGGAAAACCTTAATCAAATCATCGTCGCTTAATGTATTTGATGTCATATTTTCCTCACGGGCAAGCATTTTATCTGCATTACCACGAATGGTATTAATTTCACCGTTGTGAACAATAAAGCGGTTAGGGTGTGCTCTGTGCCAGCTTGGGTTTGTGTTAGTTGAGAATCTTGAGTGTACTGTAGCAATAGCAGACTCGTAGTCAGGGTTCTGCAAGTCGGCATAAAAGCTGCGCAGCTCTTTAACCAAGAACATACCCTTATATACTATAGTACGGCTGCTTAGACTTACTACATAAGTATCGTCGTTAGACTGTTCAAACACACGCCTTGCAACATACAGCATACGGTCGAAAGGAAGACCCTTTTCAACATTTGCCGGCTTTTTAACAAAGCCCTGCATAATACAAGGCATTTTGTCAAATGCTCTTTTGCCAAGTACATTTGGGTGCGTAGCAACTGTACGCCAGCCGATAAACTCCATACCCTCTTTTTCTACAATAAGCTCAAACATCTTCATAGCCTGATGTCTTGGAAGCTCTTCTGTAGGGAAGAAGAACATACCCACACCGTACTCTCTTTCGCCGCCAATGTTGTAGTTTAGCGACTGAGCTATTTTTGAGAAAAATTTGTGAGAAATCTGAACCATAATACCTACGCCGTCGCCTGTTTTACCGTCAGCGTCTTTACCGGCACGGTGCTCCAAATTTTCTACTATTTTCAGTGCAGCCTCAACTGTTGCGTGGGTCTTTATACCCTTCATATTACAGACAGCACCTATACCGCAGTTGTCGTGCTCAAAACGAGCGTCATACAGTGTGTCTTTTGTTTGCTGCTTTGGGAAAACTTCCATATTCTGCATTAATATCTTCCTTTCTGTAAGGTTAAGTGAATTGCACCCTTTATATATAAAATGCAAATTTTTTATATCAATGTTACGAGCCTAATATAACACTTTTATTTAATTATGTAAAGCTGTAAATAGTGCAAATGCAAGCAAATTTTGCATTTTTGTTGTGCTGTAGCACACAAGCATAAGGTTCTTATATGAATTATTTTATATAGGTGGTTTCATTCAAAGCCTACATCAGCGGTAGACATTGAGTAATTTATATAAAAATTACCGAGAATGAAATATTTAACCCTTAAAATTGCAAAAAATCAACCTTACTGTCTATTATACAGACTTATTTGCAGCTTTTCAAGTCGTAATTGCAAGAAACGAGTTAGTGCAATTGCATAAAATTTAAAAAATATTTAATTTTTTGATTTTTCACAAAGCCTTAACATACTCAGCCACCTGTTTGTTTATTTTTGCCGAAGTCACTGTTTAAGCTGTTTTTCATTAAATTTTCTGTTAGTTTAAGCTAACATTATAAAACTTTTAATTATGAACACAAACCGGGGGTTTGCATAATTCCAATATACAGACTGCAAAATTTAAAAAATCAGCCATATTAAGAGTCTCCTGCCCTTAATATGGCTGTTATTCATATAAACAGATACTAATGTATTATTTAATTTTAAATGAAAAGTATTATGTTTAATATAAAGCCCAGCTTACACATTGAATCTAAACAAAACAACATCGCCGTCCTGCATAACATATTCCTTGCCCTCACTGCGAACAAGACCTTTTTCTTTAGCCGCTGTCATAGAGCCACACTTTACAAGGTCATCAAAGGAAATAACCTCGGCCCTGATAAATCCACGCTCAAAGTCGGTGTGGATTTTACCTGCCGCCTGCGGAGCCTTTGTACCCTTTGTAATAGTCCAAGCTCTAACCTCCTGCTTACCGGCTGTAAGGTAGGATATAAGCCCTAATAGGTCATAACAAGCTGTAATAAGTCTGTCAAGGCCGGACTGTGTAAGACCTATATCGTTGAGGAACATATCACGCTCTTCCTTTTCCATATCTACCAGCTGTTCCTCCAGCTCGGCGCAAATAGGAAGAACGGCGGCGTGTTCGCTGTCGGCTATTGCTTTAACCTGCTTATAGTATTCATTATTTTCAATGCCGTTTGCAAAGTCTGTGTCGCTTACATTGGCTGCGTATATAATAGGCTTGTTTGTTAAAAGTGCAACTGAATTTAACAGGGCTTTTTCATCGTCGTTACATTCAACGCTTCTTGCTGACTTTCCCTCTTCAAGGGCGGCCTTTACTCTTTCAAAAAACTCCAAATCAACAGCATACTTTTTGTCAGCCTTCATTAGCTTTTTAGTTTTGTCTATTCTTCTTTCAATCATTTCAAGGTCAGACAAAACAAGTTCCAAGTTAATAGTTTCAATATCTCTTGCAGGATCAACCGAACCGTCTACATGAATAATGTCGTCATTGTCAAAACAGCGCACAACATGAACAACGGCGTCTACCTCACGAATATTTGACAGGAACTTATTTCCAAGTCCCTCACCCTTAGAAGCACCCTTTACCAAACCGGCAATATCAACAAATTCTATTGTAGCAGGTGTAAACTTGTCAGGGTCATACATTTCTGCCAGCTTGTCCAGTCTTTTATCCGGTACAGAAACCACTCCTACATTTGGCTCTATAGTACAAAACGGATAGTTAGCGGACTGTGCACCGGCGTTTGTTATTGCGTTAAACAGTGTACTTTTGCCTACATTTGGCAAACCTACCATTCCAAGCTTCATTTATTTCAAATCCTTTCTGTGATACAATCATCTAATTACCTATTATATCAAACAATATAATTTATAGCAACCTACAGTAACAGATATTGTAATTCTATTTTCTGCGTTGTAAATAGATGTGACCTATTTGAGGTAAGAAAATCAAAGAGCATCCAACGCCAAAGCTCACGATAAAAAAATATCCTGCTAATACTTTTGATAATAATTATGTAAATCAATTCGCTTAAATAAAAAATGGCTCTGTGTCAATAGTTGGGGTAAAACCGTAAAAAGAAAATTGATTTAAACAAGTGGCAATGGACTAGGTTGCCACTTGTTTTTG
>CADANT010000025.1 GCA_902789345.1 uncultured Ruminococcus sp.
TCACACCAAAACCAAAAACAAGTGGCAACCTAGTCCATTGCCACTTGTTTAAATCAATTTTCTTTTTACGGTTTTACCCCAACTATTGACACAGAGCCAACATATTATAAAAGATAATATTTAAAGGGTATGCAGATTATAAAATTTACTGCATACCCTTTTTATTTATTTAAAAACTCGTATATTATTTTAAAGCAGCATAATATTATAAATTTAAAAAGGTCAGCTTGTCATTAAAAACAGACAAGCTGACCTTTTATCAGTGAATTATAAATATATTAACCGTTATAAGAATAATTAGGAGCTTCTTTAGTAATGCTTATGTCGTGTGGGTGGCTCTCTTTTAAGCCTGCACCGGTAATGCGTACAAACTGTGCTTTTTCGTGAAGCTCTTCTATAGTTTCACAGCCTGTATATCCCATACCTGCACGAAGACCGCCAACCATTTGGTATATTGTTTCTGACAAATATCCCTTATAAGGTACTCTACCTTCAACGCCCTCCGGTACAAACTTCTTAAATCCGCTTTGGAAATATCTGTCCTGACTGCCTTTACCCATAGCACCAAGACTGCCCATACCACGGTATACCTTAAACTGTCTGCCCTGATAAATTTCGCTGTCGCCAGGTGATTCTTCACAGCCTGCAACAAGTGAACCAATCATAACAGCGTTACCGCCGGCTGCCAAAGCCTTAACAATATCGCCGGAATACTTAATGCCACCGTCTGCAATTATTGGTACACCATACTCTGCTGCTGCACAAGCGGCATCGTAAATAGCTGTAATTTGCGGTACGCCAATACCTGCTACTACACGGGTAGTACATATTGAACCAGGACCAATACCAACCTTTACTGCGTCAGCACCTGCTTCTATTAATGCTCTTGTAGCTTCGGCTGTTGCAACATTACCTGCAATAAGCTGAACATTCGGGAATGCATCTTTTACACGCTTAACCGCTGCAATAACATTTCTGTTGTGACCATGAGCTGAATCAAGTACAAGTACATCTACCTGTGCCTTTACAAGCTCTGCTACTCTCTCAAGTACATCTGCTGTAGCACCAATAGCCGCACCACAAAGCAATCTGCCCTTTTCATCTCTTGCAGAGTTAGGGTACTGCATTGACTTTTCAATATCTTTTATTGTAATAAGTCCCATTAGCTTGCCGTCTTTATCTACAAGAGGCAGCTTCTCAATTTTATGCTCTCTTAAAATTTCCTGAGCCTGCTCCATACTTGTTCCAACAGGAGCTGTTACAAGCTTTTCAGCTGTCATAACATTTTTAATCTGCTGGCTGTAGTCTTCTTCTGTCATAAAACGCATATCACGATTTGTAATAATACCAACAAGCTTTTCACCCTCGCATATTGGCACACCGGATATTTTATACTTAGCCATAAGCTGGTTTGCGTCGTTTACAGTATGCTCCGGTGATAGGAAGAACGGATTAGCTATAACACCGTTTTCTGATCTCTTTACTCTGTCAACTTGGTCTGCCTGCTGTTCAATAGTCATATTCTTGTGAATAATGCCTATGCCGCCCTCTCTGGCAATGGCAATAGCCATTTTAGCCTCTGTTACAGTGTCCATAGCAGCTGTAATAAGCGGTGTGTTCAGCCTAATCTTCTTAGTTAGTTGTGCTCCAATATTAACATTAGCAGGTTCTACAAAAGATTCACCCGGAATCAGCAGAACATCATCAAATGTCAGAGCTTCTTTACAGAATTTTTCTTGATAATTTTTGTTTATCATTGCCTTTCTTCCTCCTTATTCTTATTCAGTATTTTATAGCTACTGATTTTAGGTTATTATGTCGATTATATCTCTATATAAATAATTTGTCAATAACAAGAGGCTAATTATTTAATAAGCTCCTTGCCGCCCATATAAGGTCTTAAAGCAACAGGAATATTCACAGTGCCGTCAGCATTTAGGTTGTTTTCAAGGAACGCTATAAGCATTCTTGGCGGGGCAACTACAGTGTTGTTAAGGGTATGTGCAAAATATTTACCGCCCTTTCCCTTAACTCTTATTTTTAGTCTTCTTGCCTGTGCATCGCCTAGGTTAGAACAGCTGCCTACCTCAAAATATTTTTTCTGACGAGGTGACCATGCTTCTACATCTATTGACTTAACTTTTAGATCTGCCAAATCGCCCGAGCAGCACTCAAGTGTTCTTACAGGTATGTCTAAAGAGCGGAACAGGTCTACTGTGTTTTTCCAAAGCTTGTCAAACCACATTTTGCTTTCGTCAGGCTTGCAGACAACAATCATTTCCTGCTTTTCAAACTGATGAATTCTGTATACACCACGCTCTTCTATACCATGTGCGCCTTTTTCCTTACGGAAACAAGGTGAATAGCTTGTAAGTGTATATGGCAGATCTTCCTCTTTGTTCATGGTGTCAATAAATTTACCAATCATTGAGTGTTCACTTGTACCAATAAGATATAGGTCTTCACCCTCAATTTTATACATCATAGAATCCATTTCAGCAAAACTCATAACACCTGTTACCACATTACTTCTAATCATATAAGGAGGTATGCAGTAGGTAAAGCCCCTGTCAATCATAAAATCACGGGCATATGAAATTACGGCGGAATGCAGTCTTGCAATGTCACCCATTAAGTAATAAAAACCGTTACCGGCTACACTTCTGGCACTGTCAAGGTCAATACCGTTAAACTTCTCCATTATTTCTGTATGATAAGGAATTTCAAATTCAGGCACTACAGGCTCTCCAAATTTTTCAATCTCAACATTTTCAGAGTCGTCTTTACCTATAGGAACAGATGGATCTATAATGTTTGGTATAACCATCATTCTTTCAAGTATTTCCTTTTGTAATGCAGCTTCTTCCTCCTGAAGCTTAGCCAGCTTGTCAGCCTGCTGGGTTACCTTAGCTTTCATTTCCTCTGCTTCGTCTTTTTTGCCCTTTGCCATTAATGCACCAATCTGCTTAGAAAATTTATTTCTGTCAGCACGCAAAGCGTCAGCCTCCTGCTGAGTCTGTCTGCTTTTTTTATCAAGCTCAATTACCTCGTCAACAAGTACAAGCTTGCTGTCCTGAAATTTATTTCTAATGTTTTGTTTAACTATTTCAGGATTTTCTCTCAAAAATTTAATATCTAGCATAAATTAAATTTCCTTTCCTCTGAATTACTTAATATATAAAAAATAATAATAAACTTACATTGAGTTTTTGCCCAACATTTGTGCAAGCTCAAAAAGGTCGTCCTTACTATAAAATTCAATTTCAAGGACGCCCTTGTTTTCTGCGTCACCTGATACAGATACTTTTCTGCCTAAGTGCTCGTTAAGGGATAACTCCACCTCGTCATAATAAGGCAATCTTTTAACCTTTTTAGTAACCTTATTTTCTTTGCCTCTGTTTTCAAACTCTTGATTTGATTTTTTTGCTATGCGCTCAAGCTCTCTTACAGAAATATCGTCTGTTACACACTTTTTAGCCCATACCAGCATATCGTCAGGATTTTTAAAGGACAACAGCGTTCTGCCGTGACCTGCACTTATTTTTGCGGTATTTACCAAATTTAGAATTTCATCCGGTAAATTAAGCAGTCTAAGCGCATTTGCAATAGCCGGCCTTGACCTGCCAACCGTTTTGGACACCTGATCCTGTGACATATTGTATTCTTCCATAAGCTGTTTGTAGCCCAAAGCCTCTTCAACAGGAGAAAGGTCTTCTCTCTGCAAATTTTCAATAAGGGCAAGCTCCATTGTTTCACTGTCTGAAAGCTCTCTTATAACTACAGGTACCTCGGTTAAGCCTGCCATACGGCTTGCACGCCATCTTCTCTCGCCGGCAACTATTTGATAACCGCCGTCGGCTATAGGTCTTACAAGCAATGGCTGCAGCACACCATGTTGAGAAATAGATTCTGCCAGCTCTGCCAAAGCGTTATCGTCAAATTCTCGCCGTGGCTGGTTTTTGTTTGGCTCTATTTCGGATATTTTCAGCGTAACATTGCTGCTGCTTTCCTCCGGCTCATTTTCTATAAAAATGGCGTCCAACCCTTTGCCGAGTCCGCCTCTTTTTTTTGCAGCCAATTTCTACACTCCTTTCACTTTATACCTCATTAATAATTATTAATTATTTCCTGTGCCAACGCTAAATATGCGGCACTGCCCTTGCAGGCTTTATCAAAATACATAACAGGCATACCAAAGCTTGGTGCTTCTGAAAGTCTTACACCTCTTGGTATTACCGTTGCAAAAACCTTTCTTGGAAAATATCTTTTAACCTCATCTACAACCTGTTGGGTAAGGTTAAGTCTTCCGTCATACATAGTAAGCAGAACGCCTTCCATTTCAAGCTTACTGTTATATTGCCTTTTTACTCTTCTAACCGTATTCATTAGCTGTGACAAGCCCTCCAGTGCATAATACTCGCATTGAATTGGTACAAGTATAGTGTCACTAAAGCAAAGTGCGTTTGTTGTTATCAGTCCTAATGATGGGGGACAGTCTATAATTATGTAGTCATAGTTGCCACGAACAGGTGTAACGGCATTTTTAAGTAAAGACTCTCGTTTACTTTTTTCGGCTATTTCAAGCTCTGCGGCCGCTAAATTTATACTGGCAGGCAAAATATCCAAACACTGAAACTTTGTATGCAAAAGTGCCTGTTGTACCTTAATGTTATCAACCAATAAGTCATATGTAGTATAGTCCAATGTACGCTTGTCTATACCAACACCGCTTGTGGAATTTCCCTGTGGGTCTATATCAATAAGAAGAGTCTTTTTATTATTAATGCCCAAGGCGGCTGCTAAATTAACGGCGGTAGTTGTTTTGCCTACGCCACCCTTTTGGTTTGCCACCGCAATAACCTTAGCCATAAATACACCTCTCATTTTCTTAAATTTAACATATAAATTATACCACTATTACAACTAATTTTAAAGATATATTTAATAAAAATAATATATGTTTCACGTGAAACAGTAGGGGAGATTAGTTTGTTATTGTATCACAAAAGTATGTGTTTAATTAAATACAGCAAAAGATTATATAAACACTAGAGTTTTATATAAAAAGGTGCAGGAGCCGTACAATGTAAAACTGTACGGCTCCTGCGGGGGTTTCAGATAAGGAAATTGGTATGAGTGGAAACTTATACTCTTGTACTTTAAATTAGCTGCTGTAAGCAGAGCGTTTTGGTATTCTTACGCTGTATTCAATGTATTCGTCACTTTCAACTTTGTTACTTACAGCATTTATACCGCTGGACTTCATTGTGTCACAGGCTTTCATAAATGTATTTATAAATATCCTTACATCCTTTATAATAAATTTTTGATTTATTGACTTTTTCTTTTTAACAGGGCAATCACCAAGCATTTCATTAACAAGCTTTTCACTTTTGGCTACATTTAATGGGCCTTCGGCAATTTTTTTAAGCGCCGCCAATCTTTTTTCTTCACTAAGCTTTAACACTACTCTGGCGTGCCTTTCGGTTAAATTATTATTAAGTATTATTTTTTGTTCCTCAGGTGTTAGTCTTAATAACCTAAGCTTGTTGGCAACGGTTGACTGATTTTTTCCTATTTGCTTAGCAATTTGTTCCTGAGTCATATTACATTCTGTTATTAGTTTTTTTATGCCTAATGCCTCTTCAAACATATTAAGGTCAGACCTTTGCAAATTTTCAATTAATGCAAATATGGCGGATTGATTGTCAGTACACTTCATTACAATACATGGCACCTTTGCAAAGCCTGCCATTATAGCGGCACGCAGTCTTCTTTCACCGGCTATAAGCTCATATTCCACAGGGGAGTGCTTTCTAACCGTTAGGGGCTGTAAAATGCCATTTTTTGCAATACTCTGGGAAAGCGCCTCAAGCTCGTCTTTATTAAAAACCTTTCTTGGCTGAGACTTGTTTGGCATTATGTAAATTACAGGTATGTCTGTTAGTTTATTGTCATCTCGTAAAATCAACTTCATAGTGTAGCACCTCTTTTTTAAACTTCCTCTCCTCTTGTTGACAACAATATAATAACACAACAGCAAAAACAATTTTGTCAAAGGAAGTAAATACAAAATAAAAGGTTTTACATTATTATTAATAAACAGGTCGAAAAACAGATTAATTTTTTAACAAAAACATCCCCCGATAATAACACATAAATTATTATCGGGAAATATCTATTTTTATCTTATAAATTGCTACACAAACTTAAAGGGGCTTTTTAGAAATCTTTGAGCCGTGCCTTGGATATGCGGCAGGTGTATTATTAACCTTGTCAACAATAATAATACTTCTGCTGTTATCACCTAAACTAAACTGCTTTACATTATTAATTTTTCCGCCCAGTAATTTAATTGAGTTTTTGCCGGCGTTTACTTCTTCCTGCACATTTGGACCTTTCATAGAAACAAATATACCGCCTTTTCTTACAAAAGGGATACAGTATTCACTTAGTACATTTAGCGGAGCAACAGCACGAGATACAGCCATATCATACTTTTCACGGTATGTGATGTCTTTTCCGTAGTCTTCGGCTCTGCCGTGTATGGTGTTAGCTGTAATGCCTATTTCTTTAGCAACTTCATTTAAAAATAAAAGTCTTTTATTTAAGCTGTCCAGTAATGTTAAATTAATATCATCTCTTACTATTTTTAGGGGGATTCCCGGAAATCCTGCACCTGTACCAATGTCAATAACCTTAGCATTTTCTTTAACCTTTATATAATTCAAAATACTACAGCTATCGACAAAATGCTTAAGGGCTACCTCTGTTGGCTCTGTTATAGCTGTTAAATTCATTTTATTGTTCCACTGGGTAAGTAGTTTATAATATTCATTAAACTGCCAAAGCTGTTTTTCAGTTAAGATAATATTAAATTTAGCCATTCCTGACTGCAAAACATCATTAAATTCATTCATAAGCCTAATTATCCTTTTGATTTTTATGTGACTGCTGTGCAAGCCATATTAGCAATACGGAAATATCCGCAGGACTGACGCCGCTTATTCTGGAAGCCTGTCCAATATTTTCAGGCTTTACCTTGTTAAGCTTTTCAATAGTCTCCAGTCTTAGGCCTACAATTTGGTTAAAGTCAATTTTAGGCAGTCGCTTTTCCTCAAGCTTTCTCATTTTTGCAATTTGTTCAGCCTGTCTTTTTATGTAGCCCTCATATTTAACATCTATTTCCACCTGTTCCTGTACATTTACATCAAGCTGTGGTCTTGTGGTATCTACAGGCTCTAATGCGGCATAGTTTATTTGAGGGCGCTTCATTAAGTCAATTAACCTTACTCCTGTAGTTATAGGTGTTGTTTCACGTGAAACAAGTATAGCATTTACTTGTTCCGTTGGTGGTATTACAGTATTTTTTAGCCTTTTTATTTCGTCTTTCTTTTGTTGCTGCTTTGCAGTAAATCTGTTCCATCTGTCGTCAGAGATTAATCCTATTTTTCTGCCAAGCGGTGTAAGTCTTTCGTCTGCGTTGTCCTGTCTTAAAACAAGTCTGTATTCGGAACGAGAGGTCATCATTCTGTATGGATCGTCAGCACCCTTTGTAATTAGGTCGTCTATTAATGTTCCTATATATGAAGACGCTCTGTCCAAAATAAACGGTTCTCTGCCTTGTACCTTTAGTGCTGCATTAATACCGGCTACTAGTCCCTGTGCTGCGGCCTCCTCGTATCCTGAGCTGCCGTTAAATTGTCCTGCACCATATAAATTTGGAAAATTCTCAAATTCAAGCGTGCTTTTCATCATAGTAGGGTCAACGCAATCGTACTCTATGGCGTAAGCCGGGCGCATTACTACAGCGTTTTCTAAACCTTTTATAGAGTGATAAAATTCAAGCTGTACATCTTCCGGCAATGATGAGGACATTCCCTGCAAGTACATTTCCTCTGTATTAATTCCACACGGCTCAATAAACAGCTGATGTCTTTTTTTATCGGCAAATCTAACTATTTTGTCCTCTATGCTTGGACAGTATCTTGGCCCAACACCTTCAATAAGTCCGCCATACAAAGGGGAACGGTGAATGTTGTCTAGTATTATTTTCTTTGTTTCTTCGTTTGTCCAGCTAATGTGGCACTTTATTTTATTTTTAGGCGGCTCTAAAGTATCGTAAGAAAAAGGGGTAACAGGTTCATCGCCACACTGTTCTTCAAGGTCTGAAAAATCTATACTTCTTTTCAATACCCTAGCAGGCGTACCTGTTTTAAATCTTCTAAGAGATAAACCCAGCTTTTTAAGAGAGCCACCCAAAAATGATGCCGGGAAAATACCGTCCGGTCCGCTTTCATAAGAAACGTCGCCTACATAAACTCTGCCGCCTAAGAAAGTACCGGTAGCAATAACAACCGCTTTGCATTTAAACTGTGCTTTTAGTCTTGTTTCCAAAATCCAATAATCGCTCTCTCTGCTAATATCGGTTATTTCAGCCTGCAATACCTGCAAATTTTCTTGAAGCTCCATTTTGTGCTTCATAATTTCGCTATATTTTCTTCTGTCAATCTGCGCCCTTAGTGAATGTACAGCCGGACCCTTTCCTCTGTTAAGCATACGCATTTGCAGCATACTTTCGTCAGCTGTTTTTCCCATTTCACCGCCTATGGCATCTATTTCTCTTACTAGATGTCCTTTTGCCGTACCGCCTATTGACGGGTTACAAGGACAGTTGCCAACTGCATCCATATTTATTGTAAAGGCCACAGTGTTACAGCCAAGTCTTGCGGAAGCAAGGGCCGCCTCAATACCAGCGTGACCTGCTCCAATAACTGCAACATCAAATTCTCCTGCCAAAAAACTCATTATCTGCCACCACTTTCTTTATAAAACTCCTTAATCTATGCACACAGCACAAATTTATTTACCAACACAAAATTTTGAAAATACACTGTGTACTATTACTTCACCGGCACGCTCTCCGGTAATTTCAAGTATACTTTGTACTGCGTCTTCAATAGAAACGGTTACAGCATCCAATGTCATACCAATTTCTAATGCATTTATTGCTTCATTTATTGCGTCAAGCGCCTTTACTGCACAGTCACGCTGTCTTTCAGTAGCCAATGTAGCTACTGATGGGTCAAAGTTTGCCATACCTGTAATTTTCTCAATTATACTTATTAATTCATTAATGCCGTCACCGTTTTTTGCAGAAATAAACACTACATTTTTTACTAAAGACTTAATAAACTCAACATTAATAACAGAGGTTTGGTCTGTTTTATTAATTATTGCTACAGAAGGTAAAGAGCTTATAGTTTTCAACAAATTAACATCTTCATCATTCAATTCGTCGGTAGCATCAAACACAGCCAGTATAAGTCCTCCGGTTTCAATCTTCTTCCTTGCACGGTCAACTCCTATTTGCTCTACTACATTGTCAGTATCACGAAGTCCCGCAGTATCGGATAAATTTAAGGTAATATCACCAAGAACAACAGTTTCTTCTATAACATCTCTTGTAGTTCCGGGAATGTCAGTTACTATAGATTTTTCGTAGCCTGTCAACTGATTCATAAGGGTAGATTTTCCAACATTTGGTTTGCCTACTATTATGGTATCTACACCATTTTTAAGCACCATACCTGCATCATAATTTTTAAGCAAGTTTTCAACAATTTCTTTTGCATTGTTTAAATCTTTGCTTAAAGTACTGCTTTCAACCTCCGGAATATCCTCCTCGGGGTAGTCGGCCCATGCAGACAGGTGTGCTGCACAGCCTACCAATATATCGTTCACTTTAAAAATTTCCTTACTTATTTTACCCTCACGGCAGGCAAGGGCAGCTCTGGCCTGGGTTTTACCCTTTGCAGAGATAATATCCATAACTGCCTCTGCCTCTGACAAATCCATTTTTCCGTTTAAAAATGCTCTTTGGGTAAATTCACCTGCCTGTGCTGCAACAGCACCGCTGTTAATTACTGCACGCAGTACCTGCTTTGTTATATACATACCGCCGTGACATGATATTTCAAGAACATTTTCGCCTGTATAGCTGTGTGGTGCTTTAAAAACAGTTGCAACTACCTCGTCAAGCTTTTCATCACCGTCATATACAAACCCGTATGCGGCAGTATAGCCCTGCATATCAGTAATTTTTTTACCGTTTACACCTTTAAATATTTTGTCACCTATGGTAAAAGCATTATCTCCGGATATTCTTATAACGCCAATACCACCCGGTCCGTTAGCGGTAGAAATAGCTGCTATTGTACTGTTATTCATAATTTTTCACCTAATTTTATATTATATAATACATTAATATTTAATATTACTAATTTTACGCAAAATAAAGCTACGGGCGACCATTGGTCGCCCACAAACATAAAATACTATAATTATTCCTGAGTGTCGTCAGCAGAAGTATCCTCCGGAATTTCTTCTGATACATCTTCCTCTGTATTTTCAACAGGCTGGTCAACCTCTTCTTCCTCGTGAGGAGCAACAGCAAGAGTAACAACCTTATTTTCTTCATTTACTCTCATTACGGTTACACCCTTACTAGGTCTTGAGCAAATTCTGATAGAGCTTGCCTCAATTCTTATAATAACGCCGTCAGAGGAAATAATAATAATATCGTCATTATCAACATCAACAGCACTTATAGCGGCAACATTGCCGTATTTCTCTGTATGATAGTTAATAATACCCTTACCGCCTCTGGACTGCAGTCTGTAGTCGCTTACACTAGACAGTCTGCCGTATCCTGTTTCTGATACTGTAAGTATCATATCGTCTTCGTTTACGGTTGTCATACCGATTACATAGTCATCACCCAGCAAAGTAAGAGCCTTTACACCCCTTGCGGTTCTTCCCATTGGACGAACATCGTTTTCATCAAAACGAATAGCCTTACCAAGCCTTGTTGCAACTACTACCTGGCTGTTGCCGTCGGTCATTCTTACCCAAGCAAGCTCGTCACCCTCGTTAAGCTCCAGCGCAACTATACCACCTTTTCTATTGGTGTTGTATGCACTTAGCTTAATTCTCTTAACAAGTCCCTGCTTAGTAACCATAATAAGATACTTTTCGTCGTCAAACTCCGGTACCTTAATTACAGATGTAACCTTTTCCTCCGGCGCAATAGGCAGCAAATTGGCAATATTCATACCCTTGGAGGTTCGGCTGCCCTCCGGAATTTCGTAACATTTTAGTCTGTATACTCTGCCAAAATTGGTAAAGAACAAAACATAGTCATGACTGTTAATAACAAACATATCGGACGCTACATCTTCTTCTCGTCTGCTCATACCGGATACGCCTCTGCCGCCACGCTTTTGTGTATGGTAGGTGTCTACCGACAGTCTTTTAACATAGCCAAAGCGTGTCATAGTAAGCACGCATTCCTCCTGCGGAATAAGGTCTTCAATATCCACTTCACCGCTAACAGACAATATCTCTGTTCTTCTTGGGTCAGCAAATTTTCTTCTTATTTCCATAGCCTCGGTTTTAACAATTTCCAGCTGACGCATGTGGCTTTCTATAATATCCTTGTAGTCCTTAATTTTCTCAACTAGCTGCTGTAATTCAGCTTCAATTTTATTTCTTTCCAGACCTGTCAGCTGTCCAAGACGCATCTGTACAATGGCCTGTGTTTGTATATCATCAAGTCCAAATCTTTCAGACAATCTCTTTTTAGCTGTTGACTGGTCTTTTGAGCTTCTTATAATTGCAATAACCTCATCAATAAAGTCAAGTGCAATCTTTAAGCCCTCTAAAATATGTGCTCTTTCTTCGGCTTTTTTTAGATCAAATATTGTTCTTCTGCGAATTACATCAACCTGGAAGTCAATATAATGCTGTAAAATTTGCTTTAGAGTAAGTATTTTCGGTTCACCGTTTACAATAGCAAGCATAATTACACCAAATGTAACCTGCATTTGCGACAGTGAATACAGCTTGTTAAGCACAATTTGCGGAGAAACATCTCGTCTTATGTCTATCTCAATATGCATACCATTTCTGTCTGAATGGTCTTCAATGTTAGTTATACCGTCAATACGCTTGTCCTTGCAAAGCTCTGCAATGCTTTCAACAAGGCGTGCTTTGTTTACCTGGTATGGCAGCTCGGTAACTATAATTTTAAATCTGCCGTTTTTACCCTCTACAATTTCAGCCTTAGCACGAACTATAATTTTTCCTCTGCCTGTTGCATATGCTGCTCTAATGCCTGACCTGCCCATTATTAATGCGCTTGTAGGGAAGTCAGGGCCCTGAATATATTCCATAAGCTGCGGAAGTTCTGCATCAGGGTTATCAATAAGATAGCACATTGCATCTATAACCTCGCCAAGGTTATGAGGAGGAATATTTGTAGCCATACCTACGGCAATACCGCTTGAGCCGTTTACCAATAAATTAGGAAAACGAGAAGGCAAAACAGTAGGCTCCATAAGTCTGTCGTCAAAGTTAGGGGTAAAGTCAACTGTTTCTTTGTCAATATCCGTAAGCATTTCAACAGACATTTTCGTCATTTTTGACTCTGTATATCTGTAAGCAGCAGGCGGGTCGCCGTCTACTGAACCAAAGTTACCGTGGCCGTCTACAAGAGGATATCTCATTGAAAAATCCTGTGCAAGTCTTACAAGAGCATCATATACAGAGGCATCACCGTGTGGATGATACCTACCCAACACAGAACCTACAGTATCCGCACATTTTCTGTACGGCTTCTCCGGTGTAAGGTTGTTTTCATTCATGGTATATAATATTCTTCTATGTACAGGCTTTAAGCCGTCACGAACATCCGGTAATGCTCTTGAAACAATAACAGACATTGAGTATGCCATAAATGAAGTTTGCATTTCTTTACGCAGGTCAACATCAATTATTTTTCCGGTATTACTTATTTCTTTATTTTCCACAGGATTGCACCCTCTTTTTATAAATTAAGTGTCTTTCAAATTCTATTGTAAAACTAGCTTTCTATGCTTTCACTAAGCTTATTATATATATCAGGAAAGAGCTTTCTTGCATTAATAGGCTTAAATGTACTGCTGTCTACAAAACCATGCTCTGTAAATCCAACATTTACAAGCTCGTTATTGCTGTTATAAACCTCATACCTAAATCTTATCTTTGCAGGCTTAATATTTTCAACTGAAGTTTCTACTACAAATTCATCTGCAAAATGCAGCGGCTTTTTATAGCTGCATCCCAAGTTTACCAAAGGCAGCATTAGACCGTCCTTTTCCAACTGCAAATAGCTTATACCAAAGTTGTTAATAAATTCTACTCTGGCCTGCTCGTAGTAAAGTGCATATACAGAATGATGCACAATACCCATCATATCAGTTTCACCGTATCTTGCTGTAATAAATGTTTTTGTTTTCAAAATATCACCTTATTTTATATTATAAAATGCACATTAACACATATATTTTAATTATTTCCTAATGTTAGTGTACCCTTTTTAAGCACTTCTATAACAGTTTCTGTTTTGTCACTTTCAATAGCCCTTAGGGGTATTACAAATAACTGATTATCCTTAATTCTTTTTATAACAATTACATTTTTACACAGCTTCATTCTGTTTGAGTTATCAAGGGGAATATACCAACTGTTTTTGTTGCAGAAAATTTGCAGACTGCTGTCGTATACTTTAAATTTTATAACATTGCCGTTTGCATTTACTTTTGCAAGCTTATTTAATGAAAAATGAGGAACAAACCATATAATTACAAGCACAGCCAAAGAAATAAAAGCAAATATTAAATCATTAATATTATTCTTTATAACATACGCAACTACAAAACCGGCTATGGCAAGCAGTAAAATAACAGTGTATATTACAAATCTTGTGCCTACAGTTTTAATCATTCCTGAATTTTTCAGTCCCTCGTATGCTTCATTTTTACTTATTTTGTACTCGTTTTCGTATATAAGAACCTCTTTTTTACGGCACTCGTTTATATTTTCGGAATAATGTACCTCATCAAGAATTTCTTTTATATTATCAGTGTTATTTACACTTTCTGAATTACTATCCAATACTATTCACCTGTTAAATATCAAGATTTTGTACATACTTAGCGTTTTTCTCAATAAATTCTCTTCTTGGTTCAACCTTGTCACCCATAAGAATTGTAAAAATTTCATCTGCTGCCTCGGCGTCAGCTAGGTCTACCCTAAGCATAATTCTGGTTTCAGGGTTCATTGTAGTTTCCCACAACTGCTCCGAGTCCATCTCACCAAGACCTTTATAACGCTGTATGTCAGATTTTCCTTCAATTTGCTGTAGTATAGCGTCTCTTTCTTCATCAGAATAAGCATACCTGTGTTCCTTATTCTTTGTAATTCTGTAAAGAGGCGGTTGTGCTATATAAACATGTCCCTGCTCAACTAAAGGACGCATAAATCTAAAGAAAAATGTAAGCAAAAGTGTTCTGATATGAGATCCGTCAACATCGGCATCCGCCATAATAATAACCTTGCCGTATCTTAGCTTTTCAATATCAAAATCCTCGCCTATGCCTGTACCCAATGCAGTAATAACAGGCATTAGCTTGTCGTTTCCGTATACACGGTCAAGTCTTGCCTTTTCTACATTAAGCATTTTACCCCACAAAGGAAGAATAGCCTGGTATCTTCTGTCACGGCCGCCCTTTGCAGAACCGCCCGCAGAGTCACCCTCTACTATGTATATCTCTGTTTCGTTTGCATCTCTTGACTGACAATCGGCAAGTTTACCCGGCAGAGAGGCATTTTCCATAGCTGACTTTCTTCTTACAAGGTCCTTTGCTTTTCTTGCGGCCTCTCTTGCTCTTGACGCTGCAAGCGCTTTTTCAAATATAAGCTTTGCGGAGCTTGGGTTTTCTTCAAGATAAACCTTCAGCTTATCGTTCATAAGCTTTTCTACCATAGTTCTAATTTCGGTATTACCAAGCTTAGTTTTTGTTTGTCCCTCAAACTGCGCCTCTTTCAGCTTTACGCTTATTACAACCGTAAGGCCTTCTCGCAAGTCCTCGCCTGTCAGGTTTTTGTCGTTGTCCTTTAATATATTAAACTTTCTGGCATAATCATTCATAACTCTGGTTAAGCCACGCTTAAAGCCGTCCTCTGCTGTACCGCCGTCTACTGTATGAATGTTGTTTGCAAATGAAAGCATAATTTCGTTATAGCTTTCATTGTATTGCATAGCAACCTCTACAGATGACGAATCGTCAGGTGCAGTCGCTGTAAAGTACATAATATCAGGATGTATTACATCCAGCTCACGCTTTTTATGAATGTACTCTACAAAGCTGACAATACCGCCGTCATACTTAAAGTTTTCGTTAAGAATATTTTCACTGTCACGCAAATCTTTAAGCTCAATATTTACGCCGGCATTAAGAAATGCCTGCTCACGAAGTCTTCTTTCAAGAATATCAAATTCATAAACGGTGGTTTCTTTGAATATTTCGGCATCGGCCTTAAAAATTACCTCTGTGCCTTTTTCGGTACTTTCGCCAACTACCTGTAGGTCAGACACTATGTTTCCACGCTCGTATCTTTGCTTATAGACCTTTTCACCGTCGCATATAGTAACCTCAAGCCACTCTGAAAGTGCATTTACAACAGACGCACCTACGCCGTGAAGTCCGCCGGATACCTTATATCCGCCGCCGCCAAACTTACCGCCTGCGTGCAGTACAGTAAATACAACAGTAACAGCAGGTATACCCATTTTTTCATTTATGCCTACAGGAATACCTCTGCCGTTATCTCTGACTCTTATTATGTTGTCAGGCAAAATTTCTACATCAATTTTGGTACAGTAGCCTGCAAGTGCCTCGTCTATTGAGTTATCTACAATTTCGTAAACAAGGTGATGAAGTCCGGCAGGACCTGTAGAACCAATATACATACCCGGTCTTTTTCTGACAGCCTCCAAGCCCTCCAGCACCTGTATTTCATTGGCACCGTATTCATTTTCAACCTTTGTAATATCAAGATTATCCAATTAAAAACCCTCCGTTTTAATTTTTCTCTCGAATTTATTTCCTAGTTTTATTTTTTATATTATTAGTTTTACTATTTTGCGTTGCTTCGGTATACTTTTTAAATCGAACAGTAAAAGGTAAAATTAACAATGATAATCCAAAAAATATTAGTGTAAATAGTAGCAATCCTATTAAATTAAAACTACAAAAATGAAAAAGTAAAATATTTAATAGGATAAGCACAGCAATATCTATTGATAAAAATATTGCCCGTCCCTTTGCTTTATATACAGTAAACACCTTTTTGCAGTGTCTGCATTCAATGTTCTTATACCTGGTCATATTTTTCACTTCGTTATATCTGTAAACTGCGTTACAGTGGGGACAGACAGGTAGCTTTAAAAGTTTCAAATTTACACTTCCTAAATTACAGCTTCAGCTCCGATATATCCAGAAAATCATCATTTCCGCTTTGAGTATCGGTTAAGCTGCTTTCTTTTTTATAGCTTTTTTCGTCAAGCTTATCCATAGACCTTGTTGAGTAGCTTTCAAGCTCCGATTCCGCCTCAATTTTCTCAACATCTACAACTGATTTTTTCTTTATTGGAACCAGCTTAAGGAAAAAAGGCGTAATTATGTACAGAATAATAAACGGCACAGCTACCCACAGCATTCCCCATAAACCAAATGTAAAATATGGATTAACTGAAATTATAACTAAAGCAACTGCCAGCAATATTGTCAAAACAATTAACACCTTGTATGTTGTAGAAAAAAATACCGTAGAGTTTCTTCCACAATGGCTGCAGGTGTGCTCTCCTCTTTTTCTCTCAATAAAGGCTTGAAAATAACCAAGTTTTTTTCCGCAATACGGGCATCTTGTTTTCATAATTTATAGCCAGTCCCTTCTGTAAAGTTACAAATACTTTAAAAAATTTTTTCTCTTCAGCAATGTCTTTGGTGACAGCTGGCTGATATATACCGTTTTTTTATTATTACTGCTGCACACCACAAATGACTTTGGAAGTTCTAAAGAAACATTAACTACCTCGCCGTTTTTTGTTCTTTGTGCAAGATACTTTCTGGTATGCTTAGAAACAGTAGTATTATCCATATCAAATATACCTATAATTTCATTACTGTTTACCACAGTATTATTGCCTAAATGCAAATACATAATTCTATCCTTTATATAGCTTTTCTATATAGTTTTTTCCGATATTTGTCCGTTATTTACCAAAAATATCTTACCGGATTCAAAAATATTTTCCGTAGAATAGTCACAGCAGGTTATAAACACCTGTCTGCCTTTTATTTTATTTAAAAGAAAGCTCTGCCTTTCTTTGTCAAGCTCACTTAAAACATCATCTAACAGTATAACAGGTTTTCTGCCTGTTATTTGGTCAACTAATGTCGCCTCGGCAAGTTTTAAAGAAAGCACGGCAGACCTTTGCTGCCCTTGGGAAGCATACATTTTGGCACTTCTGTCATTAATTATTATATCTATATCGTGTCTATGTGGGCCTTTTGTAGTATATTTTAATGAAATATCCTCATTTCTGGACTTTTCAAGAGTATTGCAAAATTCATCATAAATGCACGATGTATCTTCACTATCGCTATATTTACCTGTATAGGCAAGTTGCAGTGCTTCTCTGCTTTCTGAAATTCCCCTATGATACTCACCGGCAACAGCAGAAAGCTCAGATATATATTTTAATCTTTCGCTTATAATTACACTGCCGGCTAAGGCAAGCTCTTTGTCCCAAATTTCCAGGGTGTCGGTAAGCTCTGAGTAATAAGATATATCCTTAAGCAGTGCATTCCTTTGGTTAAGAATTTTATTATACCTAGCCAAATAGGCCGAATATTTAGGCTTAACCTGGCAAATGGCACTGTCTATAAATTTTCTTCTTACACTTGGCCCGCCCTTTACAAGGGACAAATGCTCAGGCGAAAAAACTATTGATGTTATTTTTCCCATTAAATGTGAGGGAGCGGGCTTTTTTACATCGTTTAAATAAGCCTCTCTGTGACCGTTTACAAACTCAAGCCTTGCATTTTGAAGCCGTTCTTCACTAAAAAAATCTACCTCTATTTCGGAAAATTTTTCGTTAAAACGCACCAGCTCACGGTCTTTTGAACCTCTAAAGGATTTTACACCGTTAAACATCCAAATGCACTCAAGAAGATTGGTTTTGCCCTGGCCGTTGTCCCCAACAATCACATTCATTTTTTCGCCGGGTTTTATATGATTATCCTGCAAATTTCTGAAATTTTTAAATTTCAGCTCTTTTATAATCACTTATAATATACCTCAATGATATGGTTTGGTGTTTCTACCTTATCACCGTTTTTTATTTTTTTATTTCTCATTTCGCAGGTGTAGCCGTTTAACATAACTTCACCGTTTTGAATCATTACCTTTGCCTGGCCGCCTGTTTGCACAACGCCGCCCAGCTTCAGCAGGTTATCAAGCTTAATAAAATCTGTGTCTATAAAAACTCTTTTTACTTCTTTCATTGTTTAAACCTCATTGGAACAACCAAATATAAAAATGCATCGCCCTGAACAGGTATAATCTTCATAGGCGTTAACGAACCGTTTAGTTGTAATTTAATTTCGTCTGTTTCTGAATTTTTAAGTGCGTCAAGTAAATACTTACTGTTAAGACCTATTTCTACATTTTCGCCTTTTATATCTGCCGCCATAGCGTCGTTTGCTCTGCCGATAGATGTTGAACAAAACAGCTTTACCTGAGTATCCTCTACCATACACCGTATAGGACTTTGTATTTTTTCAGAGGTAAGAAGTGACATTCTTTCTACCGCAGCAATAAGTCCTCTTGTATTAATTACTATCTCTGTTTTATTTTCAGGCGGTATGGTAGTTTTGTAGTCTATAAAATTACCCTCGATTAATCTTGAAATAATAGAGTAATTTTCTATTTTAAATATAGCGTGGCGCTGACCTATAATAATTTCGATGTTATTTTCATCGTCACAGGTAAGCTTTAAAATTTCGCTTAATGTTTTGCCCGGTACAACGAATTTATTGGTTGTACCGCACTCTATTACCTCTTGACGAATAGCCATTCTGTAGCCGTCCACTGAAATTATCTTTAAGATATTATTTTCTATATCAAAAAGTGATCCGGTATAAATAGGCTTTGAGAAATTGTCCGATATAGCAAAAATAGTTTGCTTTATCATATTCTTTAACAAGCCGCTTTTAATTTTTATTTCGTCCATTTTTTCTACTTTTGGCAGTTCAGGGTATTCCTCGGAAGAAATACCTACCAACTGGTACTGTGCCTGACCGCTTTTTATGTAGATTATCATTTTGTCATCTGTTTCAATGTCTACGGTATTTTCCGGTAGTCGCCTTACTATATCGCCTAAAAGCTTGGCGCTTACTACAATTTCACCTTTCTCGGCAACATTGCAGTTTATAAAGGTCGTAATACCTATTTCCAAATCATAACCGCAAAGCTCAACACAGCTGTCACTCGCTTTTATTAGAATACCCTCTAAAGCAGGCAGGTTTGTTTTAGCAGAAACAGCCCTTTGAACATTAGTTACTGCAGATGAAAAGTCTTTTTGACTGCATGAAAATTTCATTGCTTTATCAGTCCCTTTTATAGATAGTTTAGTATATTTAATTTTAGTAGTAGTAGTAGAGGGTGTTAATTTGTTAGTTTACCCCTTTAGCCCCGATTTATACTTAAAAAGTTATTATAAAGAGGCTGTTTATTTTGGGTTAATAAAATTTAATAACTTTTGACACCCTTCCACAATTTAACATCAATGTTTAATTGTGTTAATAATATGTGCAAAATTATGTTGAAAAGTTTACTTAACCGTTTTGCAAATTTTTTCTTATGTCCTGTATAATTTCTTTCACCTTTGGATCGGTTTCTATGTTTTTTTCAACCTGCTGGCAGGTATATACTATGGTAGAGTGGTGTCTTCCGTTAAATGCCATACCTATTTGCTCCATTGACATATCGGTAATGTCCTTTACCAGGTAAATTGCTATCTGCCTTGCCTTTGACAGTGTGGCTCGTCTGTTTGACGACTTTATTTCATCTACCGTTACATTAAAGGTTCTTGCAACCTCTTCTATAATACTGTCTAGGGAAATTTCCGCAGGTACATCTTCACTTTGAAGTTCGGCAATAACCTCGTGGGCCATTTTTATGCTGATTTTTTCGTGATTAAGTAAATTTTTGGCGTGAAGCTTCTTAACTGCTCCCTCAAGCTTTCTTATGTTGCTTTTTATTTTTGTTGCCAACAGCTCGCTTATGTTGTAAGGTATTTCAATATTCAGCTGTTCGGCTTTTTTATTTATAATTGTAATTCTTGTTTCTATATCCGGCGGCTGTACATCAACCAGCAGTCCTGATTCAAACCTTGAACGAAGCCTGTTTTCCAGAGTTTTCATTTCCTTTGGCAGTACGTCGGAAGTAAATACAATTTGCTTTCGTGCTTCATATAGAGTATTAAAGGTATGGAAAAATTCCTCCTGAGTTGCCTCCTTACCTGCTATAAACTGAATATCGTCCACCAAAAGTACATCAATGGTTCTGTATTTATCACGAAACTTATCGGTTGTTTTTCTACTTAGGGATTCAATAAGCTCGTTTGCAAAATTTTCGCCTTTAACATAAATTATCTTTTTTTCAGGATAATTCTTTGAAATTACATTTTTAATAGCGTATAATAGGTGTGTCTTACCTAAGCCGGAGTTACCGTATATAAACAGAGGGTTTTGTACCTCAAGGCCTGCCGGGTCCTTTGCTACAGCTAGGGAAGCTTTGTATGCAAGCTCGTTAGACTTACCTACAACAAAGGTGTCAAAGGTATATTCGTCACCGTATCTGTTGCTTTGATTTGCGTCTTCTTTATTAGAGGTTGTGTTCTCTTCGGCAGGGTGATTTCCTTCATCACTGTCAATTTCAATTACAAAGTTAAATTCATCGCCAAACACTTCTTCTGATGTTACCTTTAAAATACCCAGGTAGCTGTTTTCTATAACTGTTTTATTAAAGTTGTTAGGTACAGAAAGAACAATTCGCTTTGTAGTAAAGTCTATAGATACGGGCTTAATTTTCTTTATCCAAGCATTATAAGCTACATCTGATATTACCTTTTTGTCGTTCTCTCTTTTGTTCTTAAGGTAGTCACAAATAACATCCCACGCCTCATTGAACGTATCCAAAAGTTCCACCTCTTTTTATAATTTCTTTCTTACAATGTATCTGATTTATTGTATCATATTTTACGACAATTTTCAAATATTTTTTATTTTTGAGCCAAAAGGTAAAGCTGTAAAAAATAATGGATGATTTATACAGTATTATGTAATAAATTTATGCTCATCCACAACATATGGTAATTGTAAGTTTTTTTACTAAAAAATATATTTTTAAATGTGAAAAAAATTAGAAAATTATTATTGACGAACTGAGAAATTTAAGATATAATGCTAAATTGCAAGGTTAATATCCGAAAGGAGGATTTTCGATGCTTAGAACATATCAGCCTAAAAAGCTACACAGAAAAAAGGAGCATGGCTTCAGAAAGAGAATGTCTGACAGAAATGGACGAAAAGTGCTTGCTCGCAGAAGAGCTAAAGGTAGAAAAAGGTTGTCTTACTAAAAATTAAGGCCACTGAAAGGTGGTCTTTGTTTTTATGTTTAAGACAAATGAAAAGGCTTTGCTGTTTTTATAGGAATGAATTTATATGACATTAACTACTATAAAAGAAAATAGAGATTTTCGTAAGATTTATTCTAAGGGAAAATCCTATGTTTCTCCTGTTTTGGTCACATATGTATTGAAACAAAGATACAATAAGCCAAGAGTAGGTATTACGACAAGTAAAAAAATAGGCAAAGCAGTACAGCGCAACAGAGCAAGGCGTGTGGTTATGGCGGCTTACAGAGAGCTATACCCTGAGTTTGAAAATTTGGGTTACGACTTTATTTTTGTAGCCAGGGGACGCACACCATATGTAAAAAGTACCGATGTTATGCGTTGTATGAAAAAACAGCTAAAAAAAGCGGGTGTTATTAAATGAAGCGTCCGCTAATTTGGCTGATTAAGTTTTACAGAAAATATATTTCACCTAAAACACCGCCAAGCTGTAAATTTACACCTACATGCTCACAATATGGGCTGGAGGCTATAGAAAGATTTGGAGCATTTAAGGGCGGTTTTATGACTTTGTGGAGAATATTAAGATGTAACCCCTTTTCTAAAGGTGGGTATGACCCTGTTCCTCAAAAGAAAAGCAAAAAATAATGCCGCATTTTCTGTGTGGCTATCATAATATGAGAGGAAGCGAAAATTGAAATGTTTATATTTGATGCCATAGGCAGTTTATTTGGCTATGTATTGTGGTTCTTTTATTCTATATTTAATAACTACGGCTTAGCAATTATTTGCTTTACCATAGTTGTAAAGCTGGTATTGTTCCCTATGTCTATACACCAGCAAAAGTCAATGGCTAAAAACGCCAGAATGTCACAGAAGCAGCAGGAAATAAAGAAAAAATACGCCGGCGACCAGAAAAAAATGAATGAAGAAATGCAAAAGCTGTATGAAAAAGAGGGTATGCAGAGTATGGGCTGTGTATCTATGTTCATACCTTTGCTTATTCTTATGGGCGTTTATTATGCAGTAGTTAGTCCGCTTATTAATACAATGCATATGGACAATTCTGTTGTAACAAGCGCATTAAATAACCTAACTGTAATGCCGGGTATAGGTAATCAATTTACTACAATATACGGTCAGCTTGAAATTGTAAACATCGCCACACAGGCAAACGGCGAAGCGTTTTTAGGCCAGTTCTTTAGTGCGGCAGATATTACAGCTATAGCAAATTATGGTAACAGTTTCAATTTTTTGGGTATAAATCTTCTGGGAAAACCAAGCGACGGATTCTCAATTTTGTGGCTGATTCCTGCACTGTGTTTTGTAACATCAGTTTTAAGCCAGGTAGTTACAATGAAAATCCAGGGTACACTTAAGCAACAGCAGGGTTGTATGGTAGTTATGCTGCTTGCACTGCCTGCATTTAGTGCATACATTGCTTATTCAGTACCGGCCGCAGTTGGTTTTTACTGGATTATTTCAACAATAGTAAGTTTTGCACAAACATTAGTACTGCAAAATTTCTACAGTGCAAATCATATGACAGCAAAGCAAGAAGCACAAAGAGTAGAGCTTTTAAAGTTACAAGAAGCAAATGTAGCTTATTCTTATAATCCTCGTAAGAGAATTAACGAAAACAATAATAATAACAAAAAGAAGAAAAAGTAAAAGTAAAACTAGAGGTGTAAAAAATGACAAGAGAAGCAATTGGTATAGGAGAAACAGAGGAGCTTGCAAAGGCTGACGCACTAAATCAGCTTGGTTTAAGCAGTGAAGACGGAGTAACTTTTGAAATTTTAAAAAGAGCAGAAAAAAAGAAGTTTGGTATATTTGGCGGAAGTCCTGCTAAAGTAAAGGCAATATGCGAGGTTTCTGACGATGCTATTGTAAATGGCGAAGACCTAAAGCCTCAAAAAGCTGTGGAAGTAAATGCAAATGTTGATACTGTAAGCGAGCCTGTAAGCAGCGCTAAAACAGAAGAGGTTAAAAAGCCGTTGCCGGCTGATTATTCACCGGCTAAAGAGGCAAAGAAGTATGTTGAAAACATATTGGCGGCTATGGGTCTATCTGAAATTACCGTTGATATGAAGGAAGAAGAAGAATCTGCCGAACTTACCTTGTCAGGCGACCAGGTTGGTGCTGTAATAGGAAGAAGAGGAGAAACTCTTGACGCTTTGCAGTATCTTGCAGGTTTGGTGGCAAACCATACCGGAAATTCTTACTTTAGAATAACAATTAATACAGGTAACTATAGAGAAAAGAGAGAAAAAACTCTTGAAATTCTTGGAAGAAAGCTTGCTTTTAAGGTATTAAAAACAGGTAAAAATGTTTCTCTTGAGCCTATGAATCCTTATGAAAGAAGAATTATTCATACATCGGTTCAAAAGGTAAACGGTGCTATTTCTTGGTCAGAGGGTGAGGTTACAAACCGTCATGTAGTAATCGGCCTTGATCCTGAATATAAGAGACCTTACCGTAGAAACAACTACAATAACAGAAATAATAACGGCAGAAGAAATTATAACAACAGCTACAACAGAAACAGAAGCTATAATAATAATTATAACAAGTCTGCCGAAAGCTCAGCACCAAAGGCAGAAAGAGCACCTAAGAATGAGGGTGGCAATTTCTCTTTGTACGGCAGAGTAGATACAAATAAAGCAGAATAAATTATAAGATAAAATGTATAACGGCACCGGAGATTAAAACCGGTGCCATTTTTATTTGTGATAATTCCCTACTTCTTTGTATTGTAGAAACAAGTAAAAAACAAATTATTACAGATTTTATCTCATAGGGTAGTTTTATTAATACTAATTATCAATTAAACGCTTCAACAAGCCATTGTCCTGCGGTAATACTTGTAATGGTACTTTGGATAACCACAATGGTTGGTTTTGTTAAAGTGCTTTATTAAATTTTAGTATAAAATAAAAGTCCGTTGCTTTTGGCAACGGGCTTTTTGTAAACTAAATTATATGTTATTTTAAAATTTCCTTTAGTTTATTTGCAAACTCCTCTGTAGTTATGTAGTCACTAATAATTTTCTTGGCTGCTTCCAAAATTACGCTGTCATCAACATCAATTTTAACGTTATTATTAATTGGTGCGGTAGACATTTTTGTTTTTGCAGTTGATTTTTTGGTTTTATTAGTTGTGGAGTTTGACTTTTTATTACCACCGGTAGTAGGTTTAACCTCTTCTGAAACTGTGCTCTCAATGCCAAAACTACCGTTAAGCGGAACATTAATTTCCCGAGTGTCAACTTCTTCAACAGCCTTAGGAGGTTCTTCTAGAGTAAAGCTGCCGCCAAGTGACTTAGGCTCTTCTACAGGCTTGTTTTTGCTTACAGCAGTATCTACAGGCTTGTTTTTAGCAGGTTTAGTAACAGTAGCGTTACTCTTTTTATTTACTGTAGTTTTTTCTGTAGGCTTTGCTGTAGATTCAGCTTGAACAGCCTTTTTGCTGTCTGCAATGTTTTTAACATTATTAGCTTTGTTGTTAATAACTTCATCAGAGTTTTTAGCCGCTGTTTTATTGGTATCATTTTTTGTATTAACTTTCTTATTTGCAGATGTTGTAGCAGTGGTTATATTATCCGTATTTTTACTTTCAGATTTTTGCTTAATGCCGAAACTACCGTTAAGTGGAACATTAATCTCTCTAGTATCAACTTCTTCAACAGCCTTAGGCGGTTCTTCAAGGGTAAAGCTGCCGCCAAGTGACTTAGTTTCTTCCTCAGGTTTGTTCTTGCTTATAGCAGTATCTACAGGTTTGTTTTCAGCAGGTTTAGCAACAGTAGCGTTACCCTGTTTACCTACTGTAGTTTTTTCTGTAGGTTTTACTGTAGATTTAGATTGAGCAGCCTTTTTGCTGTCTGCAATGTTATTAACATCATCAGCTTTATTATCAGTAACCTTATCAACGCCTTTAGCCGCTGTTTTATTGGTATCATCTTGTGCATTAACTTTTTTGTCAGCGGCTGTAGCAACAAAAGTGCTGGCTCTATCTTTGTTAATAGTTCTGTGCTTGATCCCAAAGCTACCGTTAAGCGGAACATTAATTTCTCTGGTGTCAACTTCTTCAACAGTCTTAGGCGGTTCTTCTAGTGTAAAGCTACCGCCGAGTGACTTAGGTTCTTCTGCAGGTTTCTTCTTGTCTACC